>CAYXEK010000051.1:0-24064 GCA_964463985.1 uncultured Verrucomicrobiota bacterium
CTTCATCCTTCGCGCCTCGCATCTGCGGCATACTGACCTCATCACGGATTCAGGGTTAACCTTTTAACGACGTCAACCGGTCGGAATCCATATGGTCAAACTCGCGGTTGATATGGCAAATGGCGATGCCCATGACAAACACCGCCACGAAAATATCCATTAATACTCCCAGTTCGATCAAAACCGGCACATCGCCCACCGCCGCCAGTCCGAAGGCGTAAATCCCGTTTTCCAGCGCCAGGAACCCGATTACCTGGCTGAGGGCAATGCGGCGCGTAACGATTAAAAACAGGCCGGTGAGCATCATGGCCATGGCGGTTGGCGCGGCCAGGCGTGGGACGGCCTGGCCGGCCAAGTCCAGGCGCGCATCCAGCCAGAAGGCGCCCAGGAGCGCCAGGACCCCGAAAATAAGCGAAGCCATATATCCCAGCAGGGGCTGTTGTTCCCGGCGGGTGTCGGAAGCGCGCAGCGCGCGGAAAAGCAGGCGCGGAAAGACCAGTCCTTTCATGGCAATCATCACCGCCCCCGTGCCCAGGATGCGGAGCGAAACTTCGCGCCCGCTCATCGCCACCGGCAGCAGCCCGGCCAGGATGCCCTGCCATGCTGCCAGGCGGATGCTGGCGCCCAGCCGGCTGGAATTCAAAAGCGCGAAACTGGACAAAATCAGCAGGACCAGCAGAATATCGGCCGCAGCATTCACAAGGCTGCCCTCGCAATCAGGGAAAAAGCCAGTACGGCCAGCACCAGCGCTCCGCCCAGCAGGCGGGGCACTTTAAGCAGACTCAGGCGGGCCATGGATGATTCGATCAGTCCCACCAGCACCGCCAGGAGCGCCATGCCGGCGGCAAAGGCCGCCGCCAGCGCGCCGCCGCGCCAGTCGGTAAATGCCAGCGCCAGGTTGACAATCAGGGCTCCCAGCAGCCAGATTTTCAGCGCGGCAGCGTACAAAATCATGGCCAGGTCCGGCCCGGAATAATCCAGCACCATGACTTCATGAATCATGGTCAATTCCAGGTGGGTATTGGGATCATCCACGGGTATGCGCGAGTTTTCCGCCAGGAAAACAATCAGAAACGCCGATGCCAGCAAGATCAGGGCCGGTAATCCGGCGGCGGGCGCGGCGTTCAGCGTTCCGAAAATGGCGGACAGGGAAACACGTCCGGTGGCGCAAGCCAGCGCGCCCAGCCCTACGATCAGGGCCGGCTCTGCCAGGGCGGCGAATTGGGCCTCGCGGCTGGCGCCCATGCCTTCGAAACTGGAGCCGGTATCCAGCGCGGCCAGGATCGTCAGGAAGCGCGCCAATCCCAGCGCGTAAGCCAGCAGGATAAAATCGCCTGCAAATGACACCGGCGCCTCTATCCGCGCCGCCGGCAGCAGGGCCAGGACGACGATGGCCGACGCCAGGCTGACCACGGGATTAGCCCGGAAAATCCAGGTGGTGGTGCGGCTGTAAACCGCGTTTTTCTGCAGCAATTTAAACAGGTCGTAATACAACTGCAGCAGGGGCGCGCCGCGGCGCCCGGCGCACAGCGCCTTGGTGCGGTTGATGATCCCCGGCAACAGCGGCGCCAGAATCAAACCGGCCAGCATGAGGCCGAAATGTGATGGCAATACTTGCATGTCAAATCAACTTCCATAAAAGCAGGCTCAACAATGCCAGGACAATGTACAAAATGTAAAGATTGAGCCGGCCGTGCTGCAGCAGACGGCCGCGCGCCAGCAGATTTTCCGCCAGCTTGAATAACCGGCCGAACACACGCTCGTGAAAGAAGTCCGGCGTATGCGTGGACCAGGAGGCCGCATCCGGGAACAACCCGGCGGGCGTCTCCTCATGGAAACGGGTGCGCAGCAAGGGTTTGAAAAGCCGTGCGATAGGCTCGGCAAAAGATGAGGCGGTATATTGCATGCGGGGCGTCGGCGCGGCATAACCGCAATCCCAGGTGACGGACAGCGCGTCCGGCCGGCGTAGCCGCAACCGGCGGCGCGCCCAGAACAAGATGCCGGCCAGCAAGGCCGCTGCCAGCGCCGAACAGGGAATGGCAGCCAAGGCTGCCGCGGTTCCGGCGCCGACAGTCCGGGCCGTGCCGGCAGCGGCGCCGGCCAGAAGTGAAACCGCCGGCCTTAAAATTTCCGGCAGCCAGGGCGCGGAGAGCCCGACCAGGACGCAAAGCACCGCCAGGGTTGCCATGGGGATACGCATGGCCGCGCCGGACTCGCGCGCATTAAGCGCATCCGGGCAGCGCGCTTCGCCCAGGAACATCACGCCGAAAGCCTTGGTGAAACAGGCCGCCGCCAAGCCGCCGATCAGCGCCAGTGCGCCTAGCATCACTGCGCCCGCCATGAACAAAGCGGGCAAGGGCGCGGATTGCGCCAGCGCACTCAGGGCGCCGAGATAAATCAGGAGTTCGCTCACAAATCCATTCAGCGGCGGCAGGCCGCAAATAGCCGCCGCGCCGATGAAAAACATCGTCCCCGTGGCCGGCATGGCCTTAAGCAATCCGCCCAGCCGGTCAATTTCGCGGATACCGACGGCGTGCAGGACCGATCCGGCGCTGAGAAACAAAAGCCCCTTGAACAAGGCATGGTTGATTACGTGAAGCAATGCGCCCGCGAATCCCAGGAAAACCAGGCCCGGACTGGCGTAACTTATCCCCAGCAGACCGCCCCCGATGCCCAGCGCGATAATCCCGATGTTTTCCACGCTATGATAAGCCAGCAGGCGTTTCAAATCATGCTGGGCCAGCGCCAGCAGTACGCCCAGTATGCCGGATATGCAGCCGAGTCCCACCAGGGTCCAGCCCCACCAGGGCGGCGGCGGTCCGAGAAAAGTCAGCGTGCGCAGCAATCCATAGATGCCGGTTTTTATCATGACTCCGCTCATCACCGCGGAAACATGCGATGGCGCCGCGGGATGCGCTTCCGGCAACCAGACATGCAGGGGGATGAATCCGGCCTTGGTCCCGAAACCCGCCAGCGCCAGCAGGAAAATTGCAGCGGCGAATTCCGGCGCCGCGCCCGCAAATCCGTCAAAGTCCAGGGTATGCCCGTGGCGGCCGAGCAGGACGAACATCATCAGCAGCAGGGCAGTGCCCAGGTGAGTGGCCACCAGGTAAGTCCAGCCGGCGCGCCGGACGCTCGCATGCTCGTGTTCGAATACCACCAGGAAAAACGAAGCCAGCGACATGATTTCCCAGGCCAGCAGAAACAGCATGGCATTGCGTGCCGCCGTTACCAGCAGCATGCTGCCGGCCAGCAGGTTAAAACAGCACCAGGAAGACGCCAAATCCTTCCGGCCGGCGTAAGGCTGCAGGTAAGCCGCGCCGTAAATGGCCGCCAACGGACATAAGATGATGATCGGCAGCGCGAACAGGGCGGAAAGAGCGTCCAGGCTAACGAAAAACGAGCCGCCGGGAATGGTCCATGCCAGGCGCCATGTATGAGCGGGGGTTCCCGCCAGCGCCGCAACAACCGGTCCCAATCCGCAAAGACAGCCGATCACTGTAACGCCCGAGCCCACGCAGCGCGCCAGACGCGGGCGCCCGCTGGTTGCCAGACAGAGGATGCCTCCCGCAAACAAGACCGCCAATGCGAGCATGAACAAGGTCATGGGATGCCATTCTCCGACGCGGCTGCGGCTGCGGCGCGCTTCTGTAACATCTGGTCAATTCCTCGCGCCGCGGCGAAAATTTCATCCCGCGATCCCTGATGCAAAATATGGTTGTTGAAAGCGGGCTGCCGGAGCGCAAACGCCAGCCGCGCCAGCAGGTTCAGGTGGGCTTTGACCGTCGGACTGACTATGGCGAACAGTGTATGCACCGGCCGGCCGTCCAAAGCGCCGAATTCAATGGAGTGTTCCAGAAAACACAGGGCTGCAACCGGACGCTCCACGTGAAGGACGATCGGATTGCGCACATGCGGAATGGCGATGCCGTCGCCGATACTGGTCGAGCCCATGGATTCGCGGGCTATCAGCACCCGCAGTAAAAATGTTTTATCCACCTCCTGGGGCAGCGGCATGATTTCCACGATTGATTTAAGGGCCGATGATTTGTCCCGGCCGCCCACACGATAATGAATGCCGCCGGCCCGCAAGGATTCTTCCAAACCCGATATGGCGGGCTGCTCTTTGCTGGCGTCGCAAAACAAATCGGCGGCAACATTAACCCGCTGCGAGGTGGCCCATTCCAGCATTTCTACCCGGTTGAAACGGTACTGGTCGTTAATTCTGAAGGCAGGCAGCTTGTTGCGCTTGATCCACCGATAGATGGTTTTTTCAGAAACCCCCATCAATTTGGCGGCTTCCTTGACATTCAGTTCCATATAGTTTTATCCTGGCATGGACAAACAGGGACAATATATTGCATAAGGGGTGAATTGTCAACGAATGGGTTTAATTGTCACGGATACGAGTGGCAGGTGTGCGAAAATTTTTCAGAAAAGCTTAAATATTTTATTTCACTGAGCCAATTGCAAAAGACCTGATAAAAAGGTCGGGGTGAAACCCGACCCTCCAAAAATGGGGTGATTTTGCATTTTGGAGGGACGGCTTCCGCGTCGTCCGAGACTTTTAAAACTGGCTCGGGAATTAACCTTACGCCGGTTTGAGTGAATTGCCGGAACTTGATGTTGGCGTTGAATATTTTATTTGACAAGCTTGTAATAGCTTGTATATTCCACATGTAAATACTTGTAATGTTTTGCGAGAAAAAGAAATCATCAAGCTTATGAGCGATTTGTCGGCGCCCGTTTACATGCGCATCCGCCGCTATATCATCCGCCGGATTGCCGCAGGCGCAGTGGGCGACAAAATTCCTTCCGAAAACGAATTGTGCCGGATGTTTGACGTCACCCGGCCGACTGTCCGGCTGGCGATATCAGATCTGCTGGACAAGGGTCTTCTGATTGCGCGCAAGGGGGTCGGCGTGTTTGTCAACCGGGATTCGGGCTATGTCGGCCGGAAGGTCATCGGCCTGGTTTTCAGCGATGGTCATCTGATCCATTACGATTACAACTATATTGGCCAGATGATCGGGGCTATGAAATCCTTGATGCCTGAGAATTGCCTGATTGTGAATTTGAATCTGATGGACAATCAGAACGCGGCGCGGGAAGCGCTTTCGCTGCGTCTGGACGGCATAGTCTGGTTTTCTCCGGAATGGAAGCGGCTGGTAGAAATGGCCGCTTCAAAGCTGCCGGTGGTGGCCGTGTCGAATACGGTGGGAATGCCGGAAAACAGCCGATTGTCCGATTTGCCGGAAACCATCGGTTCGGTGCTGCTGGATTATCAGGACGAAGGCCGTAAGGTTGCCGGGCGTTTTCTCGAAGCCGGGTTTACCGAAATGATATATGCTGCAGCCGTTTTTCCCGATGACGCCGGGGCCATTATACGCGGCATGGAATCAGTCTTCCGCGAAAGCGGCATATCCGGAGCTAAGGTTCGGATGATGGCGGGCAACAATCCGGCGCCGGTAATTGCCCTGATGAAAAAAGGTTTTCGTGCGGTTTACCCGCATTATCTCTCTTTGCCGTCCGTTCATGACTGGGCGTCGCGCAGACATCTGAAATTCAAAAAGGACTATTATCTTGTTGCCCGGAGCAATTGCCGTTTGTTTGCGGAGCATAAAAACATCCCATTTGATGAAATTGTTTATCCGTTGGAAAAGACCGGCGCAACCGCCGGTAAAATGCTTTTGGAAATGATGGCCGGTAAAAAAGGTTGCCATGTGAAAATTAAATCATTTATAAAAGAATGGATTGAGACGAAATGAAAATCACAGGATTGTTTTTAATTGCATGTTTTGCATTGCTGGATGCGGTTTATGGCGTGGAATTGTCCGCCGCTGATGTGGGGATAATCACGGATGCGCGATTTTACAGCGCCGGTAAAATGACCGGAAAAGAAATAGACGAGTTCTACCGCGCCGAATTGCCGCCTGATAAATTCGACATGTGGCATGACAAAAAACCGCGGATGTATCTGCATGGCGCATGGAAATTCGTCAAACTGAGCAATACCCGTTTTTTGCCGGAAAGTGATTATGGAGTAAAAAACGGATTTGCCGAACCGGATTTTGATGATTCCGCCTGGTTTCATCAGCCGGTTCCTTATCAATGGAACATGATTTTGGAACCGGACATTAAAAAAGTTCCTCCTCTAAGTCCGAAGGAAATCCGGGAATTCTGGCTGGGCGGGATTGGTTGGTATCGCAAAGAAATCCGATTGCCGGAAGAGTTTCAAGGCCGGCGGGTCATTTTGCATTGCGAAACGATAGACCATGATGCAGTCATATATGTGAACGGACAAAAAATCGGTGAACACAGGAATTTGCAGCGCAACAGCTCGGGATATAATCAAAAGCACTTTCTTGCGTCTGCAAATAGTTTTGAATTGGACATTACCGACAGCCTGAAGCCGGATGCCGAAAACACACTGGCGGTACGTGTGTATGATGATGGCATTGTTCTCCGGCACAAGAATGCTCCCGGCTGGGGCGGCATCTGGCAGGAAATATTTTTGGAGGCGCGTCCGGCGGTAAATCTGACGCGCGCTCTGATTACGCCGCGGTTGGCGCAGTCGGACATTGTCGCGCGATGTTTTATTGACAACACAATGGGACGTGAAACTGAAGTCGAATTGACCGCGGTCATAAAGCCATGGCGTTCGGAGCGATACAAGCTGGCCGATGCCGGCGGCAAGGAGCCGTTTAAACATCCGGTTGGATCATTTGCCCTGAAGCCGGGTGTGAATGAAATGGAATTGGTTGTTCCGCTTGATCATCCGGTGCAATGGACGACCGAATACCCGTTTTTATATCATTTTGAGGTGGTTGACTCAAATGGCGCCGTGCTTGGGCAGGAGCGGTTTGGATATCGTGATTTCAAGGTGGGAAAGCATCTATTTAAACTGAACGGCGTGGATGTGATGTTGCGCGGCATCCAGGTTGAGGATTTCAAATTCAATTTTGCGCTCTGCAATTTCAATCGCGCCGATGAGATGTGGAAATATTTTTCCATCATGAAACAATCGCATTATAATTTGTGCCGTCCGCATTCAACTCTCATGCCGCAATGCGTCTACCAGATGGGCGATGAATTGGGATTGATGTTTTCTGATGAATTTCCGCAACCTTACGATAATGAATCAAGCAAGGAATACCTGCTGGAGCTGTATGGCAATACCAGCAGGCTCAACTGGATGACGAATGTTTATGATTTTCAGTCCGGAGAATTAACGCCCAGAATGCGGGAGAGTATCCGCAACCGCCTGTTTAAGTTATATAATCATCCCTGCGTGGTCATCCGCGATGGAGGAAATGAAATCTGGGATGGCCGGTTGGATTCGGATGTTTTCCGGCAAAAATACGGATTCACATCGTTTACTCCTTACCTGGACAAGGTGGTGGCGGCATTCCGGGAATATGATCCCACGCGGCCCGTGGCGCCTTGTTCCGGGCGGGCGCCCACGGACGAATCACTCGCCAAAGTCGGCTCGGATTTGTGGAATCAGGCGCGAGGCAAGCCGGCGGACGGAGATTATTACGATATTCATAAATATTCCTGGTATCCGCCGCTGGAGGTTGATGATGATCCCTCATTGCGGACGAGTTTCAAGAAGATTTATGAAGCATACGCGCTCGATGCCGGCATGCCGCGCGCCGTTATGAACGGCGAAGTCGGCGGCACGGTCATTCCGATTGCCGGACATGGATGGGATCCGCGTTATGACAAATATTTCGCAGGGCATCATTCCGGCGGCAAATTTGACAAGCAATGGTTTGTTGACACATTTGGCGCAAGCGTACACGGCAAAATACCCGGGTATAGCGGTTATACCTCGCGTCTGGAATGTTTTTTCATCGAACTGGCCACATTTGCCGGACGCCGGCAGGCCAACGCCGTCCATATTAAACGCCTGTTTGAATTGTATCGTCGGCAGCGGCAATGGATCGCCGGGTTTGCCGATTGCTATACGCGTTTGTTTGAACTTGCTTTTGGAGGGCGGATTCCCAATCGCGAAAGCGGGCAAAACCGGTTGCAAATCAACCAGCCGGCCGCCGATTACATTACCGCGGCATTGCAGCCGTTGCTGGCCTGTTTCGACGGCAAATTGAACCGCAATCTTGTCGCCGGCCGGCAATATGAAGAGATCGTATATGTCATGAACGACACCTTGAATGACGTAGTTGATGTCACCGTGCGGATATCAATGGAAAAAGACGGCGCATCGGTATGGAGTTCACCGGAAATCACGGTTGGCGCGCTTAAACCTGCGGAAATGCGGACATACCCCCTGCAAATCAAATTGCCGGAAACAATCAAAACGGATCATTACCGGATGACATTAAAAGTGTTTGCCAGCGGCGTGGAAAAAAGCTCCAATTGGGCCAATTATGATTTTTACGCGCTGAATCCGGCGGATATCCGGGTAAAGACCACGGATGCCGCGGTTTTATTTACGCCGGTGACATCACCGGACTCCGCGGCCGTCCGGCATTGTTCGGATGTTTTTGCGCAATTGGGAATTGATTGCGCACAACTGGATGATTTGAATAAAATCGAGGGCGATAAAATCCTCTTCATGCCGCCTCATTCGTGGAAGGACGGGTTGGCCGGCGAGTCTTTCATGCAATGGTTGGAAAATGGCGGCAGGGTTGTCTGCCTTGAACAGGACAACATGCCCTTTGATATTTCCGGCCGGATCGCCCAGTGCCGGCGCACAGGGGGATTCCGCACGGAAATGCTGAATCCGGATTATCCGCTATTCAAAGGGCTTGCCCGGTATGATTTCTTCATGTGGAATGGACGGCGGACGGAAGATATCATGGATAAATGGTTTGTGTCTTCGGCAATTGTGCCCTTGTCCGGGGCCGGCCAGTCCGTCATCCAATTGAACAATTACAAATTGGGATCTGGAATCGCCGAGATGCGGATCGGCAAAGGGCTTTGTCTGATCAGTCAGTTGGAGGCATTGAACCGGTTCGGTACGGATTCGGTGGCGACCAAGTACCTCATCAATCTGTTTGAATACGTCCTGAACGATTGGAGCGGGGACCATGCCGCGGAAACACAGTTGGCGGGTGATGACGCCTCCGCCAAAAAACTGGAGTTTATGCGGGACAAGGCTTTTTTTGTTGATTTGAAACCATATGTCAACATGGGATTCAAGGATGAAGCGGCGCGGGACGGCAAGGGCGGGTGGACGGACCAGGGCCCGATCAAGGACATGCGCAACATTCCCACCGGAACTATTTCGATCAAGGGCGTTGATTTCGAAATTATCAATCCGGAAGAAAACAACGGCAAATCTTGCGTTGTGCTTGCCGGGCCGATTCAAAGTCGGACTGATTTCCTGCCCCGGTCGGTGAAAAACATCAAGATTGGCCGGCAGTTGAAAAAATTATTCCTGCTCGTTTCCGGCGCGTATGTGCCGAAGAGCGAGGTCAAAGTTGCCGACCTGGAGTTCATTTATGGCGAAAGCGTTGGCGCCGCGCAGGTGTTGTTCACTTCACAGACTTTGGATCTGATCAGCGGCAAAAATATTTACGATTGGTCTATTGAAAAAGAATTGCCGGAAGCTGTTTCGGGTTGGATTGGTCCGCAAGGCAGCGAGGGGATGAATGAGTGCGCCACATATAGCATCGAGTGGGTAAATCCCGAACCGGAAAGGATAATTCAAAGCGTTAATTTCAATTCCACCGGCATGGGCGTTCCAATTCTGCTGGCAATTACCGGGGAGAGTTTTGATTGATATGCAATGGACCATGACAATCAGCCTGCTGTGTTGCGCCCTGGTTGCCGCGGCGGATACCGCCGCGCAATTCAGTATGAGCATGACGGAAGAGCCGGGCGATCACTGGGGCATCAGCATTTCGACAACGGGTATGACGGCAAATATCAGGTCGGCATACTCCGGCATTGTTCTGGATACGCCGGCCGGTAAAATCACCATCGGAGCGGGATTTCCCGGTATAAAACGGCGTATGCGGACGGAAGGATTGAGCGTTCTGCGCGATGATGCCAGCGACAAATTGGTTGAGCATTCATTCTTGTGTGAAAGTGACGGCAAGCGAATGGAATGGGTCAATTTGTTTTATATGCGCGCTGGACTGCCGGCCGTGGCCGTGGAAAGCCGGCTGGTCAACTTGTCAAGGGAACTCGGGGATTGTTACCAGTTCTGGACGTTGCCGGCGCCCGGCCCGTCTTATTTCAACGCTGAGGGAAAATTTGATTTACCTCCGCGTGGCATAAGTTCCTTGATTGCGCCGGCCGGATGGGTGTATTTTAAGATAAATGATCGTGGTGGAATCGGCCTGCTCGCCGATCTTAACGATACCGGCGCGCAGATATTCAACAATGGCGGGGTCAAAGGCGTATGGGGCATTCGCCTGACCAATCAAGGTCGGTTGATTTTGCCGAAAGGCCGCGGCAGCACATTGAAATTTATTCTGTTTTTTGCTGAAAATCCGGCCCGGGCGGCAAAACTGGCTGGAGAATTGAAAGCTGCTGATTGTTTTTGCGGACTAGGCCGCGAAAATAAATAAAAGCCCGCAGATGGCAACCGGGAGGAAAATCGTTTGTTAATGTTTGGTTTTTAAAAGGGGGTGGATATGAAGTTAATCAAATTAGTCGGCCTGTTTTTCCTGGTATCACCCGGTTTGTTCGCGCAAACCACGATTTATGTGGCGACGACCGGCAATGACTCCACCGGCAACGGTTCGGTTGGGAATCCGTATTTCTCCATCAGTCAGGGCGTGGCGCAGGCGGTGGCGGGTGATACAGTCATGGTCAATCCCGGCGTTTACACCCAAACTGTCAATGTTTATATTACCAATGACATAATTGTCCGCGGTATGAACGCGCCGACCGGGGTGGTGATTACCACCATGTATCCGGATGTGAGTCATTCCACCCGCTGCGTCCGGGTCAAAAGCGCCGGCGCGGTGTTTGATGGATTCACAGTGGAGAAGGGATATCCAATTCATTCTTCTGCTCATCAATATGCATTTGGCGGCGGGATGCTGGTGGAAGCCGGGTTGGTGACCAACTGCATAATCCGAAACAACCAAGCACGCAATGGTGCTGGCGCGGCGTTGTGGAATTCCAATGCCGTCATGCGCAATTGCTGGATTTCCAACAATGCCTGCGCTTATGGCGCCAGCATGGGGGGCGGTGGAATTATGTTTGGCGATTATTACGGCGATCATGGCGGCGCCAGTCTGTTGAATTGCACAATTCACAGCAATTACTCTCCAACATACGCCGGAGGTGTTTATTCCAAAGCGACCAATGGCGTGATTTCCAACTGCACCATATCCGCCAACTATGTTTCAGGCACTGCTATAAACGGCGGCGGAATCTTTGTTTCCGGGCCGGGCATGCTGATTACGGATTCGATTATCAGCAACAATGCCTCGGAATGTACTGGCGGCGGGATTTGTGTGTCTGTCGCAGGATATGCGACAATCCAAAAATGTCATATCGTCAACAATAAGACGAAAAATACCGGCGCCGGCATTCATGTTCACCGGTCGGCAGCATCCGGCGGCGCCATGATAAGCAATTGCGTGATTGAGGGCAACCAGGCTGTTGCCGCTTCCCTCGGTGATACTTATGGCGCGGGGATATCGGATGGATACAATCAATACCCACCCTCCTCCGGGAGGCTTGAAGTGGTGGATACCAGAATTATTGGCAATGGCGGCACCTCTTGCCAATTCGGCGGCGGTGCATGGATTTATACGCATGGGACGGCGCTGTTTCACAATTGTCAGATAATCAGCAATAGCCTTGAGGACTCTAGCAGCAAAGGCGCCGGGATATACGTCGGCACCGGCAGCGCTTGCGTCGTCATCCAGAATTGCCGGATAACCGATAATCAGGCAAACTATCCAGATGGGCAGGGCGGTGGATTATTTTTTGGCGTCAATAACAGCGCCATCGCCGGGCCGAATCCATTTGATGCCCGGGTGGAATCATGCACTATTGCCGGCAATTCCGCCCTGACGTATTATGGAGGCATGAAGCTTACCAATGGTGTTTCGGTTTTCAATTGCGTGGTGGCGTCGAATTCGGCCGGCACGAGTTATCCGGATATGGCTGACGATGCGGCTTTCATCGCCCTGGTGCATTATTCCTGCAGTCCGGTGCTCACCAATTCCGAAAACGGCAACATCACCAATGCGCCCGGTTTTGTGGATTACGCTTCCGGCAACTACCGGCTGGCTGCCGGCTCACCCTGCATCAATGCCGGGACCAACCAGGCATGGATGTCCAATGCCTTTGATCTGGATGGTCGCGCGCGGATTGACCGATTATTCCGCAAATGTGACATGGGGTGTTATGAGCATCTATTGCAGGGCATGATCTTTAACCTGCGTTAGGGTGTAGGCTGCACGTTAAAACCCCAAAAACATCGGCAAAAAACCGGAACTGTGTTTTCCGATCCGATGCTTGAAATCCGCGGTTATCCTGTAGTCTACAGCCTGCAGCCTACAGTCTGAGCATCCTGTGGGATTCTAATGAAAGCAACTCATCCGTGCGGCAATGTCAAGTTTGAACTGAAAAACATGTCAGGCTTCCTTTGCGGGTGATGAACGCCAAATAATAAGTGAAGAGCGGCTCTACCTTGCCGTATTCGGGCGCGCCTACTCCTGCCGCGAGCGGTCAGACGTTCGCATGCATCATCACCGGTTCGGTATCGCAAGCAGGCCGCGGGGCATCCACCCGGGGCTCGATGAAATCCGGCTTCGACATTCGATATTCTGCTGCTTGTTTACGATGCGTCCAAGCCGGCGCATTCAGGCGCTTTCAAGTCGGCGACAGCATGTAATGCTGTGCGGCAGGAATATCCCTGGAGGGCGAATCTGTGATGAGCCTTCCGGCACCCGTTTTGAATCATGCCGGAATTCGGTGATTGCGATCCGGGTAAAGTTCTGGTTTTATACGGCATTGAAGGTTGTCATGGATGTTGTGGTCAGAAAAGGAACGATCGCTATCACTATCGGGATCGCCATCGCTATCGGAATCGGGATCGAAAGAAGGAGAAGAAGAACAAACGCTAATGGCACTCGGACACGAGCGATTGGACGTCTATCGCCTTGCGATCACTTATGTCGTCTGGGTCTACGGGAAAGCCGCGACGCTGGAGGGCATCCATTGTGTGGCGCGTGACCAATGGCTGTGCGCCAGTTAATCGATACCGTTGAACATCGCCGAAAGTAGGCCGGATGGCGGCGATGCTGAGCCGACTGGGCAGAAGAGGATCCCAGGTCCGGGAAGAGGCGCCGGCCTACGACGGGACCCCAATCGAACCCGATCCCGATAGCGATTTGGATGAGAGCAGAGACCAAGCCCCAACAAGGCGGTGGAGGCGACGGGATACCTCCGCCTCACCGCTGACGTGGGACCGGCGGCTCCGGCGGGGCTGTCGGGACTTTTGCAAGCTGCGCGGGAGTCAGAACCAGGGCGCAAGGTCGCCGGGATGAATGCGCGCAGCTTTTGTTTGCGGTTGACCGGCGGCATCAGGAGGGACGCATGCATAAATTCTGGAGCAAACGCCGTCCGCGGCGGGTGGCCCTGGCGCTGGGAAGCGGCGCGGCCCGAGGCTGGGCGCACATTGGCGTGATCGAGGAGTTGCAGGCGGCAGGCTTGCAGATCGGCATGGTGGCCGGCACGAGCATCGGCGCGCTGGTGGGCGCGGTATTCGCCGCCGGCCGGTTGCCGGAGTTGAGGGAAATGGCGCGCCGGCTGGATTGGCGCCAGATGATTTATTATTTTCTGGACATCACCTTCCCGCGTTCCGGCCTGATTGATGGGCGGAAGATCGAGGAATTTGTCCAGTCGCATGTCCGATTCGAGCGCATTGAAAACCTGGCTGTGCCGTTCCGGGCCGTGGCGACGGATATCCTGACCGGACGGGAACATGTTTTTGCGTCAGGCGAGGTCGTGGCGGCTGTGCGGGCCAGCATTGCCATCCCCGGAATGTTCACGCCCGTGCAGACGGGCGGCAAGATTCTGGTGGACGGCGGGCTGGTCAATCCCGTGCCGGTGCGCGTGGCGCGGGACATGGGCGCGGATTATGTCGTGGCGGTGGATGTGAATCATTTTCGGGGCGCCCCCGCCGCGGAGGCAAAATTGCCGCCGCCGGACGACCCGCCTTCCGCGGCGGTTTTGTCGCGGGAAACGAAGGAGCGGGCGGGTGAAATTCTCCGGCAGGCGCGACAGCGGCTGGCGGCGGCGGACAATCCGCTGGGCCGGACGGTGCGCCGCTGGCTAAAGGAGTCGGCCACCCCGGGTATTTTTGACGTTTTGGGCAATTCCATCCGGATCATGGAGGCGCAGATTACCGAAGCGCAGATGGAAATCAACCCGCCGGATTTGCTGATCCGGCCGAAGTTGGATGATGTGAGTTTCATGGATTTTCACCGGGCGGAAGCCATTATGGCGGCCGGGCGAGCCGCCGCGCGCGAGGCATTGGCTTGAGACAAAAAACATATTGTCAAATCCAGGCGCAAAGGGTATATATAGCTTTTGTTTTTCAAAGCGCCGCGGGCGCGCGTGGAGTGCGCGGCGGTGGATGATGGGGGGCCGGCGATGCAGGCGGGGTTGTATATTGTCGGCACGCCGATAGGCAACCTGCAGGATATCAGCATGCGGGCTTTGGAAGTGTTGCGCGGCGCGGATTATATTCTTGCGGAGGACACCCGGCATACCCGGCATTTGTTGACGCACTACCAGATCAGCGCCCGCATGGTCAGTTGCCACCGGTTTAATGAAAGTTCGCGCGCCCATTTTGTCATTACCCAGGCGCGTGCCGGCCGATCCTGCGCCCTGGTTACCAATGCCGGCATGCCGGGTGTTTCCGACCCCGGCGCGCGCATGGGGCGCGCCTGCCGGGATGCGGGTATATACATTACGGTTATTCCCGGCCCCTCCGCCGTGACGGCGGCGCTGGCCCTGAGCGGGTTTGGGGGAGGCGGGTACGTCATGGAGGGGTTTTTGCCGCGCAAGTCCGGCGCGCGCCGCCGGCGCCTGGCAATATTGGTTGCGTTGGATTTGCCGGTGGTGTTGTTTGAATCGCCTTATCGTTTGCTGCCGCTCCTGGAGGAACTCCGGGAGTTGCTGCCGGCGCGCCCGATGTGCGTGGCGCGCGAATTGACCAAGCTGAACGAAGAATGCCGGCGGGGCACGGCGGAGGAACTGCTGGAGCAGTTTGCCGAACGCTTTGCCGGCCGGCGCCTGAAAGGGGAAATCGTGCTGGTGATTGCGCCGGCGGATCAAACAGTGGACGGGGTTGTAATTGATCAGGGAACAAAAGTCGTTAAATAATAGGATACCACGCTTGGCCTGCGTCCGCCGAACTGAAATTATGAGCGATCTGCAAAAATCTAATGCCGCGCGAATGGACGCCGCCCTGGCTGACAATACGGCCATCATCCGTGTCTTCGGCCGGGCGACTTTCGCTGTTGCCGCGGACTTGAAACAATTTGGCGCCAGCGCCATGCAGCACGGTTGCGGCCGGCTGGCGCTGGACATGGAAAATTGCGAAACGATGGACAGCACGTTCATCGGGGTTATGACCGGCCTGGCGGCGCGCCTGAAGCAGCGCGGCGGCGCCGGAGTGTTTGTGCTGAATCTCAGCGAAAAAAATCAGGATATCCTCCAAACCCTGGGAGTTGACCGCATCCTGCAATGTTATCTGGCCGGGGCGGCGCCGGATGAATTACGCGAATTGCTGCGCCGGACGACGGAGTATTGTCCGCTGTTGCATGCCGCGCAAGACCGGCAGGCGGCAGCCATGAACATGCTGGAAGCGCATGACTCGCTGATCAGCGCCGACCCGGCCAACCTGATGAAATTCAAGGACGTGATGGATTTTCTCCGCAAGGATTTGAAAGGCAAGGACTAGCAGCATGGGTTTTCTGATGAACCATTGGATTTGCTGGTCGGCTGTGGCGCTGGCAGGCTTGTGTCTGTGGCGTTTGCGCCGTCTGCGGTTGGAGCGGGACAGCCTGCTCAACGAGAAAGACGTAATTTATAATTTTGTGCATGATGTCAGCGAGGTTTTTACTGAAAGCGCCGATGCTCAGATTGACACCCTGCTGCGCCGCGTTCTGTATTACGCGCAACAGGCCTCCAAGGCACGCGCCGGCGCGGTGTATTTTCTGGAGCCGGGCGAGAACGTCCTGGGCGTGCGCGCCATTTCCGGGCTGTTTCCTCCGCTGGCGGAAGCGGACGAGGTGGCGGCCATGCCTGCCGCGCTGGATGCCGGCCGGCTGGAAGCGCTGGTGCGTGAGCGCCGCGCGGTCATGGGCGAGGGATTGATCGGCAAAGTGGCGTCGCATAATCTGCCGCTTTTGATTTCCGATGCCGAACGCGATGCGCGGGTGCCGCAATTTGACAACCCCATGCTGCAGATACGCACACTGCTGCTGGTGCCCATGCGGTTCAAGCGGTCGGTGCTGGGAGTATTGGCGCTGGTCAACCGGATTGACGATACGCCCTTTATCCAGTCCGACCTGAACCTGTTGCAGGCCCTGGCCGACCAGGCGTCCATCACAGTGTACTTCGCCCGGTTCAATGCGGAACTGGATAAGAAACGGGTGCAGGATGCCGACTTGCAGGTTTCCCGCAAAATCCAGAACAATCTTCTGCCGGCCAAAATTCCCGCAATCGCCGGGATGGATTGCGCCGCCTTCAGCCTGCCGGCGCGGGAGGTCGGCGGGGATTACTATGATTTTGTCCGCGTGGACGAGCATCACTATGGAATGGTGATCGCGGATGTCTCCGGCAAAGGCGTGGCGGGAGCTATATTCATGTCCATCTGCCGGAGCGTGTTCCGCGCCAACGCCGCCGGCTGCCTGCATCCGGCGCAGGTTTTACAGGTGGTCAACAAGGTGATTTCAGAGGATATTCAGGAGGACATGTTCATCAGCATGCTTTACCTCGTTATGGATACGAGGGACTACACTGTCGCCATGGCCCGGGCCGGCCACCCGCGTCCCTTGCTGGTCCGTTCCGGCGCCCAGCAGGCCGAGACGCTGGAAGCAACCGGGATAGCCGTGGGTCTGGCGGATATTGAAACTTTCAATGAGTGCCTGGCGGAAACCAATTTTCAACTGGGGCCGGGCGATACCTTGCTGGCATACACCGATGGAGTTGTGGAAGCGATCAACAACCGAAGGGAAGAGTGGGGGCAATCCCACTTGGAGCAAGCCGCGGTCCGGGGCGGCGCCGGCGCGGCCGCCGACATGGTGGCCGCCGTGCGGGCCAGTCTGTTGAGTTTTGTGCGGGATGTGCCGCAATACGATGATATGACTTTGCTGGTTTTACATCGGGAGGAGTAAATAGTGTCTGGGAAACGGGATTATTATGAAGTGCTGGGCATTGCGCGCAATGCCTCGGTGGAGGAGATCAAGAAAGCTTATCGCCGCCTGGCGATGAAATATCATCCCGACAAAAATGCCGGGAACAAGGAAGCCGAGGAAAAATTCAAGGAAGTGTCCGAAGCCTACGAAGTGCTGAGCGACGAGCAGAAACGCCGCCAGTACGATCAGTACGGCCATGATGGGTTAAAGTCCGCTTTCGGTCCCGGCGGGTTCGATTTTTCAAGGGATTTTACGCATGCCTCCGATTTGCAGGATATTTTCGGGGATTTGTTCGGCGGCGGCGGCATCTTCGAGGAATTTTTCGGACGCGGCGGCGGCAGCCGGCGTTCCGGCGCCGGCGGCACGCGGCCGGCGCGCGGGGCCGATCTGCGGTTTGACCTTGAAATTGATTTTGAAGAGGCGGCCTTCGGCGCGGAGCGGGAGATTACACTGCCGGCTACGGAAGAATGCCCTGTCTGCCACGGCACCGGGTCCGAACCCGGCCGGAAAAAGGAAGTATGCCGCCATTGCCATGGGCGCGGAGTCATCGTGGTATCCAGCGGGTTTTTCCGTGTGCAGCAGGATTGCCCTTCCTGTAACGGCAAAGGCGAGATCATCACACACCCCTGCCCGCATTGCGGCGGAACCGGTTTCATTAAAACCCGCCGGCGGCTGACTTTGAAAATTCCCGCCGGCGTGGAAACCGGCTCGCGCCTGCGTCTGGCCGGCAAGGGCGAAGGCGGTTTGCGCGGCGGCTCGCCCGGCGATTTGTACGTGGTGCTGCACGTGCGGCCGCATAATATTTTTCAACGCCAGGGCGCGGATCTTTTTTGCGAGGTGCCAATGCCGCTGGAAGCGGCCTTGACCGGCGGCGAGGTGTCCGTGCCGACCCTGGACGGGATGGCCAAAATAAGAATCAGCCCCGGCACGGAGAGCGGACGGGTGTTCCGGCTGCGCGGCAAAGGCATGCCGGTTCCGGGCGAGGCCGGCCGCGGCGATTTGCATGCCCGGGTTTACCTGGAAATTCCCAAGAACCTGTCCGGCATGCAGAAAAAACGCCTGAAGGAATTTTTGGATACCTGCAACGAGAACAATTATCCGGAAATCGCGCAATTCCAGCGGAAAGCCAGGGATTTTGCCGCCAGCGTCAAACATGGCTGAAGCCGGCAGCAGAGCGGCTCGGCAGGGACGCCTCGCCCCACCAGGTTTTGTTTTCGGCGAAATAATGATCGGGTTTGATTTTTCCGGATTAACGGCGGTCCGGCGGCTGCCGGATTGTGGCCGCAGGCCGCCTAGTTCCGATCAGGATTAACAAGATATGCACACCCATCCGCCACCGCGATGTTTTCTCGCGCCGGCCGCCTGGTCGGATGGCGATGTGGCGCTGGCCCCGGAGGAATCGCTTCACCTGTTGCGGGTTTTACGCATCAGGCCCGGCGATCCGGTGACCGTGTTTGACGGTTGCGGCCGGCGCGCCCCGGCATGCCTGTCCGTTGCCGGACGCGACAGGCTGGCCCGGCTGCGCCTGAACCTTGCGGCGGCGGAAACCCAACCGCCGCCGAAAGCGCGGGTCATGCTGGCGCAGGCGCTGCCCAAGCACAACTTGATGGATGGCATTGTGCAGAAGGCGGTGGAACTGGGTGCCGCCGCCGTGCTGCCGCTGTTGACCGAGCGCGTGGTCGCCGCCGGCGATGCCGCGCGCCAGGCGGGGAAAACGGCGCGCTGGCGCAAAATCGCCCGCGAGGCCGCCCGGCAATGCGGAGCCGATTGGATTCCTGAAGTGCATGCACCGGCGGCCTTGCCTGCGTTATCCGACGAAATCCGCGCCTGCCACCGCTGTTTCATCGGCGCTCTGGCGGAAGATGCGGCGCCGTTCCGCCAGGCCGCCGCCGCCGCCCTTCCCGCGCCGCCGGGCGCGGCTTTGATGATCGTGATCGGTCCGGAAGGCGACCTGGCGCCGTCGGAAATTGAATATTTAAAGTCCGCCGGCGGCATTCCGGTGAGTTTCGGCGGAACGGTGCTGCGGGTGGAGACGGCCGCGCTGTACGGCCTCAGCCTGATGCATTACGAGTTTTTATGATGGCGCTGAAGGCTTTACCGGGAAGAACCGGCGGACCGTCTGCGGGTGGATGAGCGCATCAAATACATGCTGCAATTCCATCAAAAACCCGACCGCCGCAATTTTTTCTGAGCCATGCGCCTGATGGAAAGAGGATAGGGGCATGGCAGGGTCGCGCCTGACCTGTAAAGCAAATCACCCCTACGTCGTTGCCTTTGTCGGCATGGTCCAAAATAAAACTGGACCGGGCGCAAACGCGTACGGCTCACCGCAGGTTCGCCCTCCAACCGGTCAGTAATTCGCATTATGGCTGTGGCGGCGACGGAGGGGTGTGGAACCCGACCCGCCAAAATCACGATGACATGACGTTATTGCCGGATTGCTGCCGCCGCGCAGAAATGGATTGACAACGCTAGCGAAAGTGGTCACAATGGTACAAATGGTTTTATTCATTTGCGTTTTTGCGGGGAAGCAATGAGGGTTTTTGACGCCGCAGTCATTCAGCCGGACTCGGTTTTGGCCGGGGATTCGGCGGAATTCTCCATCAGGTTGACGGTTGGCCCCGATTATACCCGCAACGCATCGCGCATAGTGTTTGATTTCAGTTGCACGCTGGGAACGTCGGCGCCGACGCGCATGATTAATGAAGCCAGCGGTTTTGTAGAGGCATATTGCGATAATCCGGAAATAACCTGGCGTCTGCGCTGCTGGGACCTGGATTACCGGTATTTTATTGACCGCGCTCATCCGCCCTCAAGAGAGGCGGCGCGAATGGCGGTGTTGGACCTCTCCTCCGGCATGCAACGGGGCGATGTGATCGAATTACACTGGGGTGAAACCACCGGCGGGTTCGGTCCGGGCACCAAGGTCAGCAGCGTGGTTCCGCGCCCCAATTACAAGGCGCGGGTGGATGTCAGGTATTTTGATTCCCAGGACAAGGGCATGCCGGACTACGGGCGCGATTATGACGGGTATCGGCGTCCGGTGCCGGATGCGGGGACGCTTCTGGAATACGCGATTCTGCCGCGCGCTCCGCGCCGCTTGCGTTTGATCCGCAAGACGGACAAGGCCTTCCTGGTGCCCCTGGACATGTTTTGGAACGTGGCGGCGCTGGATGATGCCGCACAATTGGCCGGAACGGTTGATCCGCCGGTGCGCAACCCGCAGGGGGTTTTTGAATATTCCGACAAAAATATCCAAATCCGCCACAAAACACTGCCTGTGACGGCAACTC
The DNA here is from genome assembly GCA_964463985.1 of uncultured Verrucomicrobiota bacterium. Classification (GTDB taxonomy): domain Bacteria; phylum Verrucomicrobiota; class Kiritimatiellia; order JAAZAB01; family JAAZAB01; genus JAXGPF01. Next base: position 20,660 of record CAYXEK010000051.1, read on the forward strand.
CGGCAATGGATGGCGTTTATGAAGGGATGAATATTTACTGGGGCGACCTGCATACGCATTCCTGTTATTCCAAGGATTGCTCGCAACGCTCCGGCATGGATATGCGCCCGCGAGACTTGATGGATTTTGCAAAATCGCGCGCCGGACTGGATTTTTTCGCGGTTACGGATCATCACGTACCCGCTCGCGATCCAAGTTGCCATCTTGGCCAGGCCGCCTGGGATGCCACGTTGGACGACATGGCGGCGCGCCATGCGGACGGGGAATTTGCGGTTTTTGCCGGGATTGAACTTACCGATAATTACGGCGATATCTGCATCATTTTCAGGAATCCACCCGCGTATGCCGCGCTCAACCGGCCGTCTTTGGCGGAAGCATCCGATTTCGTAAAACAGATGCCGGAAACAGATTTGATGGTCATCCCGCATTTTCACTCGCCGGGCAAAAAACCGGAGAATACATGGCGCGCCGGGATTGAATCGGTCTGCCCGGTCATGGAAATATTTTCCGACCATGGCAGTTACGAATGTGAAGACGCTTTGGAAAGCGGCCGGGCGGAGGGCAAACAATTCCGCCGCGACCGCTGTGGTCGTTATTTCCTGCAAAACGGATATAAATACGGATTTGTCGCCAACTCCGACGATCACAAGGGACATGCCGGCGTCAATGGCCTGACCGCCGTGTTCGCGCCGGAATTGACCAGGGAAGCCTTGCTGGCCGCCTACCGCCGCCGCAATGTGTACGGCACAACCAACGCGCGCTTCCGCCTGGTCTTCACCGCCAACGGCAAGCTGATGGGCTCGATTCAACCAAACTGTTCCGCCAAGGAGTTTTTTATTTCCATTATCGGCGAGCATAAACTGAAAAAAGTCGAGTTGTTCCGCCAAGGCGGTTTATATCGCAGTTTCTTTCCGGATGATTTGAAATTCGAAACCGGTTTGACCATCAAGGACCCCGCGCCGGGAAACTGGTATGTGCGGGCCACCCAGATTGACAATCATGTGGCCTGGTCCAGTCCGGTGTGGTTCGAATAGATATGCCCATTCCCGTTCCAGAATACATGCGGATCCGGCAATTCGTGATCAACCAGGTGGCGAATGCCCATGGCCGGGCCGTTAAAATGCCTTCCGAACGCGATTTATGCCGGAAATTCGATGTCGCCCGCGGTACCGTGCGGCGCGCGATGGAAGACCTGGTCAGGGAAAGTTATCTCGTGCCGAAACGCGGCATGGGCACATTTGTCAATCCCCGGAAAACTGCCGCCAATTCCGGGCCGCTGTGCCCCAAGATCGGCGTGATCATGTCCAGCGGCATGCTGGTGAACATCACCGTAAATTTTCAGCAGGAACTGGCCGGGGTCTTCGCGGCGCTTGATCGGCATGAAGTCTCGGTGCAATTTGTCAATTTCACTGCGCGCCGGCCGGCCGACACGTTGGCGGATGTGGCGGCGCTGGGATTTGACGGTTTGCTCTGGCTGCATCCGCCGGCGCTGCGGCCGGATACGCCGGAGTATTTCTTCGCGCATTATGACCGGCTGGTGGTTGTCAATTCGTGGACTTTGCCCGGTTGGAAAAATGTCGTGCTGGACGATTACCAGGGCGCGATGCTGAAGGGTGCGGCGGAATTGATCGCCCATGCCGGCGCGGAAGTTGCATTCGTGGGACGCGACGACAACCATCCCGATGCGCGGCAGGTGTTTGCCGCGTTCGAGGAATTATTCGCCCGGCGCGGACTGCGGCGTCCGCCGGAATACAACATTCCCGCGGATAATATCGCAAAGCCCTTGCAACGGCTGTTACGGACGCGGCACCCGCGGGCGGTGTATTCCCAGGGCGGCGAGTTCGGCCGCGCCGCGATGGAAGTCCTGGCCCGCGAGCATGACAGCCTGATGCCCGGATTCACGTTCCTTTGCCAGGATGCCCCGGAAATGGAGCTTTTGCCGCCCGCGGTCAGGATACGCCGGATTGCCAGGCCGGATTATTTCAAACTGGGCAAAGCCGGAATGGAGAAGCTTCTGGCTTTGATGAATCCGGTTTTATGCGCCGGCCGCCGCTTGCCGGCATTGGTGAAAATTCCGCGTCCAAATAAAAACATGTCTTTGCGCGATAAAGATTGATCAAGGAATAATTCCGCCACGAATCCAGGGAGAATAGCGCCATGCGCCATGCCTTATTGCTTTCGTCTGCTTTTGCTTTTTCAGCCAGCGTTTTCGCCGGAATCCTTTTTGACGAAGAACGCCAGGCGATCAGGATTGCGGATTATCCGCCGGCATGGCCTTGCACCCTGCGCCAACTGGCAGTGGCCGACCGCGCCTTCGGCTGGGAGCATGTGCGGTACGATGAAACTTCGGGCGTATGCCGCATTGATTGCGACATCATCATCGGCGCCAATGACGGCACGGAAACCGTCCTGCAGGTCGGCAGCGCCGCCATGCCCGGCGAAAAGTTGATCATGCGCGGCAACATTTATGTTTACCCGTATTTTATCCACGGGCAGAATACCGGGTTATACTGGCGGGTGGAGCGGCGCCTGAACGCCTTGCGGCTGGGTTTGCCGGGCGCGTCCAATATTTCCGCCAAACTGCAGTTTGCCTGCGCGTCGAACGAACATTATACCTTGAATTGCGGCCGTATGCCCTGGATCAAGGCCGAGCAATTCGGCGGGGGATTATATGTGCATTACGGGGAAATCTCGGCGTTGGATCCGGCTTTCCCGATCGGCGATGCGCAAAACGGGTTCATGTTCTGCTGCGGCAGCACGGTGTTCGACGGCGCCCGGATCGCCGATGTCAAAAAGTTCATCTACGGCATGACTTCAGGTCATAACAAGGACTACCTGGTCCGGAACACCGTTTTCGAGCGCGTGGGCGTGCCTTTGTTGAACGGCGCCCAGCAGGCGTCAGGGTGCGTCTTCCGGAACTGCGGCACGGCAGTCATGGATTACGGATCGCTGAAAGCCGAATTGACCGATTGCGTTTTTGAAAACAACGACTGCAACTGGTCCTTGAACATGTCGGATGACGGGCTGATCCTGGTGGATTGCGCCTGGGATGCGCCGCGCAAGGGCGATGTGTTCGGCACGCGCGAGTTCAAGGGCAAGATTTACCGGCCAAAATTGTCCGTGCGCCGGCATGTGGTGGTGGAAACCACGGATGCCGCCGGCAACCCGGTTGAAAACGCGGCGGTCTCGTTCCGGGCGGAACAGGAAGGCTGCGATCTGATCCAGAGCCGGATTTTCAAAACCAACGCGCAGGGCCGGACTCCCGGCCGGGGCGAAGATAACGCCCTGTTGCTCACCGAGTACATCCTGACCGCCGTAAAGGACTCTGATCAGCCGGAAAAAACGGGTTTTACCTACACCTTCAATGTTGAACATAAAGGTCGGACGGCGGCGGTTAAAGGCGTC
>CAYXEK010000052.1:0-23906 GCA_964463985.1 uncultured Verrucomicrobiota bacterium
ACGGCGTTTTAACGGGAACCGGAACAGCGGCGTCTGGCGGTCAGTACGAAGTAATTATTAACCCGAATGTGGCCAATGTTCCATAAACACTAACGTGTGAGCAGAAAGGGAACATGTGATGAGTATATTTCTAAAAATCCGCCGGACAACGCTGCTTATTAATATAATTGCATGCGTTCTGAATTTATATGCGGGGAATTCGCGCCTCGTATCCACAGATTATGACGGCGAATCCTCTCTGACCCGCGGTATTCAGGAGGCGCTCGACGCGCTGCCGGAAGACGGCGGCGAAGTGTATGTGCCGCCGGGAACATATCCCATATTCCGGCCGTTGCAATTAAAACCGGGTACGATTTTAAGCGGCGCCGGGCGTGGCAGCATAATCCGTAAAAGCCCCAATTTCAAAGTCACGCTCACGGAAGATGTGCGCAAGGGCGCGGAACAAAATTATGTGGTTGTTGACGATGTCTCGCGTCTGAAACCCGGCATGTATTTCACTTTAATGGATTCCAGCGGTCTGATAGGCGGAGGATCTGCATGGGCTGAAATCGAAGTCATAGAAGGAAATAAAGTCTATCTGATCGAAGTGCGCAAAGCTGCAGCGTCAAGAAACAAATGGAAGCCTGAACGCGATTATTTGGTTAACCGACAAGCCTGTCTTATGCATATCTTCGGCTTATTGGTCGGGGGCGCGCGGCATAGCGTGATCAGGAATCTGGCGTTTGACGGCAATAAAGAAGAGCAGAAAATCGATGGGCAGCATTTTTATAAGGGCTACCATGCGCACACAATCCGTAATTCACGCTGTCTGCCGTATCTTGCCGGTGGCGCCGTGGTGCAGCATTGTCAGGTTTATGATGCAGTGCAAGTCAATATTTCATTGGGCGGCCAGGCTCTGATCGAAAATTGCGATATTTATGGAGCAGCTCAGGGAATTCATGCGGGTTCCGGCACATATTCCCGGATTGTCGGCAATCGAATTTACGGTAATTGGGAAAGCGGCATTTACATGTGCATGGGAAACCACAGCCTGGTCATATCCGAAAATCAGATATACCGGAATGGATCAGGGATAGGCGAATTGGGAACACGCACCCTCGGTTCTGCGGAGGAGCCGCTGCGGCGAGACGGCGATCATTATTGCATTATTGCAAATAATATAATATATGAAAATACAAGCGTTGGCATAGGTGGCCAGCAAGGTCGGGAAGGTGCAGAAGATTTTGTGATTACCGGCAATATAATATACAATAATCACACCGCCAAATCACCGTCGAGCCGGGATTTGGGGCCGGTGCGAAGTTTGCCGGCAGGTATATCGTTGTATAACGCCAAACGCTGCATGATTTCAAACAATCGTATTTTCGATGATCAGGATATTTATGTGTCAGAGTTGTACACTGCCGTGGGGCAGGGCGCAAAATCCATACAAGTGGAGAATGTCGCCAGTGTGCCGATGTGCGATGCCGTTCCCCGTCAGTTTTATCCGTGTTATCTTGCCATGGAATCTGCCTCAAACAGGGTGTCCGGGCTGCATGTCCAGGCGGCAGGTGGACGTTCGTTCCATTCGGTTCGCTATTACCTGGATGAGCCGTTGACATCAGATTTTCCGCGCGGTACGATTGTGCGGCTGGAGAAAACCCAACCCTGGGGCATTATTGTCGCCGGTCCCGCAGCGCGCGATAATTTGATAGTGAATAATATATGCATTGGCAACCGGGAGGGAGGCATTATATGGCAGGGCGCCGGGTCAAAAGTAGAAGGGAATTTGGGCGAAATAGTTTGCCTTGAAATCTGCTGTCCGTTGACGGAGGATGTTGTATTTCGAAAGGCTCGAATGACTTCAGCCGGCGTCGGCCTGTTGAAAACAAAAGAAGATTAATATTATGCTTAGATTATTGTGCGAAGCGGCTGAATCTGAGATGGGAAGTTAAGCTAATAATATATGGTGTAAATATTATAGTATAAAGGAGGCCTAATGAATCACCGTAAAAATGTATGGAATTATCCGCCAGTGTTGGTCTTCGGTGATGAAAACAAATTCGGGATAAGTTTAAGTCTTGTTCTATGCATGATTTTTCCCGCAATATCCGCCTGCGGTAAAACATTGTATGTCGCCCCTGGCGGGACGGGGTCTGGCTTAGGTGGATGGGACAATGCCGCGAATAATATTCAAGCGGCGATAAACGTGGCAGATGAACCCGGCGATATCGTGCTTGTATCAAACGGCGTTTATAATCTTGATGCGCAGGTGGAGGTTAATATTCCGGTAAAAATCATGGGATTTAATGCTTCCGGAGAAAACAAACCTGTAATTAACGGACAAAGCACAGTGCGCGGTTTTTATATCAGGCATCCGGACGCGGTGGTGGCTGACTTCATGATTACCAACTGTGCGCCCGCTGATATGTCTGGTGATGGCGGCGGCGTATATATGACAAATGGGCTGTTGCAAGGTTGTATCGTGGCCTACAATAACGGTCGAATGGGCGGTGGAATTTACCAGTCTGGCGGCGTGCTCAGCAATACAACTATAAAGGGGAATATATCTTCCGCTTCTGGCGGCGCTGGGCTTTATGTCGGCGGGAATGCGCGCGTTTATGGCGGGGTGATCGTTAGTAATATAAGTTCAGGCCCAGGCGGCGGGGTGTTGGTCCCTAACAATTCGATGTTACACCTCGAAAACGTGAAAGTATGCAGCAATTACGCTATGTATGGAGGTGGTGTTTACGTTTACGGGAAGGCGATCATAAGCAATTGCTGCATATTATGTAACACAGCATCGAATGGCAGCGGCGGCGGCATCACCTTTAACACAACATCCGATGCCGGTTATGGGACTGTAACCCATTCCCGGGTGATCGGAAATATCGCTTCCCGTTCCGGGAGCGATGTCAATGGCGGGGGAATAAACATCGGCAGATTAAATGGAGGCGTCTTGCTTGCAAACAGCGAAATAAGCGGCAATAAAATCGATGTCGCCAATCGCGCCCGCGGCGGCGGCATCTCGGCAACCTCAAATGCCGTAATACGAAACTGCGTTATTGCAAGTAATTGGGTCGAAGGCGCGCATGTGGCGGATGGCGGCCAGGGTGGCGGTGTTTATTTTGCCCAGGATGCTGCTTGTCCTAATATTATTGAATCCTGCACAATTGCCGGTAATTACGCGTATTTATCCGGAGGTGGAGTGTATTTGCGCTTAACCGGCAGCGATCAAATCCAAAATTCTATTGTGGTAAGTAATAAGGCTGGCGCAACCGTCAATAACATTGTCTTCGGCGATACCGCACGTAAAACCAACACTACGTATACCTGTACTACCGGTACCGATGCAACCTGGGGCGCGGGTTGCACCAGCGCCGATCCGCTGTTCGCCGGTCCGGACTCCGGAAATTACCGGCTGCAGCCAAGTTCGCCCTGCATCAATGTCGGCACGAATATAGAATGGATGCCTGGCGCATTCGATCTGGACGGGCATTCACGCCTTGACCGCTTTGCCAGAATGGTTGACATGGGGTGCTACGAGTATGTGCCGCAGGGCGCTTTGTATCGAATTAAATGAGCCAATTACAAAAGTTCTATCAAAAAGATTGAGGTGTAACCCGACCCTCCAAAAACGGGTTGTTTTTCCATTTTGGAGGGACGACTTCCACGTCGTCCGAGACTTTTGAAATTGGCTCGAATAAGTCAGATTATCAAAGAAAACGTTACGCCGGATGCCAGGAACCTGAATGACCACCGAAACCAAGCAAGACGGACCGATAACCGGCAGGATGATCGAAAAACATTTGCGCTGTCTGTGCAATGACATCGGCGTGCGGCTGGCGGGTTCGCGCGGCGAACGCCAGGCTGCCGATTATATTGCGGCGCAGATGCGCGCCGCGGTCGCCGATGTCGCCATCGAGGAATTCCCTGTCCGGGAAAGATTCGTGTCGGCGGAAAAGCTGGAAATACGCCTGGGCGGCCAGTGGCGCCGATTCCCCTGTTCGCTGCTGAGCAATACTCCCGGCACAGCCGGTAAAACCCTGGAAGCGCCCATCGCTTTTTTGGACGCGCAGACCGGGTACCAGCGCAAAAATCTGGGGTATATCAAAGGCAAGGCGGTGCTGCATTTCGGTTCGCATATCCAGACCGCCGATCATTACCGCCGGCTGATGGCAGCCCGGCCGGCATTCCTGATGTTCGCGGATGTGCGCTACCCGGGCAAAGTCGTTACGGCCGACGGCATGTTCCCCGCCTATACGGCGAAATATGGCGCCGTGCCGACGGTCAGCGTGGCTTACCTGGATGCGTGGGATTTCATGGCGGCCGGCGCCCCGGCTGCCCGGCTGCTGGTCCAGGGCGGCATGCGGGCGGGCATGTCGCAGAATGTGATCGCGGAATTGCCCGGCGCGGAAGCCGGGGCGGGCGTGATCATTTTCGGCGCGCATCATGACACCCAGGCGGACTCCGTGGGCGCGGATGACAACGGCACGGGCGTCGCGGCCATCATTGCCCTGGCCGGGATGCTGGCCGGCCGGCGGCGCCGGAAGACGGTGCGGCTGATCAGCTTTGGCGCGGAGGAGCAATTGTCGGTCGGCAGCGCCGAGTATGTGCGCCGCCATCGCCGGGATGGACTCTCCGGCGCCGGCTTGATGATCAATTTTGACTCGTTCGGCTCGCGCCTGGGGTGGACGACCCTGGAAGCCAGCAACGCCAAGCTGGCCGGCTTTCTGGCGGACTGCCTGAAAAAACATGATATTTATCCAGAAGTTGCGTCGGAGATGTGCCCCTATGCCGACCATTTCCCTTTTACCGCGGCCGGCATGGCGGCCGCCTATATCGGCCGGAATAATTGCGCGGCCGGCCGGTTTTTTCACCACCGGCCGGATGACGATCTGTCGCGGGTGTCTTGCGGGCTGGTGGCGGAGACTGCCGCCGCCGTGGGCCGGGGCGCGGCCCGGCTGGCCGCCAGGCAGGATTGGCCTTTTAAACTGCAGGCCGATGCGCAATTGCGCCGGCAGGTTGACCGCGTCTGGAATGAAATGTTCGGCGGCTGGCAGGGCTGGGGCGGCAGGCCGCAACGGCGCCTTGGCATCAGAGAGGATTGACAATGTGTATGCCGGCGATAACCGCCCCGGCTTGCAGGTCTTCGCTCCACAATTCGGCGGCATCTGCGCTTTCTGCGGCGGCTATAATCATTGAATCCCAAAATGACAAATGAAAACGAATGCTGAGATCAATTCCTCGCTTCAGTATCTCCCTGGTGTTTTCGATGACATTCCAGTGCAGATAATCGTCAATGATCTCGCCGGCGGTTTCCGCCGGAATTTGCTTGCGGATAAGATTGACATACAATTCCTGCAACACCTGGATGCTGATGGTCGGCATGGTTGGATCCTGCCAGAGCCGGCGCACCAGTTCCCGTGCTTTTTCATGACGCGCGCCGGCGTCTTTATCATGGGCATATACGAGAATGTTGGTGTCAACGAAAATCCCGCGCATGGGCCGCCTCCCGGTTTAAAGGGCGGTTGCCCAGGTGCAAGCCTGCTTCCAGCCGCGTCAATGCGCGGCGGCGGGCGGCGGCGCCCCCGCGGGTTTGATTTACAGCCGCGTGTAATTGTTCCGTCATCCACGCCGAGAGCGATTGGCCGCGATCCACGGCAATATGCTGCGCCCGGCGCAATAATTTTTCATCCATGCGCAATGTGACATTTTTCATGAATTACTTTCCTTGTATTTGCACAGAAAATGTGTAACACAATAATCATTGTGTGTCAAGAGAGTCGCTTGCAAAATTCACGGACGACGTGGAAGTCGTCCCTCCATAATGGAAAAACAACCCGTTGATGGAGGGTCGGGTTTCACCCCGACCTTGTTGTCAGGACTTTTGAAATAGGCTCTACTGAATACTGCTTTCAAAAGCTGACTTTTGAAAGCAACTCTCTGTTGATCGAAATGGAAGCACTTCAATGAAACAAGCAATGGCAGCGGCGATGATGCTGGCGGCGGTATTGGCGGGATGGCCGGCGGCCGGCGCCGACACGGCGGAAAACTTAGTTGATCCGCGCGCCTGGACGGAACTGGATATCGTTCCCATGCCGAAGGAAATCCGCCTGACGGACAACGATCTCGTCCTCGACCCGGGCAAGGCGGCGCTGGTGATCGGCGCGGATGCCTGCGAGCAGTCCAGAATCGGGGCGGACTGGATTAATCGGCGCCTGGCGGCCGTGGGCGGCACTGCGCCTTTGCCCATTATTACCGGAACGGAAATTCCGGCCGGCAAGACAGCAATCATCATCGGCACGGTTGAGGATAATCCATTGATCGCGCGGGCGGCGGCGGGCAAAACCGTCAATGTGGGCGAAAATAAAAACCCCGGCGAACGCGGGTATGAAATCCGGCGGTCGGCGGACGGCAAAACAATCTTTCTGGCCGGGGCGGACAATATCGGCGCTTTATATGCCTGCGTGACGTTCGGCGAGTTGCTGGAAATGCGGGACGGGCAGGCCGCCTGGCGGTCGGCGGCAGTGCGCGACTGGCCGGACCTGATCTGGCTGGAACCGGGTACGCCGTTTGCCGTCGGCAATTCCGGGATGCCGGAAGTTATCAAATTGTTTTCGTCCATCCGGCAGAATGAAAATCCAACTCCGGCCCTGGCGGAAGATTATCTGCGGGCCATCCGGGATTATTATGACCGACTGATGCGGCGCAAATTCGGCCTGCTGCAGTATTATGGGTTTTATCCGCGCGGCCAGATATTCAAGCCGTTGAAAGGGCTGGAGGTTGTCCGTGCCGGCGTGGAGTATGGCCGCGCCCGCGGCGTGGAGGCCATCATCTACGCCGAAAAGCCCTACGCCGGATTGCGCAGTTTGCATCCGGAAATCCAGAGGGATTGTCCGAAGGCGGTCGGGCCGCACCGCGATAATGACGCATGGCTGCGGTGCTGGAGCCTGGATGAAATCACCCGGGAAACTGCGCGCAATTTCGCGGAATTCATCCGCGCCACGGGCGTTACCCAGGTAGGCATGCATGACACAGACTCCGGGTGGTTGACCAATCCCGCCAACTGGGAAGATCGCTGCGATGTCTGCCGCGCGCGCTGGGGAGACGACTATGTGGCGGCCACCATCAATAAACACAAAATTTATTACGAGGAGGTCAAAAAACTCAACCCATCCGCGCGTCTGCATTTCACCATCTATCCCTACGGCGTCGAGGTCCTGGATCCGGAACTGGGCCGCCAGGCCTTTACTTCCAGATTCGGCGATACGCCGGAAATCCGGGCGATGGCGGAACGTTACCGTCAATATTACACCGAATTCTGGCGCCGACTGCATGCGGCGTTTCCCGCGGATGATGTCACATTCTGCATCCGCGAGGCGCCGGCGCCGGCGATACGCGCCTGGCGGGAACTGACGCCCGGCCGGGGCATGTTTGCCTGGTACGCCCTGATGTCCCATTCCTGGCGGCCGTTGTTTTCCATGGGCGCGGCCTGGTCGGCCACGTTCGTGGACAACCCGCGCGACACTTTCGGCATCCTGGCGTATCTGGACGGGTTTCTGCCGTTGGAGGGCTTGGCCGTCCGGGAATACTCATGGAATCGCGATACGCCCGGGGCGCTGCCGTGGGGACGCCTGCCTGACGGAACGGCGCCGGGCGCCGGTGAACAATGGCGGTATGCCGAACCGCATGGCCCGATTTACGATCTGATTCTACCGCGCCTGGCGCGCAATTATTTCGGAGGCCCGGCGGCGTCCAATATCGCCGCCGCCTTGTCGGAGAATGTGGATTTGCAGCAGATTTTCAACCGGCAGCGTCCGCAATTCACCTGGCTCAAGAATGCGGAACGCATGCAGTGGCAGGCCGATAACGCCGCGCGGGGAACCCGGGCGATGGACGAGTTATGGGCCAAAATCGTTGCCGACCCGGCGCGCCTTGGGCTGGACGATTTTACCATGCGCCGCGTGATCAACCTGCGCGAACGGTTGCATATGGGGATGTGGACCGCCAGGGCGCGGGCCTGTGATTTGCGCGCCCGCGAACTGGCGGCGGAACAGAAACGCGCCGAAGCCGAATCGGCCGCGGCGCAGGGTTTGGATGATTGCCGCCAGGGCGCGCTTGATCGCGCAAAACTGTTGCGGGATCGCCCTGAGGACGCCATTCTGGCCGGCAAGGATTCCAGCCGCTGGGCCGGGCTGTGGCGGGAAGATATGGCCGACCGCGCGGACTTTGCCTGGCTGGAGGAGCGGCTGAACCGCACGCTGGCGGATTTGCCGTCGCTCAGTTCGCTGGGCGCCTTGCCCAAGCCGGTGCTGGATGCGCTGGCGCATCACCGCCTGGCGCGGGCAATGTTAGTTCACACCCCGGTTGTCATTGACGGACTTCCCGATGAACCGGCCTGGGCCGATGCGGCGCCTTTGGAAACTTTCATGCTGCTGCACGGCGACGCGCCGCAGCCGGCGCGCGCGCATACGCGGCTGAAATTGCTGTTTGACGCCACCAATTTGTATGCGCTGATCACAGCGTGGGCGCCCGGCGATCAGCCGGTGGCGGATGATGATACGGTGGAATTGTTCCTGGCGATGCCCGGCGGCGATTATGCCCACTGGTTCATCCAGCCGGATGGCCGCCTCCGGCAGCAGCTTAATCAGGTTGAAATAACCGGCGGCGTTCGTTCGGTTGCTCCGGACAATGACTGGAAATGTCCAGGCCTGGCATGCGCGGTGAAGCGCGGCCCCCGCAGCTGGCAGGCCGAGTTGCGGATTCCAGCCGCCGGCCTGGGAACTGCATTCGATGCCAGGGGCTGGCTGATCAATGCCGCCCGCATTTATCCGCTGGGCGGCGGGGAGCATGAGCTAAGTTCTCTCCAGAAAAATCCGGCGGAGGATTTTCATGACCTGGGCAAATTTCCGGCGCTGACTTGGACCCGGGAGGCCGCCCCGGCTCTGGCGGCTCACATGGAAGTCTCGGAATTCAAGTTGGCAACCATGACCTTGCCTGACTCCGTGGCATCCGTGGCATCTTTCCTGGTGCATCTTGATTCCGACCGGGCGCTGCATGGCGTCAAACTGGAGGCGGAAGCCTACGACCACCTGGGCCGGCTGCAAACGCGCAAAGTCCTGGCGGAAGTTGACCGGATCATGTACCGCTGGCAATCGCCCGGGCCATGCGTGGTGGAATACCGCCAGGTGTATGAGCAGGGCGGCATTCGTCTGCGCCTGACGGCGGCAGAGGGGCAGGCGGAACGCTGGATAAAATTCGGCGGGTGGGAAGGAGCGCCGCCGGCGTCAGCGATGTTCGCGCCAAAAGACGCCGGCCGGTCGGGCCTGGCCGATGCTTGCCGTTTTTCCGACCGCCTGAGGGATGACGCCGGGGTGGACCACAGGATTTTCAACGAACCGGCCGGCACGGTGGAGTTCTGGTTCAAACCGGTGCGGGATTGGAGTCCGGTGTTGTCCAAGGGCGCAATAGCCGTCGGCGAATACGTTTTTCTGCATTACGGTCCGATTCGGAAGGATAATCCCAGGATTACCAACAATTCGCCGCTGGTGATCCGCTACGCCAGGGCCGGCGGCCGGCTGGATGTGAGCCTGCTGAATGCCGAGCATGCCGGCTGGCAAACGCATGCCCGGCTGGCCGATTGGCCGGCCGATGCCTGGCGGCATGTGGCGGTGTTATGGGATGCCGCCGCGGAGGAATCCAACCGCGTGCGGGTGTATGTTGACGGGAAAAAACTGTCCGGCGCTCCGGCGCGCGCGCACCCGGAGCGCATGGCGGCGGGCGCAAATTCGGTGGTGGATACGCGCCACCCTTTTGCCGTCCAGGTCGGCGCGTTGAACAGCGGCTGGCAGGCCATGGAAGGCGTCATGCGCGACTTGCGGATTTCGCGGATAGCGCGTTATCAATCCGACTTTACCCCTCCAGCCGGGGCGTTTGAGCTTGACGCGGATACCTCGATTATGTTTGCTTTCGATGGTAATTTGGAAGGGAAGGGCATGGCGCCCGGCGGCGCGGAGTACCGGCTTGCGGCGTCGCCCGGATGTGCGGGTATGTGAATGGAATTTTCATGACATCCACCAGATCAACTCTGTCGCCTGGCGGCGAAAAATCATGCGTCTTCGATGTCCGCGCCTGCGGCGCGCGCGGCGACGGCGATGCCAATGACACGGCCGCCGTCCAGCGCGCCATTGACGCCTGCCATGCCGCCGGCGGCGGGCGCGTGTTTCTGGGCGCGGGCATTTTTACCTGCGGCACGCTTTACCTGCGCAGCCGCGTGGAGTTCTTTCTGGATGCCGGCGCCACGCTGCGCGGCAGCCCCCGCCGCGCGGATTACAGCACCGACGGCAATGCGCCGTATGACGTCAAGCCCCTCCGGCGCACCACCTCCGCCGCGCATCTGATCTGCGCCTATAACGCTGAAAACATATCAATCCGCGGACAAGGCGTGATAGACGGCAACGGCCAGGCGTTTTTCGGTCCACCCAGGGAAGGTACGCTCCTGCGGCGCTTTTCCATACCAGAATGGCGGCCGGGGCATACTCTGGCATTTTGCGAATGCCGCGATGTTTTGGTCGAGGGTGTGCAATTGTTGAATTCCCCGACTTACACGATCTGGCCGTTTGCCTGCGAACGCGTGCGCATCCAGGGTGTGACCATCCGTAATCCGCCTGAAACACCGAATGGCGACGGGATAGACCCCACCGCCTGCCGCGACGTCCTGATCAGCCAGTGTTTGATTGAAAGCGCGGATGATTGTATTGCCATCTACAGCGGCCCGGGCAACGGCATGTTCGGAAGCGATTCGCGCCCTTGTGAAAACGTCATCGTCACCGGATGTATCCTGCGGTCGGCCTGCAATGCCGTGCGCATCGGGCCGCATGGCGACGGCCCGATCCGCGATTGCATCTTGAGCGATCTGGTCATGGATGCCCGGGTCGGACTTTCGCTGCATGTGTATGCCGCCATGCCGCAGGGATTGAAAGACACGATTTACGATAATGTTAACGGCCCGCTAATTGAAAACATCCAGGCGCGGAATCTCATCATCCGCGCCCGCGAATCGCCTTTTTACTGCCAGGTTTTGCCGGACAGCCGCCCCCCGGCGGGCATCCGCGACGTATATTGCAGCGGCCTTCAGATTTACGGGCCGGGCGCGGTCAGTCTGACCGGCAGCGCCGATCTGCCGATGGAACGCATCGGGCTCGCGGATGTCGTCATGCATGCCGATACGCCGCCTGAGCCGCTGCTGGCGGCCGTGCCGGACCCGATCGGCTGCCTGTCCTCGGAGGTCTGCCGGAGAATTCCGCATGCCTTTTACCTGCGCCATGTGCGCGATGCGCGTTTGCGCGGGGTGCGGGTGCATTGGCCGGCCGGCGGTTCCGCCGGCCGGACCGCGTTCATGGCGGAAAAATCGCTGGACATATCGGCGGAAGGCATCGAAAATGGATATCTCACCAAGCCACAAAGCCACAAAGGAGGAAGTCATGTGTAAAATTCAAGGAACGCATTCATGGCGGAAGCAGTTGATCGGCGCGATATGTTGGTTGATCCTGGCCGTCCTGCTGCCGGCCTCGGCCCAGACTACCTGGCATGTGGCAATGCCGCCGGCCGGCAACGACGGCGGCGCATACGATGGTTTGAGCTGGCTGCAGCCGCTGGCCACCATCAGCAATGCCGTGGCCAAGGCGTCCGGCGGCCACGTCATCCTGGTATCCAACGGCGAGTATGCCGTGACAACGTATGTTGACGTAAGCAAAGGCTTGCACATCCGCAGTTGGAACCAGGGCAGCCTGGACCGCGACGGCACGATCATCAACGGCGGCGGAACAACCCGCTGTTTTTATCTCCGGCATGCCGATGCCATCCTGCAGGGACTCACCATCACCAATGGGTATCCGACCAACACCAGCTTGAGCGGATACGGCGGCGGGGTGTTTTGCAGTGCCGGCAGCCTGATTGAGTGCCATGTGACGGGCAATCATGTTGGATTGGGTTCAACTTATGGCGGCCGCGGCGGCGGAATTTTTCTACAAACAACCACTTTCGGCATGATCAGTAATTGCTTGATCAGCGGCAATCTCTGCGAGGGGCTGAGCAGCGCGGGCGCCGGCGGCGGCGTTTATCTGAATGGCGGAATCATGGTTGACAGCACGGCGTGCTACAATCGGGTGATTTCGACGACTGCCGGGTATGATTACGGCGGGGGCGTTCAATTGGCCGGCAATGCCAGCATGTCACGCTGCGCCGTGTTTTCGAACGAAGCCGGCTGGGGCGGGGGCGGGGTGTGGTCGTCAGGCACGAACAACGTCATTGCCGATAGTATGGTTTGCGGCAATGTGACGCAGGGGATTTCTCTGGCATCCAGCGGCGTCTTGCGGGCATATGATGTAACCGTATCCAACAATTACGCCGGCGGCGTGTTCGCCGGCGCCGATAATTGCAATTTGGAAATTTATGATTCCAAAATTGTCAATAATACAGGTTGCGATCTGGGCGCCTTGCTGGTGCGCGGCTGGGGCCTGGTCAGCAATTGCGATATCAGCTATAACACCCTTTCAATCGGCCGCGGAACGGTGAATTTTTACCGGACTGCCAGCGTGGGGCCGGGATCGGGCACGGTGACGCATTCACGCGTGGTGGGCAATATTCTTGTCGGCGATGGCGTGCAGGATGCCAATGGCGCCGGCGTCCGCGTTTCCGTCAACTCTTACGGCGTGCTGGTTGATAATTGTGAAATTCGCGATAATATAGTCACAAATTCATTGCGCGCATATGGCGGCGGGGTATACATGTCCTCCAACGTCGTATTGCGCAATAGCCTGGTCTGCGGCAATTGGGCTTATGGCACGCATGGCGATGCCGACAAGGGCGGCGTGGGCGCGGGGATTTACATCAACAACGGCGCTTCCAACCTGGTTGAATCCTGCACGGTTGCCGGCAACCATGCCAAGCTTGCCGGCGCCGGTCTTTATCTCAAAGGTACAGGCGCGGATACGATTTTCAATACCGTGGTGGCGTCCAACAAAATCGGCGACGGTGCGCTGTACGACGATTGGCATTTTGAAGTGCCCGACCGCCGGACCAATGTCTTTTACACCTGCACCCCCGAGGCCGATGGCGCCTGGGGAGCGGGCTGCATCGGCGCCGACCCGCAGTTCACCGACCCGGACTCCGGAAACTACCGGCTGCAGGCCGGCTCGCCGGGAATTAATGCCGGGACTAACCTGGCCTGGATGTCGGACGCATTTGATCTGGACGGGCATCCGCGGCGGGACCGGTTCAGCAGGCTGACGGACATGGGGTGCTACGAGTTTGTGCCGCAGGGCGCCATGTATTATTTGCATTGATGGTGTATGCGCTTCTTCCGGGGTGAATTTTGCCCCGAATATTCTGGTCTGTCGAGTTGCTTTCAAAAGTCGGATTTTGAAAGCAGTATTCAGCATCCAGAAGTCAGTAGTCAGAAGCGCAATAGATATAAAATGTTTATAACCAACCTCTTGTATTTATTCTGAATTCTGACTCCTGAATTCTGAATTCTTTCAAAACGTTAGTTTTGAAATTGGCTCTGTCATAAATGATTGAGGTAATATTATGGAATTTGACGGCGGTTTGATTGAGAAAAGCAAGCAATATCTGAAAATTGACCTTGAGGCGGAGCGGGCGCAGTTGCGCCCGGAATTGGAGTCCGTCAGCCTTGCGGA
Source organism: uncultured Verrucomicrobiota bacterium (assembly GCA_964463985.1). Classification (GTDB taxonomy): domain Bacteria; phylum Verrucomicrobiota; class Kiritimatiellia; order JAAZAB01; family JAAZAB01; genus JAXGPF01. Next base: position 13,683 of record CAYXEK010000052.1, read on the forward strand.
CGGCGATTATGGACAATTGGTGTCCGCCTTGAAACCGGAACACCCGGACAAGGTTTTGACCGGCTGGCAACTCAGCCTTCCATTCCGATCGCCGGCCCTGGCCGGCCAATATCCTGAACAACCCATAACCATTTATGTTCCGCCGGATTACGATCCGGCCCGGGCTTACGGACTGGCGATCATGCTGCACGGCGGCGGGCAGGGCGCCGGCGACGGCGGCCTGCATTTTTACAATTGCACCAACGTCAACGACCTGATGGAGACCAGCGGTCGGATTGTGTGCTACCCATCGGCGCCGCCGAACACCCGGAGCTGGGCGCGCTGGCATCTGCCGGAAGCCGAGCGGTATCTGGTGGATGTGATCACTGAACTGGAATATTTTTACAATATTGATCCGCATAATGTCGTCCTCGGCGGCACATCCATGGGCGGCATGGGCGCCAACCACATGGCGCATCGGCTTGCCGACCGGTTTGCCAGCGTGTTCAGTTCGTCCAGCCACTGGGATTTGGCCTATTGGCATTGCCTGGCCGGCATGACCATGTGGATTTCCCAGGGCGTCAACGATGCGGTGATGTTCCGGCGCCGGCATGGGACCGACATCGAGTTCGCCCGCGCCGCCAAAATGCGCCTGGAACAGGCGGGGGTGCCCTGCTTTTACCGTGAAAATTCCGGCGGGCATCCGCTGTTGGACGCCCGGCCCGCTCTTTATGAATGGCTGAAATGGAGCCGGGACAAGCGGCGCGATCCGTATCATCCGCGGGTGGTCGCGGTGACCCCGCGCGGACTGACGCCCTGGAGCGACTGGCGGCGGCACAAGATTCCATCCGCGGCATATCAAAACCATACCGATTTCCACGATCTGGCCGATTCGCCGCACGCACGCTGGGTGACGATTGACGCCATCGGCAAGGAAACCATCATGTTCGACATGATGACCATGTCGGATTGCCGCGACGCGGTGGAGGAGGACTGGAACAACATCACCTTCAAAGTCCGCCGCAAGCATATCCCCGGCGGCGCGGTGGATGCCTTCATCCGGGATGACGGCGTAATCGAAGTGACGCCCAAGAATGTGAAACAATTTACGCTCTGGCTCCATCCGGACATGGGGATCAATCCCAATGATGTGCGGATCATGGTCTGGGGGCGCGAGCGGTTCCGCGGCAGGATTCACTGCAATCTGGCAACCTTGCTCGATTCCTACCTGCGCCGGCGCGATTGGGGCTTGCTGTATCCGGCGCGCGTGACCATCGGCGATGAAAAAGGCGAGTGGGAAACCCGCGACCAGTTGAAGGTGTCGGTGTGACACATGAATTCCGGATAAAGCAGGCGGGAAAAACCATCGTCGGGCAGTATACAGCCGGGGCGGTTAAAATCGTAAGGGCTGCATCCGCGCTTGCATGGTTCGGGCGGTTTTGATATGTTGTTTTGCAGGAATTCAGTATTTCAGCGAAACGGTAAAAAGGTATAAGATGACGACAACCATCCATGTTAATGCGCGCGGCAGTTTGACTCTGCCGCAGGGGTTGCGGCGCAATTTAGGGTTGGAAAAAGGCGGGGTGCTGGTGGCTGAATTGTCCGATGCCGGGATTTTGCTGCGGCCGGCCGTCACTTATCCGGTGGAAATATACAGCGCCCGGCGCGTCAGGGAATTCGATGCCGCGGATCGTGATTTGGCGCTGTGCCTGAAGCGTAAGGCTGGGACGTGAGAATATTTCTCGATGCGAATGTGCTTTTTTCCGCGGCGAACCCCTCCAGCGCCACCCGGCAATTATTGCAAATGTTGCCGCAGATGGCGGAACTGGTTGTCAATCCGCATGTCTGGGAAGAAGCGCAGCGCAATCTGGCGATCAAGCGACCGGCTTATTTGCGGGAGTTGGCAGGTTTGCAGCGATGTATCGTCGTCAGTTCGGCCTTTGTTGCGCCGCCGGATATCGGTTTGCCGGAATGCGACATTCCCGTTCTGGCGGGCGCGATTGCTTCCGCCTGTACCCATTTATGGACCGGCGATCACAAGCATTTCGGAAAATTCTTCGGCAAACACGTAGCCGGGGTCATGATTGTAAATGGCATTTTACTGGCGGATTTAATCCATGAGCAACACCAATAAATTAATTACGGGCACGTTTTTAGACGCTCTTCCCGGCGACATTCCTTCGCAGAACTGGGGGCCGAAGGAGTGGGTCGCCCAGTTCGATGTCATGGCCGGGATGGGGATGGACACGCTGGTGATCATCCGGTGCATGACAATGCAGCAGGCCGTCTACCCGTCAAAGGTGGCGGAAAAACCGCTGGTGCATGACGATCCGGCGGAGTTGTTTTTCACGCTGGCCGATGAGCGCAACATGAAGATTTTCATGGGCACTTACGATACATTTGACCACTGGTATCGCAACGACTGGCGCGCGGAAGTGGATGCCTGCCGGCCGTTTTTGGATGAAGCTTGGGAACGCTACCGCCATCATCCGTCATTTTACGGCTGGTACATGAGCCACGAGGGCGATGAGCGGTACAACATGCCGAGAATCTGGAAACCCCTGATCGCGCACATCAAGCAGCTTGACGCCGGCAAGCCGGTCCTGATCTCGCCGCGCTATGCGGCCGAAAAATACCACGGCGTCTGCGTCGGCTCGGGCGCGCACCCGTTGAATCCGGTCCAGCATGCGCGCTACCTGGAGTACATGTTCGAAGAAACAGGCAAGGGCATAGATTATGCCGCCTTCATGGACGGTCATTGCCATTTCAAGGATTTAAAGGCGTTTGTGGAAGCCACGGCGGAAGTCTGCGCGCGGTTCGGGGTGGAATTCTGGGGCAATGTTGAAACGTTTGACCGGGACATGCCCTGGCGCTTCCCGCCCATCGCCTGGGTGAAATTGAAATTCAAGCTGGATGTGCAAACGCCGTACGTCAAAAAATTCATCACCTTCGAGGCGCCGCATTTTCTCAGCCCGTATTCCATGTTCCCCTCCGCCCGCTGCCTGTATGACCGTTACTGCGAGCATTATCTCGGCCGCGCCATGCCGGCGCGCCTGGGGTGATTGTCCGGCGACACAAGTTCGGTGGGGATGCGCGGAATTCTTTGTTTGCCATATCCTGTGCTGATCAACAATTCTGTCTTCTTCACCAATCATGGCGTCGTAAATATATCACTTGACAAATTGAACTATTTTATTATCCTTATGCCAGAATGTTGCTTTGCCGAAAAGCTGCGATGCACAACAAAAGCATAACGGTCGGCCATGATCTGCGCCGGCGCATGCAAGCCGGCGAGTTCCTGGTCAAACTTCCCGGTCAACGCGCGCTTGCCGATCATTACCAGGTGAATGTCAACACCATTCGCCGGGTTATCGGTCAACTGAAGCGGGAACGGTTGATCCAGCCGCGGCAGGGCAGCGGGTTTTACCTGGCGGATGGCCAGCATTCTTCCATCGGTCTGGCCGCTTTCGCGCATGAAGAGAATTTCTTTACCAATTATTATTACCAGGCGCTGAGCCGCAGCATCCTGCAGACCGTCGCCGGCCGCGGCGATGTTTTTGCCTACCAATTCAAGGGCGCCCGGCAATATGCCTGCCTGTTTCATAATTGGTCAACCGTCAACGGTGTCCTGGTGTTCACTCCGGATGACGACGGTATCCGTGAATTATGCCGGTTGAAAACCAGAATCCCCTTTGTGGTAATCGGTTCGGATTGCCGGCTGACGGCCTTGAATAATGTCACCACCGATAATTTGGCGGATTCCCAGGCGGCGGTAACGCGCCTGGTTCGCGAAGGACACCGGCGGATTATTTTCCTGGGCGGGGGCAACGCCTCGCCGCCTGTCAGGCTGAGGTTGCAGGGCTACCGCAGCGCCTTGCGTGAGCAGGGACTACCGCTGGATCCGGCGCTGGAACTCAATGGCGCATTCCCGTTTAATGAGGCCGGCGCTTTGTTGCGGCCGCTGCTGGAAAAACGTCCGCGCGCCACCGCCCTGTTTGGCGTCTCGCGGATCGTCACCCGGCAGGCATTGGAGGAATTGGGTCCGCGTGCGCGGTCTTTGCGCGTTTTGGTTTATGACGGATTTGACCTGGACGCCGCTCCGCGGCACTTGCCGCGCTGGCTGGAACTGCGGCAGCCTTTGGAAAAAATCGGCCGGCTGGCCATCTCGTATTTGTATCAATTGATGGCCGAACCGCAGAAGGCGCCTTTGCAGACCATGCTGCACGCGGAAATTATTGAACAGCAGGCGCGTTGACCGCCGGCCAAGGCGAGGCGCGCTGGAACCGATTTCAACGGAAGGCCATCGGTGGGCGGCCTGCAGGCGCGGATGGATTTGCCGTCCGCATTGCTGATGTCAGCGTGTTCGTGAAAGGAATCCGGTTAATGCAAGCACCAGCATTCAGGACGGCGGTTGGATTGGCGTTGATCAGCGCGCGACTTTTCGGCGCGGAAACTGCTGACGGCCGGTCAGCCGGAGCATTGTTCAACCGGGCCGGCGCGTTATTTGTTCCCAGGTTATCCGTGACCAATGCCGCGGGCGCGGCCAACATCGTCACCCAGGGGTTTTTTGCCCGCGATTTTGAAATCCCAGAGGGAGACATCTGGCAGGCCGTGCTGGACGTCAACAACATGACCGTTTTGCACATCAACGGGCGGGAAGTCGCGGATGCCAGCCCGGTGCTGCCCCGGCCGGTAACCGCGAATTTCGACCTGTACCGCTCGCGTCTGGTGAATATCAAACCTTACCTGAAGCCCGGCCGCAACCGGTTTTGCCTGAGCGGATACCGCAGTTTTGTCTGGGCATGCGGCTCGGTCATCATGGCCTCCGGTGAGCGAAGATTGCTGGATTCCGACGCAACCTGGCGCTGGCACAGCCGTCCTCCGGAAAATTGGAACGCCCCGGATTATAACATCGCCGATTGGGATGTTGTCCCGACGGTCAAGAGCAGCGATCAAACCCAGGCTTACGCCGCGCCGCTGACAAGTTATGGGTTCGAATATAAATTTGCCGGCGACCGGCCGGGTTACGACGGATACATGGTTCTGCGCAACCCTGATGGCGATCAATTGTTTTACCAGGCTGCGCGGCGGCATGTCCGGCTTGAGATTGAAATTCCCGGCGGCTTCCAGGCGCGCAAACCGCAAATCGCCTGGACGATTGAAAAATACGCGGGCGGGAAAACGCAACCGGTGCTGACCGGCCGGCTTGTCCGCTGCGCGCCGCGCGGCTCCGGGCTGGCGTTTGCATTGGACCTGGGCGGCTTGCCTGCGGGTATTTACGTTTTTGCTCCCCGCCTGTTCCTGGATGGCGCCTTGATCGAAACCCGGCTTCCCGAGCCGCTGGCGGTGTTTGCGCCGCTGGATATGCCGGAAGCGCCCGGGGATTTCTACGAACAGGGCATGGACCTGGAGTTGGAGGATACGATTGATTTCACCCGGCCGGATGACCCGGCCCATCCCTGGATGGAAACGGACGCGATTGGGCCATATCCGCGTCCCCATGCGCCCTGGACCGATGAGTTTGTCAAGCCGCCGCTGCCCGCCATCGTGGCGGAACGCAACGGGCTGAAATACCGCGAAACCCGCCCGCGTTATGAGGCCCAGTTTTCATACAAAATCTCCTTTAAACATCCCGGCGATTTTTACCTGATGGTCTTGGAATACCCCGACGACCAGGAACGCTGGTTCGGCGTGAGTTGCAACACCGCTATGCGGATGCACAACCGTGGGTCCAACCAACACCGCAGCGATTGGGCGGTCAATAAATGCGGGCCGTCCATTTGGACCGGCGGCAAATATCCGCTGTCCGGCGCCATGCGGGAAATGAAATGGCTTTATCGTCCCGACCCGGGCTTTCATGCGATCAATGTCATTGCCCTCGGCAAGGATATGGCCGGCGCCGCCGCCAGATTGCGGATTTACCGCGTGGCCGGCCGCTTGCCGGCCCTGCGGATTGATTCCCCCGGCGGGGAGGAACGCCGCATTGGGCTGTTGTCGGAAAGGACGTGGCTGACCGCCGGTTTTACCGCAACTTTCGGCTGCTGGCGCGAAGGCATGGTCAAGAACCTTGGCTTTGGCTTGCAATCCGCCCGTCCGGATTATGATCCGGTGTTGCAGGCGTGCGCCATCCTTGAGGAGTATCTGGAAACCTGTGAAGCTTATACGCAATACCTGCGGTTCACCGGACAGAACCTGCATGTCATGGGCTGTTACCAGTATTCCGACAGTCATACCGCCTATTTTCCGCGGGGCCTGGACGCCCGGATTGACTTTGATATCCGCGATGTTGCGGCGCAGGTGTTTCAAGCCAACGGCATTGCGTTTCTGGCCAGCGTGGAATTCACCGATACTACCGGCCTGCGCCGGAAAGCCGCCGCCGAACAGCAGCGCGCCGGGCTCGCGCGCAATCCGTTCTGTTTCGTCAACAAGGACGGCGACCAGGCCATTGACACCGGCAGCGGCACCGGCGCGGCCGAGAATTGGAATTTCATCCACCCGGAAGTCGAGGCCGCCATGCTGGGCATCGTGGATGACCTGGCGTTGAAATTCAAGCGCCAGCCGAACTTCCTGGGAATGAATTGGACGGCATATTTCGGGGGCGGCTGGATTCCGACTTTCCGCACCGTGGGCGGCCCCCTGGACAGCGGTTACGATGACGCCACCATCAGCGCCTTCGAGCGGGATACGCAAACCAGGGTGCCGGTGGATGGGGCTGATCCCGGCAAATTCCGCAAGCGATTTGAGTTTCTGACCTCGCCGGCCATGCTGGCAGCCTGGACGGACTGGCGCGCCCGGCGCTTGCATGGTTTTTACGCCAAAGCCGCGGCGCGCCTGAAACGGCACCGGCCGGATTTGGCATGCTCTGCCGGATGTTACACCGGCGTTGATCATTTCCGGGAGTGGAAAAAAAGCGGCCGGCCTTTTCTGGAATACCTGTCGGGATGGGGCTGGAATCCGCAATTGTTCCGGGACGATGGCGCTTTATGGTTCACCCTGTGGCTGCCGGCCGCCGGCCGTTATGAGCCGGCCTTCAAGCAAAAGGAATATGCCTGCGCCTGGATGGCGAACGCGTCTCCGGAAGTATATGCGGCGGTTGACCTGGGAGCGCATCGCTCCGTGATGTTGACTTATGGCTGGCTGGAAATTGAACGGGTAGCGGCCCAGATGCCCTGGCGGGCGGATTGGCCCAGGCCGTACCAATCCACCATGGAAGTCCAGCAGGGCGGCGATTTTGCGCGGGAGCCGTACGCCCAGGCGATGGTCGGACTCGATCCGAACCTGGTCATGTTCGGTTTTACCGATGCCAATATGCTTGTCGGCCAGGAACAGCAACTGCGCGATTTTACCCGCGTTTACCGCGCTTTGCCTGCGGCGCGGTTCCATCCCGTCAATCAGACCGGCTTCCATAGCAATCTCGCTATCCGCGAGTTGCGGCAGAACGGGCAGTTGTACTTTTATGCCGTCAATCCCGGATACTGGCCGATCAAAGGCCGGATCGCCATTGCCGGCGCTGCGCATGTTGCCGGCCTGGTTTCCGGCGATATCATCAAGGGCAGCGATGCCTCCGGCGCAATTGCGGTTCCGGTTGAACTCGGGCCGTTCGGCATGGCGGCCTTCCAGGCGCCGGCCGCCCGCCAAGCCCAACCCGTGGTTAGCGGCTGGACCAACGAACCGGTGGCGGCAGCGGATCTGGCGCACCTGCGCCGCATCCTGGCGGATGCGGAAAAAACGGCCGCCATGCCCGGCATGGATACGCTGCTCGGCCGCGCCAAAGACGGGCATTTGCGCAATTCCATCGGGGAAGCCGCCCGGGCATTGGACGCGGGCGAATACGCCCGGGCCTGGGGGCTGTTGACGGACGCCGAATTCTGGACGATTGTTTACCAGACGTCCCGCGAAATGCAAAATGCCGGGTTTACCCGGTCCAAATCCATGCGGTTGGCCAAAACCGCCGCGGCGCCGCGCCTGGACGGCAAACTGGATGATCCCGCCTGGGCCGGGCTGAAGCCCCTGGAAGATTTTGTGACGCCGGACAGAACCCCGGCGCCGTATGCCACGCTGGTTTATGCCTGCCATGACGGCGAGAATGTTTACGTGGCGTTCGATTGCCGCGATTCCGATCCGCAGGCAATCCGTCAGGCGGCCCGGGATGAGCCCGATATCTATGCCTTGCTGGACGACGCCGTGGCCGTGTTCATCCGTCCGGGCTTGGATCAGCCGCATTATTACCAGTTGGCGGCAAATGCAGCAGGAGCCCTGTTTGACCAGCAGTGCACCGTCCAGGGCGCGCGGAATTACGATTACCATCCCGGCTGGGAAGTCCGGGGCGCGGTCAATGCGCGCGGCTGGATATTGGAAATGAAAATCCCGGCCGCGGCGTTGAACGCCGGTATCCAGGCGGGGGATTCCTGGGGTGTCAACTTCCACCGGAAATTCCGCAATGATCAATACCCCCCCGCATCCTGGAACTACAACGATAATTGGCATGATGTCGCGCGGCTGGGCCTGATGGAAATGGAGTAATCAGCCGGCGGGCAATGGCGGGAATTGCGCGTGGAATGTCAGTCGCGGACATTCGGGCAAGGCAACGGCGGTCAACAACAAGAAGGACAAGTATGTCATGAAAAAATTGATGGTAATGTGGTGGTTGTCAATGTGCCTGGTTGCCGCGGCCGATACGCATTATGTCCGTCCGCCGGAAACCTGCACTAACACGGCGGATCAGGCTCCCTACACCAGTTGGGAAACGGCCGCCACCAACATCCAGTGGGCGATGAATGCCGCCGCGGCCGGCGACCTGGTGTTGGCTACCGACGGGGTGTACGCCGCCGCAGCGCAGGTGAGCTTTCCCGCAAGCATCAATCTGGCCGGCGTGAATGGCCCGGATGTTACCGCCATTGACGGCGAGAATCTGCACCGGTGCGTTTACATGCCGGCCGGCAATTCCTGCCTGCTGTCCGGGTTTACCTTGACCCGGGGCAATGACGCCGGTTACGGCGGCGGCGCATTTGTCGCGGCCGGGAATGTCGTGTCCAACTGCGTCATCCGGGACAACATCGGCGCTTACGGCGGCGGTATCCGCACTTCCGGCGGGATGGCGATTGATTGCTTGATCAGCAATAACGTAGCCGTGAATTACGGCGGGGGTGTTTTTCTCCAGCCGGGCACGGTAGCCGGATGCACGATTGCCAGCAATTATGCCCCGCGTTACGCGGGCGCTTACCTGTTAAGCGGCGGGATCGTATCCAACTGCGTTATTCGCGACAACCTGACCAGTTTAGCCAATTGGTATGGGTCGGGCGTCTATCTGGCCGCGCCGGACGGATCGGCGCTGCTGACCCACAGCATCGTCAGCGGCAATGTCGGGCCTAACGGCGCGGGTGTGCGTTGTTCCACCGGCAATCGCATTTCACATTGCACGATTGCCAGCAACCGGGCCAACCTCTGCGGCGGGGTTTACATTACGGATGGCTGCATGTCGAATTGCACGATTATCGGCAATACGGCTACCGGCAGCTACGCCGGCGGCGTTTTCATGGATAGCGGCGGCGTGGTGCGCAATTGTTTGATCCATGGCAATCATGCCGCGAATTTTGCCGGCGGCGTTTATGTGTCGTCGCTCAACATCGCCACCGGCAGCCTCAGCGCCTGCACGATTGTGTCCAATCAGAGCGTCAATACGGGGGCGGGCCTGGTGATCAACCGCACCAATGCCATCGTCAATTGCATGATTGCCGGCAATGTGCTGACCAACGGCGTTCCTTCCGACTTGCGTTTTTACAACAACGCCGCGTTTGAAAGCAATTCGATAACATATTCCCGGGCCGATTCGGCGCCGCCCGCCAACGGCAACATTACCGATCCGCCGCAATTTCAAGATGCCGCCGGCGGCGATTATCGCTTGCGCTGTAATTCCCCCGGGGTTGATGCCGGCTTGAATGAATCATGGATGGGTGGAGCCATGGACTTGAACGGGAGGCCGCGTCTTGACCGTTTTGTCCGCCGGGCGGACATGGGGGCTTATGAAACCGTGCCGGCCGGCGCGCTTTTCCTTTTGCGGGGTCCGTAATGAGCGGACGGCCGCCGCGGCTCCGCCGGCGCGGCCAGCGCCTTGCGTCCGTTCCGGATTGTAGGAGCGCCACGGCGTGGCGCATTCTAACACCGCCGGTGTTGCAAGGTCGCCGGGGGCGCCGGAAACCCCGGCGGGCTTGTCCCGCCGGTGAATGAGGTTAAACCGCAAACAAC
>CAYXEK010000053.1:0-23613 GCA_964463985.1 uncultured Verrucomicrobiota bacterium
ACTATTACACCGCCGAACCGGAGGCCGGCGTGGTTTGCCGCATCGGCTTGCCGGAGTCCGCGTTGGAAGGCACGTATCTGCTGGCGCGGATGACGAATGGCGCGGTGCTGGCCCGGACGCAGACGGTTAGTCCGCGGATGGAATGGCAGGTGCCCCTGCGGGAGGTGGCCGCAGGGCGGCATGAACTGCGCCTTGAATTAAGCCATGCCGGCGGAACCCTGGTCGCCGATCAGACGGTAGCGCTCATCAAGCGCGCGCCGCATCCCGGGCGGGAATGGAAAATTGACCAAAAGCGCCGGATGCTCCTGGACAATGGTGCCCCCTTCTTCGTGTACGGGATCCTTACGGGTATCATTGACGACGAAAATATTCGGGAGATCGCGGCGGCGGGGTTTAACAGCATCATGCTCTGGGGCATCCCGGATTACAGCCCGGCCGGAGTGCGCGCCGCTTTGGATCTGGCCGCCAAATACGATCTGCGCGTATTCATCAAGGCCGAAGGTTTTGCGTCTACCAGCGCTGGTTTTACTCCAGTGCTGCCGGAAGGAATAGATCGCTGGCCGGGCTTCACCGGCATCAAGGGCGGGTTTGTCCTGCGCTGGAAAGACCGTTTCACGCGGGAAGACCGCAATCGGATTTACGCGGATTTCTTCGAACAGGCGGAACCGTTCCTCCGGGCCGGTATCGCCGCGGTCAAGGATCATCCGGCTTTGATGGGATACGAGTCGTTTGATGAACCGCTGACGGACCTCTGGTTTGACCAGTATATTCAGGGCCGCGCTCTGTACCGCCTGATATGCGAGACCGATGGGTATCATCCCGTGCGGACGCTCTGGAATGCCGGTTTGCCGCCTTATACGGTAAAATATACCGATTGGAGCGATTTCCATGCCCGCGATCCCTATTGGGCGCCGCCGGTGCGCCAGCCGGCCCAGGCGCGCGGTCGGTGGCGCCGCTCGCCCAATGAAGTGGCGCGCGAGGCGGCGGATTTGACGGCGCGCGGGCGAATTGATCGAAAACCCACGTGGCTCACGCCGGTTTATGAGGTCACCAGTTCCACTTACAAGCGCCTGGTATTGCCCGAAGAACAGCGGGCGCAGACATATCTGGCGCTGTTGTATGAAACCAGCGGAATATTTTATTTCGGCTATCCCGCCGTCCATCAGGCGACGTGGGAGATGCTGCGGCAATTGGGCGGCGAACTGCGCATTTTGAAACCCGTGCTGGCGACGCCCGTGCCGGAACAGCGCATTGTGTATCAGGATCGCGAGGTCGATGTGATCAAGGGGAAAATGCCCGATGTGCATGCCGCCCTGCGCCGCAATCCGGCCGGCGGTTACGCATTGCTGGCCGTCAACAGCCAGCCTTGGTCCGTGCGTGCGGCTTTTCATTTGCCATTTGCGGACCACGCCGAGGTCGTGCGCAGCCCGTTCGGGCCGGAGACCTATGCCCTGGCAGATGGCGTTGTCACCGATACGCTGGAACCTTATGCCCGGCGCGTGTTTCTGGTCGCCGCGGCACCCGGCGCCGGCACCGAGGTGCTGGAAGTCGCCGTGAAACAGCAAGCGCTGAATGCCGACTATGTGCCGGAGCCGGAAATAGAACGCGGCGGCCGGGCAAACCGCAGAAACATTCTGCCGAATCCAAGTTTTGAGGAGGCCGCGCTGCCGGATTTTCCCGATTACTGGATGGTGATGGCGCATCATCGTCCGCAATTGCCGCCGGAGCGCACCGGCCGCGAGCGCGCTCTTTATGCGCTGGACGCTGATCAGGCTTTCCACGGCCGGCGTTCCCTGCGCATCACGGCGTTCAATCGCTCCAGCTTAATCGGATTTCCGCTGGCGCCCCAGCACGACCAGCCGGCCGATTATGTCTGGTCGGCTTGGATACGCGCGGCCAAGGATGGCCAACAGGTTGTTTTCAACGGGACCGGCATGAGCGCGGCAACCATGACCCTGACCACGGAATGGCGGCGCTATCACGTTCGACTCAAGTTGCCGGCCAGGATGTCGCAATACAGCATGTTCTGGTGCGGCGTGGTCCCGCGGCCTGACGATGATGCGCCGGCCCGGGTTTGGGTCGACGCCATGCAGGTTGAACAAGGGGTGGTCCCCGGTGAATTTGAGCCCTGATGCCGGGCGCCAGCGTTTTGGGATATGCCGGCCTCTTTGCTGTTGCGCCAGCAGGTGTTCTGAAGCATAATGTGGAAGTTGGTTGGCTGCGGTTGTGGCGGGGCCGCGGCAGCATGTCATCCGGCAGGGACTGGGTGGTTGCGCATACGATTGCCCAACCTTCCGGGAGCATTTGCCAGGCTGGTTGTGGACACCCGCCCGCTGAGACCCGCGGTCGGTGCCGACGGTAGCGGAAAATGGCGGCCGCGCCCGACAGCATGCCGAGAAGGAGGGTTTGATGGCATAACACAAAACAGCCGGTCTGAACGATTAACGGCAGATCGCGAATTCATTAAGCATATCCGCCTTTACGCGGAGTAATCTGGCGGGGCGGCGCCCGCGCGGGTTGAATCTGGTGTGACCATGAATATGATGAAATTGTCTGCGGTAATGCTGGCGGCGGTCTTGGGCACATGCGCGTGGGCGCAAACTACCACTAATTATTACGTGATTCCAAGCAGTCCGGTCGCCACGGATGGCCTGGCCTGGACCAATTGGGCCACCGCCCATACCAACCTGATCGAAGTCGCGCAGCGCGCCCGGGATGGCGATACGATCTGTGCCACGAATCTGGCGACCTATCGCCTGACTAATCAAGTAGTGCTGGCTGATGGCATTGCCCTGCGCAGTTGGGCGCCGGACGGCGGGTTGGACCCGGCAACCACGGTGTTGGATGGTAATTACCCCTTGACCACCAATCGTTGCCTGTACCTCAACAATTACCACGCCAGCGCGGCGGGTTTCACCATCGCCAACGGCGCCGACTTTGGCCACCCGACCGCATTCGGCGGTTATGGCGGCGGTGGCATTATGATCAAGGGCGGCGGCCACCTGGCTAATTGCATCATCGCCAGCAATCGTTATTATGGGGTGCTGGACGGCTCAACGGAAGGAGGCGGCGGCCTTTATTGTTATTCCGCCAGCGGTACGGTGCATGCCTGTGTCATCAGCGACAACACCAGTTATGTCAGCGGCGGCGGCATCAAGACAGCAGGCGGCGGTGCAATTGCCATTACTGATTGTACAATCATCAATAATACCTGCTCCAATTATGGCGGGGGAATCAGCCATTATGGGGCGGATGGACTAAAAGTGATCCGTTGCGAGATCGCATCCAATACCGCTAATCGAGGCGCGGGAGGACATCTGGCATATGCCGGCTTGCTTGATCAGTGCCGCATCATCGGCAACACCAGCACCCCAAGCGGGTTAGGCGGTGGTCTGTTCATCGGGGGGGCGGCAATGGTGCGCAATAGCCTTATTTATACCAATATAAGCACCGTGGGCGGTGGAATTTATATCATCGGCGGCGGTCTGATCCAGAATTGCACCGTGCTCGGCAACAAGGCCACGGACGCTTCTAACCGCGGCGGCGGTCTACAGGTTTACAGCGGTACCGGGTATGTTGAAAACTGTATTGTCTGGGGCAACTATTCCAGCGGAACACGCTCGAATTATTACCTCCAGCAAGGCTCGGTGGTTTTGTGGCTGACCAATTCCTGCGTCCCGCAAAGTCCGGCGGCCACCAATGCTTTTTTTGTTGATTGCCTCGATGCCGATCCAAAATTGGACGATGGCAGCGCGGCGGGCGCATTCGGCCTGGCGCCGGATTCCGAATGCATTAACCGCGGAATCATCCGCGATTGGATGCTGGCGGCGGATGCGGCGGACCTGGGCGGACGCACGCGGGTTGACCGCTTCAGCGGCCGCGTGGACATGGGCTGTTACGAATACCTCCTGCGCGGGTCAATCTTCCGCGCCCGGTGATTGATACGCGCGGCCGCAAGAATGCGCGGCTTGGCCGGTTTCCCTCTGAAATAAAAGCATCATGATTTCAAGACAATCTTTTTATGCAATCCGGGTGTTATGGGCGCATTAATCAAATACGATCCGCACGATTTCCGGTGCGGTGTGTTTTGGATGAATGACCAGGAACTGCTACTGGACACGGATGCAGACCTGGACCGCAAGGCCGCGGCGTTCCGCGCCAACGGATGCAACTGGGTCCTGACATTCAGTTGCACGCACTTCCGCTGGTCATTCTTTCATTACTGGGACCAGATCAACGCCGCTTTGCGGCGCGTGGTTGCCGCCTGCCATGATCATGGCATCCGGGTGATCGAACACCATTCGGCGGTGTTGACGCATGCGCCCCGGGATGAGCAGGGCCGGGACTGGCTGGAACGCTGTCTGAAGACGCGCAAATCCTCGATGCGAACCTGGCCGCGCATGATCGGCGGCGAGGCGCATAATCCCGTCATTCTGGATGGACGGCGCTTGACGGATTTCTACTCCATTCACGGTCGGTCGGGCGAGCCGTTGTACGCCCGGCACGGCCATGTCATTTGCCCGAACAATCCGTTCTATCTCCGGGCGTACCTGAAATACCTGGAGACGGTTTATGCCGCCGGTGTGGACGGCATCATGACCGATGATGTCATATACGGTTATTGTGCTTGCGTCTGCGAGTTCTGCCGGCGCGATTTTACCGAACAAACCGGCCTGCAACTCCCGGCCAGCGGAGCGGAGTTCGACCGTTGGCATGGCAACTGGGACGATCCTCTGTTCCGCGCCTTCGTGGATTTCCGGCGGCACATGGTGGAGCGCTTCCACTTTGCCGTGAAACAACATTACGAAGCGATGGGTCTGGATTTGTTCCGCCCGAACTATGAGCGGCTGGGTTTGTACCAGCATCGCGATGCCTATTGCCTGCAAACGTTGCCGGCGCTGGATTTGATCTGGCAGGAGGCCGGCGGCGCGCATATCCTGGATTATTCCTGGCCGTCCTGGGCGGTGGAGGCAGCGCAGAGGTTTGCCGTTGGCCGGTACCGCGGCATCCCATCCGCCCTCTTTGCGTATCCCACCAGCGTGAACCAGTGGAAATTGACCTGGGGGCTGGCCATGAGTTGGGGGCAGAGGTTTACCGGCACCGGCGAGGGGTATGTCAACGAGGATGGCGAGCGCGTTCTGCGGGATTTTGAGGTCAGGCATGCCCGGTATTTGCGGCAGCCGCGGAAAATTTCCACCCTGGCGTTTTACGATTCGCGCGTGAATCGCAACAATGTTTTCAAATATGAAAAGGAGCCGCGCGATCGTCTGGTGGGTTGGGCGCTGGGGTGCGCCATGGCCAGTGTGCCGTTCGACATCGTGGAAACCGAAGAGTTACGGGAGCGGATCGGCTTTTACCGCCTGGTCGTCCTGCGCGAAATCCGGTTCATGGCGGACTGGGAACTGGCGGTGTTCCGAACTTTCATGGAAAACGGCGGCGTGGTGCTCTGGGCGGGCGATACCGCCCGTTGCCGTCCTGACTGGTCGGAACGCGCGGCCGCCGATATCGCCGGGGCGCTGCGCCTGCCCGATTTCATCTTCCCCTCCGCCGATGCCGCGCCGGCCGTCCATCCAATCGGCACCGGCAAACTGGTGGCCTGCGGGGGATTGTTTTTACAGGTTGGGTACGAACGAGAACATATGCTGGATTGGTGGAATAATGATTTGCAGACAAAGCCGACCGTGCCGTTCCAGCGCCTGCCGGAGCGCGACCGGAGCGTCCGCCAGAGTCTGGTTGAATTCCTTAAGGGGTTGCTGCCCGGCGGATCGGTGTTACGTGTGGATAATCTGCCGGCGGATGTGATTGCCACGGTCTTTTTGACTGACGCTGCGGACGCGGCGGTGATCCATCTGGTCAATGCCGCCGGTATCCTGGACAAGCCCGATGGCCAACTGGTAGGACATGGCGATCCCGGCGCCATCCCATTTCCGTCACATGCCGGCCGGCCGCCGCTGGTCTTTACTTTGCGCCTTCCGGACAGCGCCAGGTTGCCGGAATCCCCGCAGGCGCGGTATTTTGACCCAGACCGCCCCGTGGATGAAGGCGTGCCGCTGGAGTTCGAATGGTTGTTGCCCGGAACATTGCGCGTGGCGGTGCCGTCGGAATTGCTCGCTGCTTACGGCATGGTGGTAGTGGAATGAAATTGCGTCATTAAAATCCAATAGGCTGATTATTTTAAAATGTTGTGCAATACCTATAACATCCCGGAACAACGCGCTTGTATCGGTCAGACATGATCAGTAAAACATTCGGCCGCTAGGAATCTTAATTCAGCTAATAATATCCAATGCAGGCAAAAATAGGTGAAAATATCATTGACATATAGTCCAGTATTAGATATATTAAATCAATGATTGGTTGTTTTGTGGCCTAGTAATGAATGTTTTTGAATATAAAAAAAGCCCGAAGAAGCGGCGGCTGTTGGCATATATCTGGAGCCGGCGCGGCCAGGCGGTAAGAAGCGATATAATTCGAGATTTGCGCTTAAGCCGGGTCACCGTGACCGGTGCGGTTGACCAGATGTTGCGTGCGGGGATTATTTGCGAACAAAATTATCCTCGTTCGCGCAAGGGACGCCAGCCTAAGTCGTTGATTATTAATGGTTCTCAATGTTTTGGAGTTGGGATTTCGATCGTCAGGCAAGCGGCGGAAATCAGTGCGGTAGATGCCGGGCTGCGGATCATCGGATCGCGGCGGGTAGCGGATTTGCCGGTGGAGGGCGAGCCGCAGTTGCGTTTACTGCTGCAGCAGGTGCAAACCTTGCTGGCGGAGCATCACCTGGATCGGGCCAAACTGGTCGGGTTGGGTGTGTCTTTGCCAGGGATGATTGATCACAAGACGGGAATTGTGCGCCGGTCGTCCTGTTTTACCGGCGGCGACCAGGCGCCAATCGTTCCTTTCTGGATGGAACATTTTGGCGTGCCTTGCCGGATTTTGGAACATTCTTCGGCGCTGGCGCTGGCGGAAAAAGAATGGGGCGATGCGGCGGGTATGGACAATTTTCTGTATTTCGATGGCGCGGGCGTGGGCATGTTTCTGGATGGCCGGCTCTACATGGGCAGCCAGAATTATGGCGGGGAGATCGGCATGATGAAAATCGCTGATGCACCGGCCGGTGACGTTGACGGCCGGCGTGGGACCCTGAATATGTTGACCCGTTTCCGCGACTTGCGCTTGCGCGCGGAGGAGGCGCTGGCGCATGGCGCGCCCAGCGTTTTGGCCGGTTGGATGAAGGAAGGCCGGGCGTTCACCCGGGATTTAATTGCCGAGGCGGCCTGCCAGGGCGATGTGTTGTGCCGCGGGCTGGTGGAGGAAATGTTCGGAGTATATGCGGAGATGATCGTCAATTTGAATTATCTCTTTAATCCCGAGGCAATTTTTCTGTGGCCTTGGACGGCGCATTGCCCCGAAATTACTCTCGAAGTTGTGCGTCGGCGCCTGGCGGCTTGCAAATTGGCGAATCCGGATATGCATACGGAAGTCCTGCCGGCCCGGAATGGGCCGGGCGAACTGGCGCGCGGCATGGCTATATTTCCGCTGAACAGTTTTTTTGAAGAATGAACAATGGAAAGGGGCAAAGGCACAAAGGGGCAAAGCCTGAAAAACGCAGATGGAGGTTCAGGGTTCAGCGGTTGATGGAGGTTAAGGGATAAGCCAACCTCCACCCTCAAACCACCGTTGGACCTGATTCAACCTCTTTTTGCATAACCTTGGTCTCCGGCGGGACAAGCCAGTCAGGGGGCTTTTGCAATCGGTTCAATGAAAAGGATAATGGCACAATGACAGATCGAGATATGCCGGTGGATTTATTGCCGCTCCCGCAGGAGATTGAGCGCCGTTCCGGAAGTTGGCGGGCGCCGAATGGATGTATAAAGTTATATGTACTTGGCGTCGCCGCCCCGGATGCCGTCCGCCTGATGCGCGCCGCGGAGGCGCTGGGCGCCGTGGAACAGTGCGAATCGCCAACAGCCGCCAACCTGGCGGTGGAGCTGAATCCCGCGTTGGACCTGCCGGCCGCAGTCCGTCCGGATGCGCTGGACCAGGCCTACCTGCTGGAGGTTGAAACCAACCAGATCCGGGCGCGGGCGCGGTCGCCCCGGGGACTGTATTATGCCTTGCTGACGTTGCGTCAAATGAACCGCGGCGCGGAGATTCCCTGCTGCCGCATCCGGGACTGGCCGGACTTGCCGTTCCGAGGTTTGCACATCACCGGCGCCGGCAATCTGCCGAAATTCGAGGAAATCCTGCAACTGATTGACCGGCTCGGAACCTGGAAATACAACGCCCTGGTGTTCGAGTATGACGACCGGTTTGCTTTCGAACGTTATCCGGTTTTGAATCACCCGGCCGCCTTGAGCAAGGACCAGATTCGGGAAATGCGGGGTTTTGCCGCCGACCGTTACCTGGAAATCATCCCCAGCCTGGACTCGCTCGGGCATGCGCAGGCATACCTGAAACATCCCGAATTCCAGCACCTGGCGGAAGTGCCGGGCAATCCGCAGGAACTCTGTCCGAGCAATCCCGAAACATTGCGGTTTATCAAGAGCCTCTGGGAGGAAGTTCTAGCCGCGCACCCGGGGGCGCGGTACGCTTCGATTACCGGCGATGAAGTCTTTCGCCTGGGCCGGTTTTGCCCGGCCTGCGACAAATACGCGCGCGCCGGCAAGCTGTCGGAACTCTATGCGAATTACTACGCCGACCTGGGAAGCTGGATCGTGGAGCATGGGGCGCGCCCCGTCATGTGGAGCGACATGATCATCATGCATCCCGAGGACTTGCAGCGTCTGCCGCGGGAGACGGTATTTGCCGACTGGAATTATTCCGGCCACCCCGAAGGGGCGCAGGGGCAGGCCCTGTTTTTGCGCGGCGCCGGAGAATTCCACCCGGGCCAGGAAAATCAGATTCCCGAACCGCACCGGCGGTTATACGGTAAATATATCGTTGCCTCCAGTAAACCGGCGCTGTTCGAGCCATTCCCTTACCTGAAGTTTTTCCAGGATCAGGGTTACGATGTGCTGGCCTCACCCATGGCGAACACGATGGATCAAATCGGCTTTGCCGGCAGGGTAGCCAATAACCGCTATTTTTGCCGGGCAGCCGTCAAGGTTGGGGCGCTGGGATTATTAAACACAACCTGGGAAAGCTATTTGCCGGTGCATAATTCCCTCCACGGCGTGGCGGCCGGCGCAGCCTATGCCTGGCAGGCCGCCGACGGCGATGAGCGCGCGCTCTTCGAACGTTTCGCGCGGATGACGCTCGGGCGCGCGAGCGCTCTGCCGCAAGCGGCCGCCGCGGCCGACCGGCTGATGGTGGACGCGCGCGGGTATGCCGTTGCACCCCGGACGGATGACTTGTCCGTCTTGCGCGATACGGCGCTTGGACTGCGCGCCCATGCCGCGGCGGCGCCCGATGCGATGGGGGGAATTTATGCGGAATTGACCGCCCTGCGCCTGGATATGGCGCGGCGTATGGCGGCCCTGCAGGAGGCCGGCATTTTGGCGGGGCGACTGCAAGTGGGCGCGGGCGACGATCAGCCGGTGGATATCGCCGGCGGTTTGAACTGGGATGGCGTGATGGTCAAACGGGCGGGAATGTTTAACCTTGAGCCCGGCCGGCATGTCATCCATGGTGTGCCGTTCGAGATTCCCGACCCGCGCATTTGCTCCGGCCGGCGCGCCATCCTGGTCGGTGGCCGGGAGTCCCTGGTCGGCAGCGAATACGGGGCGCCGGTTGTCTTTCCGCTGGACTGTGCTTGCGACAGCCTGTATTTCCTGGCGGGCGCCGCCTGGGGCGCGCCGGATTCCAGCGTGGGAGTGTTGCGCATGCATTACGCCGATGCCGGCCACGCCGATCTGCCGCTGGTGGTGGGGCGCAATGTCTGGAACTGGTCGAGCGGCGCGCGGGTCGGCGGGCGCGGGGTGCTGCTGGATAGCATACCGGCATGGGAAGGCGCCAAGGCCATTGATGGCGGCCGCGGGTACCGCATTTTCCTGTATTTGTGCTGGTGGAAAAATCCGCGGCCTGGATCGAAAGTAGTGTCAGTAACGTTGCAGCCGCCGGATGCAGGCAAAGGTTTTTCCATGCTTTTCGGGATGACGGCCCGGGCGGCGGGTACCGCGCGCCCGGCGCAGGATGCGGTAACGCTGCAACGCCGCGCCGCGCAGTTGCTGGCGGAAATGGAGGCGCTGGAACAGGAAAATGCCGCCTTGATCGCGCGGCACCGCGCGCTTTACACGCGGTTGGAAGCGCCCGAGGACGCGGCCAGTCAGATGCAGGCCCTGCAATTAGCGGATATTCAGGATGGGATTGCCGCACTACGCGGAATAAAGGAGCGGGAAAGTGAAACATGAAATTAAAATGCTTGCCTGGCTGCTTTGCGGCTTGCTGGCCGCCCGCGCGGCGCGGGCGGAGGAGGATCCGATGATCCGTGATCCATACGCCGGCCTTGATTGGGACAAGGTGGAATATCTGCATTCGATGTCGCACCAGCATGGCGCTGCCGCGCGCGTGCCGGATTTGTACACCCGGGGATACCGGCATTTCCCCTTGTCCAATTATTATCCTTCCAAGCCATTTTATCCGGTGCCGGAGGAATTGATGCAAAAATACCCCGACGCGGTCTTCGCTCCGAACGCCGAGCAGCACAGTTGCACGGATGGACGTTTCCATTGGAATACCCTGGGCAGTTTTTATGCCACTGGCGGACGGCTGTCCGCTAAAATAATACATACCAATGCGCCGTTTGAACACGTGTTTGCCGGGGCCACGGTTTATGATCCGGATCATGAGCCATGGCGGAGCATATACTGGACGGATATCCGTTTTACGGCGCTGGGCGCAGGCGAAGCGGAAGCGAAATTGACGGTGGACGGCGCCCTGGCATTGGATGCAACGACCGGCCAGCCTCTGTCGGAAAGCCGGATATCCCAGCGGCGCATCCGCAGCCGCGAAATGATCTTTCTCCGCGCGCTGGAGGAAAACGTGCGGGTACGGCTGGATTTCGACCCGGCCGCCGTGCGCCTGGAATTGTTCAGTCTGGCGCAAGGCGTTCATCGGCCATGGCGTGATGCGTTCCACGCAGCCCTGGATGGAACCCTGCGGGATGAAAACGGCAAGCCGATGGAAGGGCTGCAGTATGCGGATGGCGGCGGGATCACCATTAATCATCCGGGCCTGCACCTGGCAGACTGCCTGCCGCTGTTGGATTTTGATCCGCGCGTTCTGGGGATCGAGGTCTGGAACGATCATTACCCGCTAGGCGCGCGGCGGGGCGCCGACATGGGCTTCTATGAGTTGTGGGATAATATATTGCGCACCGGCCGCCGCTGTTTCGGTTTTTTCGTTAACGATCATAGATATTTCGGGCGCGGGCGCAATGTGTTGCTGGCGCCGCCCATGCAGGGCTTGCCGATGGCCGAGCGCGAGCAGAATGCCCTGCGCGCATACCGCCAGGGCCGGTTTTTCGGCTTGGTCAGCGCCGTGGAGCCAAACGCGCCGTCCGCGGTACTCCCGGCGCCGGAATGCAGCCGTTTCCGATTTGCGCGGATCGCCGTGCGGTGCGATCAAAAGGGGCAGCCGCTGGGCCTGGAAGCGGCGGCGGCGGGCGCCGACTCCGACAAGCGCCCGAATCTGCAAATCAGGTTCGTGACTGACGCCGGTGTCGCGCGCGCGGCGGACGGCACCGCGGAAGCTTATTTCGAATTTCCGCGGGCCCCGACCGGCGCGATTGCCTGCAAATATGTCCGGGTGGAAGCGTTTGCCTATCCCAGCACGCATAATTGCGGCCAGCCTTTGACGGCTGCAATGTTCACCGGTTTGAATGTCTATGAGATTTCCTGCATAAATGACAACACGGGCTGGGCCGATGCGGGCAAATATCCCCCGGGCACGGTGGAAATGATTTTCTCCCAGCCCATTATGATCGGCGCCGCTCCGCCAGCCGCTGCCGGCCCGGCGACGGAATGAATGTTTTTGATTAGCCACAAAAATGCACAAGATGCACAAGATTTTCAGATCACGAACGACTGCCGCGCCGACCGGCATCTGCCGGTCTGACGGATCGGCTGACACCCTGATACGCGAATTTATTCGGGTATCCTGGTGTCCGCCGATCCATGTCTGCATAGCGGACAGCGCGGCATCTTTCAATATCCCCTCCCATCTTCTTTGTGGCTTTGCGTCTTTGTGAGAAAATAAAGCGGTTTTCTATGGGATGCTACTGAATTAAAAATATAATCGAAATCGGGATCGATGCCGATACCTATTTCGATTTGGGTTGAGGGCAATGCTCGCCTTACGGAAAATGCGGATGCAACATAGTTTGACACTTGAGCGTTTGCCTGAGCGCGCCCAACTGGCCGAATGGCTGGGCGCGGCTGGATTGGATGAGTCTCTGCCCGCGGTCATGGCGGCTTACGATTCCGGGGCGCTCGCCGCGCCCGCCAATTTTGCGGCGCTCCGGAATTGTTATCAAAAGGCCTGGCTGGACGGTCTGCGCCTGACGCCGGAGGACCTGGCCGGCTGCACGCTCGACCGCATGCTTTTGGTCAAGATTCTGCTGGCATTGCTGGCACCCTTGTTGCGCGCCCGGCATAAGGCGCTGGTGTTGCCCGAGTCCGTCACGGCAGAAAGCTGCCGCGGCCTGGGCCATAGCGCGCGGGTCATGTCGGAATTTCCGGATGCTTTTTGGCGCAGCCTGCACTGGACCGGCAAATATCACCGTGAAATCATGTTCAAAACCGGCCTGTTTGTCTATCTGGTCGAAAAAATGTCTGAAAAATTGCCGGTTTGGGCTTTCCGCTCGCGGGCGGACGGCGCGGTCGCGGCGCTGGCGGGCGATGGGGTGCTGGTGGACGAGGCCGGACTGATCAGCGCCGATGAGGCGCCGCCGGCGTTTGTAACGCATTTCGATCGCACCGCGGATACGGTCGCCGGCCATTGGGTTGACCCCGGCGGACGCATTACACGGGAATGCCTGACCCTGCCATCGGCTGATTGGGAGACCATCCTGGGGCCGGACATGGTGTCCGCAGGGATTCATATTCCGCCCGGCCGGCCCATGTGTCCCGCCGACTGCCGAGCCTCACTGCGGGCGGCAGCCGATGTCATCCGGGATTGCCTGGCGCGTCAGGGAATAAAATGTTTTACCTGCCTCTCCTGGATCTTGAACCCGGACTGGCTGACGCTTTTGCCGGATTCCAATATGGCGCAATTCATGCGCGAGGTTTACCTTTTCCCGATCAAATCGCAGCCGACGGCGGGAATAGATTTCGTGTTCCGGCAGCCGGCGGTGGAGTTGGATTTGAAAACCGCGCCGCGTAAAAGCCGCCTGCAGCGGATCATGCTGGAACACCTGGAACAAAAGCAGCCGCTGCATGCCGGCGGCATGTTTTTGCCGCTGGAGGATGTAAAGCATTTCGGCACACAGCATTTTGCCAGCCGCTTCGCCGGGGCGAACGGCCTGGCGAAAGCGGCATTTTAACGACAGGCGGCGCCCGAATTCTGCACGAATATTGGTGTTAAAATGAATTGTCCACAAAAGAACGCAAAAGATCGCAAAAGACGCAAAAAAGGCTGTTTATTTTTTTGCTCTTTGGTGTTCTTTCGCGGTGAATTATTTCCCCGTCTGCTCCAGCGGCGCCCATCGCGCTGCGTCCTGCGCCAAACTTGCGCGGTGCAAAATTTGGGTTGGTAAACAACATAGAGGATAGACAGATGGCACGAACACATCAATTCGAGGAAATGCGGCCGCGGGAATTCCGCGCGGAATTCGAACGCGCGCCGGTGATCTACTGTCCGTTCGGCGGCGTGGAGTACCACGGAACGCATCAATCCATGGCGATTGATTTCAGCAAGGGGCACGTCATCTGCCGGCGCGCCGCCGCCATCTCCGGCGGAATCGTGCATCCGGCCATTCCAATTGTGCCGGCCGGCAATCCGCCGTCGAAAACCCTGGATGAATTAAAGGCGTTTGATTTCCAGGCGTATCCCGGTGTGTTCGGCGGCCGGGATTTATGCTGGAACATTATAACGGAGTTGACGAATTTTTTTGCCGATTGTCTTAAATTCAAATTGTGCGTGTTGTTTGGCGCGCATGGACCGGCTGTCCACATGCTGAAGGCGTTCTCCGAAGAACGCGGCGGCAAGGTTGGCGGCATGCGCCTGCTGGCGGCCGGCACAGGCGATTACATCAAGGATGAGCTTTTGAAGGTCAAGGAGAAATACGGATTAAATAATTCCGGCTCGCACGGGGGATTGTGGGAGACTTCCATCAACATGGCCATTGATCCGGCCGGAGTGGATTTGTCCGAATTGGACAAGCCCTTTGACGGGTTTTATGAAATGAAGTCCGAGGTGGTGGCGGAAAACCGGCACGCCACGGCGGAGTTCGGCGAGTTTTTGATCAGCACCGGTGCGAAACGTCTGGCGGAAGATGTGCGCAAAATGCTGGTGGAATCGGCAGTTTAATAACGGAGATTGTGCATGAGAAGCATGGCAAAACTATCAGTAGCGTTGGTTCCAATATGCGCATTTTCAGCCGCAGCCGCGCCAATCAACGTGGGCATCCTCAAATTCGGCGACAAACCCAACTATGCCGACGGCATCTGCGCGGCCCTGGCGCAATGCCAGCGCGAATTCGCCCCGGAAGTGATACGGGACGCTGCCCCGGAGATTCTGGCAAAATACCAGGCGCTGATCTGGCCGCAGATGCCTTTAGGCGTGGTTAAGGAAACACCTGCCTACCAGGCCTATGAAAGCTGGTTCTCCATCGTCAAGCAATGGGTGGAAAATGGCGGCGGATTAATGGTGACGCACGACGCTGTCGGTTACAAGTGCCATGTGCCGATGTTTCCGGAAATAGCCAAAGGTGTTTACCATGACGTCATCAGCCGCGAACCGTTTACCGCCGAACTGGTTGTTTCCCGGGCCCAGCCTTTTACGCCGTCCCTGCGGCAGGGCGACCGGGTTCCCCTGAGTTATTTTGATTACGTGGTCTCCGAGCCGGGGCTGGCCGGCAGAATCCTGGCGCGCGGCGTTGAAAAGACCGGCGACAACGCCAAGAGTTCCGGCGCGGTAGTAGTGTATGGGTCGGTCGGCAAGGGGCGTTACATTGCCAATGGGTCGCTGCCCGGCTTGCTGGCCGACGGTTCCGTGGTCCCGCCATCCGGTGCGGAAAAAATGCTGTTGCTGGATTGCATCCGGTACCTTGCCGGCTTGGTTGAAGACCCGGCGCCGGCGAGCGAAGATCTTGGCGCGGAATACGACCTGGGCGGCAAGCAGGCTAATTTGCTTTTTAACGGCGGATTTGAAAAAATTGCTTCGAACGGCAAGCCGCCCGAGATAACGATTCACAATGCCGGCACGATGCTGCCAGATTTCGCGTTATCCACAAACGACTGCCATTCCGGCCAATATTGCGGGCGCCTGTCGGTCCGCGAATTCCGGTCCGCCGAAAAAGGCGTCGGGAAAGGCACCGTGGGCGTCATTTTCAGCGATGCGCTGCATGGCGCATACGGTGTGGAGGGCCAGGTAATACCCGCGGCCGGCAACGAGTATGAATTTTCCGTGTGGATTCGGGGCGATGCCGGCAATGCGCGCCAGCCTGACGTACGCGTTCTGGTTTACGTCTGGAATCTCGATGAAACCGGCGGCAAGCTCAAACGCGAGACCTTCGTCCCGAAAAACGAGACCATTACCGCCGGGACCGCGTGGCAAAAACACACCGTCCGGTTTTTCCTGGAGGGCTATACGCGGATGGCGCCGATGGTTTCCATGACCGGCACGGAAACCAACATCCCGCGCAAGACCCTTACCGGCGCGTTGCGGGCGCCGACGGATTTGCCGGCCGGTACGGCGATCTACCTGGATGACGCCGTCCTGATGTGCCTGGGGAGGGCGGATCATTCCGGGCTGAGTGTGGAGCAGGTGCGCGCCCTGGGTGAAAAACATGTCAAGGCTGATTGGCAGGATGTCAAGGGACTGGCCGTCCCGTCGCTGGACAAAGTCATGCTCGGCGACTCGGTGGAGGCGCCCGCGGCATACCTGGAGCTTGCGGATTACAATCCCTGGCCTGGAAATTGGAAGATCACCGACCTGGCCGGCGCCTGGAAGATCAGGAAATTGCCGGGCACGGAAAACAATCCGGCGGATGACGAGGGAACGCAAAAGGAATTCTGGCGGCCCGATTTTGACGATTCCGCCTGGCCGGAACGATCCGTTCCGGGCACATGGATCACGGAAGAAAAGCTGTTGCCTCCTCTGGCGCAGGAATATGTGTACGATAGTCGGCTGAAAGGCCAGAATTTTTACGGCGTGGGCTGGTACCGCACGCGCTTTGATTTACCGGCAAAGCCGTCGGATAAACGCCTGTTTCTGCATTTCGATCGGGTGCATTACGAAGCTGCCGTGTGGTTGAACGGCGTGAAACTGGGCGTAGACCGCGCCGGCAACAGCCCGTTCGAGTTTGATGTGACCGATGCCGTCCGCGCGGGCCAGAACTCCCTGGCGGTGCGCGTCTGGCGGTCCGGGGAGCGTGAAAAATACATCATCTCCGACCGCAATTACGGCGGCATTGTCGGGGATGTGCTCTTGATTGAACGGCCGGAAATTTATGCCAGGGCCTTGTTGATTGATCCCAAGCTGGCCCGCTCGGAAATCGAGGTGCGGGCGGAACTGGTCAACCTGTCAGGCCGGCCGCAAACGGCGGATTTGAAGGTGGAGCTTGTCCCGTATGGCGGCAACCGGGCGATCCTGGCGGCGCTGGCATGTTCCGCGCCCCATCCTGCCGCGCCGCAAACAGCGGATGGCGGACGCCATGAGCTTGCGCCGGGGACCAATGCCATCAGGATAAAAGTGAAACTGGATGAGCCGGTCCTGTGGTCGCCCGTTTGCCCGTTCCTCTACGAATTGGTTTTATCCGCCAATGGCCGGGAGGCCGGCCGGGAACGGTTCGGCTACCGCGAAGTGGGAACGCAGTCCAATCGCTACTTGCTGAATGGCAAGGGGTTTTATCCGAAGGGAATCATTTTTGATATGCCGTCGCCGGCGCCCGGCATCTGGCGCAATCATGCCAACCTGTTGCGGCGCGTGCTGGCGGCGCATAAGATGTGGGGCGTCAACATGATTTTCATCCAGGGCGAGCAGATTTTCGCCCCGCGCAATCTTTACGACATCTGCGATGAACTGGGCATTCTGATCAACGAATGGCAGGGCGCCACGGCGCAGAAATTGATCAAGACCAGCGTGCTGTTTGACGACGACAATACAGCCCGGCGTATCCGGTATATTTATAACCATCCCTCGTTTGCCGTTTATACCATCGGCAACGAATCGCGCCAGAAGGAATTCATCGAGCCAATCAATCATGTTTACGATCTGGTGAAGCAAATTGACGGACAGCAACGCCCGGTGTGCGCGGTGTCCGGCGGCGCGCCGCAGGTGCTGCGGTTCAAGGAGGATGTTGTGGACATCCATGCCTATCCCGGCGGCATTTACGGACATCCGCTGGATATGCGGGAAATATTCGAAAACGCCAACCGCGAGGTATGGGCCGCTCACGGGCAAATGCTGCCGGTGGGCAACTGGGAGATGGGGGGCGCCAAGATATCCATGGTGGGGAGCGAGTATGCCAAGGGCCGGCAGTTATTCAGCGATCCGGTTATGGACAAGGAAGCGTTGATCCAGCACATTACCCAGGCGGACCCGGGGTACCACATGCCGCTGGGTTTTCGCTGGGCGATGCTTTACGGGTTGCGCCGGCATTTTGTGGAAGCGCCGGCGAAGTTGGCCTCGGATCCGGAGTTTGATGTTTTGCGCCGGGATAATCCCGGCGACCTGGCCCGGCGCGAAAGTTTCTGGGCCGCCAAGTATTACGTGGAATGGGCCGCGAAGAACCTGCTGGAAGATTGCCGCCGGCTCGGCGAACTGATGCGCGGCGGATTCGGCATCAACATGGGGCGGTTTTATGCCCTGTTTTATCTGCGGGATCAGGATGGGAAAATATCGGTCAAATCCGGATTGCCCTGGTTTGAAATCTGGAATCTGCCCGGTGGCTCGTTGGCGGCCTCGGAATTGTATTCGACTTACAAGCGCGCGTTCAAAGACGAATTCATCTGCGCCGATGTGTTCGCCAGGAACTGCTTTGCCGGGCGCCCGCTGGCGCTGACGGTCTATGCCGTTAACGACACCCAGGCCGATGCCGAAGGTTGGCAGGCGCGGGTGGTCATTCTGGATCAGGACGGTAAAGCCGTGGCCGACAAAATTTCGCCGGCCGGCAAGGTAAAGGCCATGACGCGCAATTTGTTGCCGTTCGAAATGAAGATTCCCGCGGATTGGCCGACCGGCTTTTATGACATCCAGATGTATCTGATGCGAAATTCGGGAGGGTCGGCGTCCACGCCGGCCGTCATATCCGACAATCATTACGAGTTTTTCGTGATGAATGCGCGCGACCTGCAGGACAAGCTTGACGCCGGCGGCCGCCGGGTGGCGCTGTTTGATGTTTCCAACCAGAAAATCACCACGGGCGGGATTTTGGAGGGGTTGGGTGTGAAATTCGAGCGTATCGAAAATTTCGATCGCCTGGAAGCTTACGACGTCCTGATCATCGGCGCGGAAAGCCATGATGGCGCGGTAGTGGCCGCGGGCGAAAAGATCAACGAATGGTTGAAACAAGGCGGCCGGCTGCTGCAATTCGAGCAGTATTTCCCAAATACTTTGAGCTGGCTGCCGCAGATGTCCATCATCAAGCGCCTGGGCGGGAATGTCGGCAGTATCATCACCCCGGATCATCCGGTCTTTGCCGGAATCAACGCCTCGGCCAACTGGGATACATGGAATGGAAGGCTGGAGCGCACTTCGCGCGGCGGGAAACAGGGCGGAATCTTCACCGCCTTGATCAGCCCGATCAACAAGACCGCCCTGGCGCTCGGCTGCCAGGACACACCGCGCGCCACGGATACGGCCGTCCAGATGCTGGTGTCCGATGTCAAGGTCGGACGGGGGCAGGCGCTGGTATCGCAGGCGGCGGCGACTTTCCGTTACGATTCCGACAGCGTGGCGACAAAATTCATTCAAAACTGCATTCGCTACATTCTTTCTGACAAAACCGTACTAGCCGAGCCGCTGAGCGGACTGAACATCCTCAATGTGGATTCCCGGCGCTGCGGCTATGTAGACCTGGACGCTGTCGCCAAACAGCGGGTGGAGGTTGACCGGTCCTGGCTGGATGCATTGCGGCAGGGTTTGAAGAGTTGCGGCGGCTTGCGCTTTATGCTGGCGGACCCGCAGGCGGCGCTGTTGACCGGCGAAATGGAATTCAATATTCCCGATGCCATGCAATACATGGATCCGGAATGGGAAGCGCAAAAGCAGGCCACGGATCACGATCAGGGGGCCTTGCTTAAAAACCGGGTGGACACGCTGTTTATCATGGCCGCCTTGCCGGGGCCGGCGCCGGATGGCGCGCCGGCAGCCAGATTAAAGCTGGTTTTCCAGGACGGCGCGGAAGAAGTGCGTGAATTGATTATCGGGCGCGATATTGCGCCGGCCGGCCGGAATTCCGACCTTGAAAACGCCCGATATGTCGGCCATGGATTTTACGTGACGCAATGGCCTTCGCCGCGTTCCGATGCGAAGGTAGTGAAACTGACGGTTGAGCCGCTGGCGGAGGGCGGCCTGCTCCTGGGCGGGATCACCGCCACCCTGGCGCGTGAAAAAGTGCATGGATTGTGAGTGATGGAGGATATGCGTTTAGCTGCCGGAACTGCTTCGGTAGAAGCCGGCCCAGCCGGGACGGGTGTGATGTGCGGTTATCTGCGGCACGGCTGTGTCATTCTCGGAAAAGAAGGCTCGGCAGGGACGCCTCGCCCTACCATTTTGGCCATATCTGCCTGAGGTGGGGCGAACCGTCCCTGGTGAGCCGCAAGCATGACGCAGCCGTGTTGTCTGCGGCTGACAATAGCGGCACAATATGGACTTTTGAAAGCAAATCTGTTACTTTGAAAGAGGCACAAATGGGCAAAGCCGGTAAAAGGCAAGGTGTTGTAAGAGGTTCAAGGAGTGATGGAGGTTAAGGGGTTCAGCGGTTGATGGAGGTTAAGGGATAAGCCAACCTTCAACCTCAAGCAACCGTTGAACCTGATTCAACCTCTTTTTACATAACCTTGCTCACTGGCGGGACAAGCCCGCCGGGGGACTGTTGAAAACGGCGCCGTTTGTCAGACTTTTGAAATGGGATCAATGAGACCAGAGGTGCGGCATGAGCGCGAAATACGATTTGGATTCCATTATTAATAATTTTTTCACCTGTAACAAGGCGGAAGTGCTGGGCATCCTGGGCGAGTATCTCAACACCATGGCGGCCGAGGAAAAACTAGCCGTGCCGGATATCATGTCGCGCAACTATGAGACTGCGCAAAACAATCCGGAAATCCACACCCTGCCGGGCAATCTGAAGGATGCCCGCGACGCGGTCTTCCCTTATTTCTGGGGCACTGACGGCTGGTATTCCAGACTGCATCTGGAAAATGTCAAAGGCCCGGCCAATTATGCCTCGTTGATTGGCGCCATGGCCTGTTTGTTGAAAAATCCCAACCTGTGCGTGGATACCTATAGCCAGCGTTCCAACGAGTTGGAGGTGAAGGCCATCACCACCTTGGCCAACCTGGTCTTTTATCATATCAGTCAACCTTGGGGCATCTTCACCATGGGCGGCACCATCTCCAATCTTTACGGCGGCAAGATCGGCATGGAAAAGGTATTGCCCGACACTATCGGCAAAGGGTTGCGCGGCCGGCGTTTGGTGGGGATTACCTCCCAAGCCGCACATTATTCCAACGAAACCCTGGCCGGCTGGCTGGGCATGGGGACGGAAAACCTTGTCAGCATTCCCACCCATGATGCTTGCGGGATGGATTTGGATTGCCTGGCGCGGAAACTCGACGAACTCTATGCCGGCGAAGCATTGGTGGCATTTGTCATAGCCACCTTCGGCAGCACCGATGCCGCCGGGATTGACGACATCGCAGGTATCCGGCAGATCATCGAGGACAAGGCAAAATCCGCCGGCCGGCCTGTGCCGCAATTGCATGTGGACGCTGCCGCCGGCTGGTCCCTGTGTTTTCTGAACGAATACGACGTCAGTCAAAACCCATTCGGACTGGCGGACGATGTCCTTGCAAATGTGCGGGGCATTCAAAAGCAGGCCATGGGCATGCAGTATGCTGATTCGGTGACGATTGATTTCCACAAGATGGGCTGGGGGCATTACCCCGCCAGCGCTTTTATCGTGCGCAATCGCGATGATTTGAAACTGTTGTTGCGGAAAAAGGAGCAGGTCCCGTATTTTTCCGAGGCGGATTACCGGCACGATCCGGCGCTGTTCACTCTGGAATGCTCGCGTCCGGCGCTGGGGCCTTATTCCGTTATGGCCAGCCTGGACGGGATTGGGTTGATTGGCTACCAGATACTGGTGGCGCATGCGCTGGCGCTGACATGCAGCCTGAAACGGCAGATTGAGGCGTTGGATTACTGCAAGGTGTTGAACGCGGGCTGTTTGGGTCCGCATGTCAACTGGTGGGTATTGCCCAAGGGGCGCGATGCCAAAAGCATTTACGCCAAGATGGTCAATGGCGAGTTGACGGCGGAAACCTGCCGGCGCTATTTCCAGGAAACGCGCCGGCTGTTTGACAAGCGTAAGGCTGCGTTGCATCCGGAGATTGACGCGCGCCTGAGCTTCACCACCGCCATGGGATATTATCCGCAGGGCATCAGTGTGCCGGCATGGAAAGCCGTGTTTTTCAATCCTAAAACCGACCAGGAAGTCGTCAACCAATTGATCCGCAGCATCGAGGATTTGTAATGACTGGATAAAACTCTTTCCGTTGAGCCATTTTCAAAAGTCACGGACGACGTGGAAGTCGTCCCTCCAAAATGCAAAATCACCCGTTTTTGGAGGGTCGGGTTCCACCCCGACCTTTTTGTCAGGACTTTTTCAATTGGCTCCGTTAGTTGGATAAATCCGAGCTTGTATTTGAGTTGCTTTCAAAAAACAGATTTCAAAACGTTAGTTTGGAAATTGGTTCGGCCGTTTGCTTATGATAATATTGCAGCAAATAATAAGGGGGGTTATGAAAAACGTAATATGCCTGTTGCTGGGATTCACGATCTTGGTAGGCGCCGCCGCCGCCGGCACCCTGTACGTGGCCGAGACGGGCGATGACGGCAATGACGGATCAACCTGGCCTCTGGCCAAGCGTTCCATCCAGGGCGCGGTGAATGCCGCCGGCGATGGCGACGTGATCCTGGTGTCCAACGGCACCTATACCGCGGCGGTTGACCCGGTGGTGAGCATTTCCAAGTCGGTGGATATCCGGGGTGTCAACGGGCCGGGAGTGACGATTATTGATGGTGAAAATGCCCGGCGGTGTGTGTATGTATATTCCAGCACGGCTGGCGGCCCAGTGTACATGTCAGGCTTCGCCATCCGTAATGGCAGCGCGGCGGATGGCGCCGGGGTGTATAAGGGCGCCTACCGCGATTTTTATTTATCAAACTGTGTGATACATGCTAATAACAGTTTTGCTAACGGATCAGGGATTTACAAAGCCAGCATTCTCAGTCAAATGGTTGTGTCCGATTGCATCGTCAGCAACAACTTGGCTGGAGGTTATGGCGGAGGAGCTTACTCCAGTTATGCGCGGTTGTTCATGTATGACTGTGAGATAGTCAATAACACTTCGACCAACGGTGGTGGAGGAATTTACGGGACTTCCAGCGCGGACCCCGGTACGATTTTTGAATTGCATGGCTGCCGGATTGTTAACAACTCCAGCGTATCAAACGCCGGGGGCGGCATTAATTTTTCCGGGCGCGCCGGCGGTACGGGAGTGGTCAACAATTGCGTTGTGGCATTCAATCATGCGAGCAACGCTGGTGGCGGCATATATCACCGCGGTTGGCCCGGCGATCTATTCATCACTAATTGCATTATCCGCGGGAATGACGCGGATTACGCTTCCGGTTACGCCGGCGCCGGTCTGCGAATAAGCGGCCCGGGCCGCATGACCGGTTGTCTGATTGCCGGCAACAAGGCGACGGCCGTCGGCGGGTATGGCGGCGGACTGGCGCTGGAAACCGGTGCGAATGTGTTTGAAGTTAATAATTGCACGATTGTGTCCAACAGCACGATGGATAACCGCGGCGGCGGGTTGGCGGCGCCGGCAACTGTCGCAGCCTGTACAATCCGGAACACCATCATTTTCCACAACACGTCCGACGGCGCCGATCGTTCCAATGTTTTTGTCGTTGCAGGTTCGGGTATCGTGTTTACAAATTGCTGCACCGCGCCGCTGGACAATGGCGTGGACCAGCCGATCACTCCGAATGCCGATAATATGGACTACGATCCGAGCTTGATTTCCCTGGAATCAGGCAATTACCGGCTTCAGCGCAATTCGCCTTGCATCAATGCCGGCGCCAACATGCCGTGGATGGCCGGTGCCGTGGACCTGGACGGACGCCGCCGGCTTGACCGTTTCAGCGGCCTGGTGGACCTTGGCTGCTATGAATATGTCCTCGAAGGAACCATATTTTCGCTGAAATAGCCTCTTGCCT
>CAYXEK010000054.1:0-23534 GCA_964463985.1 uncultured Verrucomicrobiota bacterium
GATCGCCTCTGAAAGTCAATGCAATTATACTGCATTATTTATGTCGTTGTGTATAGACAAGCCGCTCCCGCAGGTGTCATGCAGCGGGGATGTCTTGACGCAAACTAACTTTTAGGCAATCCAGGTAATGTTTGGTCCAGTCTGTGAACTCCGGCCGGACAGGCCGTCGCGAACATAAAAGGCATGATGCATTCAATCAGTCCCAGGGAACAGTTTCGCGCGGCCTTGGAATGCCGGCCGCCGGCCGGGCGGGTGCCGAAGTGCGAGCTGGAATTTTCCCTGACCATGGAGGCGTTCGGCAAGGTGCATTCCCAACACCGCCAATACGCGCAGTGGGAGCAGAGGCGCGCCTCGGAACGGAAACTGCATCGGGAAGAAATCGCCCGCCTGTATCTGGCCGTGGCGGAACGTTACGAACATTCCGCCATCCTCCTGCATGCCAATCCGCCTGTGTTGGCCGAACACCTGCGCTTGATATCTCGGGTCCGGGAACTCTCCGGGAGCCGCTATTTCCTCATGCTTCACGGCGACGCCACTTTCGGCATCCCGTCCGGCGGACGGATGGAGCAGTTTTGCCTTGAATTGGCGGCGTTGAACCTGCTGGCCGGCAAGGTTGACACCAGTGTGCCGCAACCGCCGGCCGATCACCCGGCCGCTACGCCATTCCTGGTCTGGAATCCGCATCCGTATCTTTACCAGGGTCCGTTGGAATTGGAGGCCTGCCTGGATCACCGGCCGATTGCCGCCTATGCCGGCCGGCCCGGCTCGTTGCCGCTGGAAGTCCGCGGGCCGAACCGGCGGCCAATGTCATTCCAGATGATTGCCACGGAACATGCATTGTTCCCAAGCCTTGTCTGGCGTAAGCGCATTGTCGTCAATGTGAAAATCCCGCACTGGGGCTGGAACGTCTTTACCATGGGATGGCGGGAAGGCGCGCGGCGCCCGCGCGTTGCCGACCCGGTAAAAGGCGCCGGCCATACTGTCCGCAACGGCCGGTTCCGCATCCGCGCGCGCAAAGGCGCGCGCGGGGTGGATGTTTTTTTGCGCGGCCGTCCGTTGTGCGGGCAGGGCGGACTGCAACTGGCCGCTGTTGACGATAAACACGGATCCTGGGGCGATGAAAACGAAACGCCGGCATCCGCCCAGCGTAATGAAATCAAAAGATATTGGAAAATTACCGATTTGCATTTGCTGGAATCGGGCCCGGAACGGTGCGCGCTCTGGGTGCGGTTCAGCCATGGCCGCTCGCGCGCGGACCTGACTTTCACACTGGCGCGCGGCCGTGCGGCGGCGGATGTGCAGGCGCGGATTTTCTGGAGCGAACGCTCCGCGCGTTTGAAATTGATCATGTCTTGCGGCGGCAACGCAGCGGAATATGACGTGCCCAGCGGCGTGGTCCGGCGCGCATCCTGCGGCGAAGTTCCGGGAGGGCGCTGGGTGCGGGTCGAAAACGGCGGCGCGGGTTTTGGATTTGCCAGCGATGCGTTATACGGGTTTAATCTTTGCCAGGGAGTTTTGGAAGCCTCGATTGCCCGTTCCAGCCGTTACGCCGACACCCGGACGAAGCCCGCCTCGGCTGAACCCTGGCGGCCGGCAATGGATTTGGGCGAATTGCAATTTCGCTTCCTACTGGCCGGCGGCGATGCGCCATTGGCGCGGCAAGCAGAATTTTTGGAGCAACCGCTGCCGGTTATGCCGCTGCCGGCCGCAACGGGCAGTTTGGGTCGCGCCGGATCATTCGGGCGGTTGCTGCCCGCCGGACTTCAATTACTGGCCGTCAAACCGGCCTGCGATGGGCGGGGTTGGATCATCCGGGTCCGGGAAATTGCGGGTCGCCCCGCGCGCGCCCGGTTGGTTTGGATGGGTGAACTGCTGGCGCTGGGAAGAGTAGTACCATATCAGCTTACTTCCTGGCGGATTGGCGGCCGGCCCGGGCAATTGTCGGTCAATCCATGCCGGCTGACGGAATGAGTGTGACGATTTTATTGTATAATCATTATTAATGCCGGAAGGCGCGGCAAGGAGGAGCTTATCAAAGCTATATGTATCTGGCTGTGTTCGGCGTTGGTTGGGTCATCCATGGTGGGCAATGCCGGGGAGCGCGGCCGGTGGGCTGACCGCCTGCTGCCGCTGCCGCAGGAGATTTCCATTGCCGGCGCCGTTACGGCGTGCGTGTCGGAAATTAAAATTATTCCGCCGACGGGTTTTTCGCCTCTATCAGCTCAGGCCATGGCGGAATTGATGCCGTTGATGCCGGCGGCCGCGGATGCAAAACCGGCGATAACCATCAAGTTTGCCTTGGTCGGCCAGGCGCCGGCCGGCCGGTATCGGGACTTGCTTGCGCGCCTGCCAAAATTGCCCAATGCCGACCAGGCCTATGCCATTGTTGCGGAACAGTTCAGGTCCGACGCGGAGATTACCGTCATTGCCAATACGGATGTCGGGTTGTTGTATGGCGCGCTGACACTCCGGCAGTTGCTGGGTTTGCGTGGTAAATTTGAAATCTCAAATTTGAAATCTCAAATATCAAAGAGCATGGTCATCCCGCTGGCCCGGATCGTGGACTGGCCGGATATCGCCGAGCGCGGCGTCTGGGGCGGACAGATATTGACGGCCGCGGATTTGCGCTGGTATGCCCGCTGGAAGATCAACCTGATCGAGCCCAAGGGCGCCAATGTGCAGTTTTTGCTGGACCCGGTGTCCGCGCAGCCGGTGATGCGCATGCACGACACAAACCTGGTGGCCGAGGCCGCGCGCTATGGCATTAAAATCCTGCTGTCAGTGTCGCACCTCGATTCACTTTCCGTAAATTCGGGGATTAACTCGGCGTTGACCAATGAAAAATTGAAGTACTGGAAGCCGGCCTTGAAGACTCCGCCGCCGGGAGTCAACCAGCCGCCCTATGGAATCTGTCCGTCCAGCCCGATATTTCACGAGTTCCTGGAAAAATGCCTGCGCCTGGCGCTTGATAAAACCTATCCGTACCACCATGAATGTTGCGTGTGGTTGTCGGAAGGCATGCATCCCTGCCATTGCGAAGCCTGCAAAGGCAAGGCGGTATATGATTTGGAAGTGCAGGCGATCAGCGGGGTTTTTCAACGGTTGAAGGCGGATTACCCGGAATTGCGCCTGCGCATCCTGTGCTCGCAGGGAGTTTACCCGGCGGATGCAGCGGATCTGGAAAAGCTCCCGCCGGATGCCGGGCTGGTCTATTACAGCGGATCGAAAACCTACGCGATTGACCGCGAGCCCATGATCCCACCCCTGTTGGAACAGTTTGCCGCCGGCGGCCGCTGGCTGGGCGTCGTGCCGGCCTTCTCTCCGCTGGGCACGATCGTGCCGTTCAATTGCCCGCAGCTGGTCAAATCCCGCATGCAGGAATTCGCGGGCAAAAAGCTATCGTCCGTGGATGTTTTTGTAACCCCGATCCGGCATTTCCAGGAGTTGAATCTGGCGGCAGCGGGCGAATGGGGCTGGCACGCCGCCGGGCGCGATGCGCGGGAATTTTCGCTGGCGTACGCGCTGGCCGGGGGATACGATGATCCGGAGTCCTTTGCCGACTGGGCTGCAGCGGTGGGCGATGTAAATTACGACCTGGCCGAATCGCGCCTGCTGATCCGGTTGGGCGAAATGCCGCTGCTGGGGCTGGACAAGATTTATTCCTGGGCGTTTTTCTTCAAGCATGCGGCGCTGGTCAATCAGCCGGGCCGGCTGGGGTTCAGCCTGCAGGCCGCCCGGGGCGCGCTGGCCCTGGCGGAACGCGCCGGGAACCCGGCGTTGCTGGAGGCATCGCAATTCAGCCTCGCGGCGACGGAAGCCTTTGCGGCCTTGTGGCGGATCAGCGATTTCATCAAACAGCCATCTCCGGATGGGTTGGACCAGTACCGGATGGAAATGGCTTTGGATCAGTTGAATTCGGCGGCGGCATCCGTCTGCGCGAATGTTTACGCCTGGCAGGAAAGAACTTTGAGCGGCGCGCCGGAAGTCGGCTTGCCGCGGCCGCCCAGTTTCGGCAGCCGCACCCGCCAGGCGGTGATCGGTTTGCTGGCGCTGGCGGATTATCTGCAGTCGTTTGCGCCGCGGGACGGCGCGGCGGCGCGCTGGCAATTGCTGCGTCCGGTTGAAATAGGCGAGTGGACTGCCGCCGATTTTGACGGGAACCGGGCGGAATTACAGTTTGATGTCACCCGCTCGGCGCCACTGTCCGGCGGCCGGTATTTTGTCTGGCTCGAGAATTTTGACGGCGCCGCTGCAACCCTGGCGGACATGGAATTGGCAGTCATCGGGGCCGGAGCCACCAACCTGGTCCAGCCGTTCCTGCCGCCGTTTGAGCGGAACGAAAAGGATCGGCATTGCCTGGCAATCCCCGCGCGCGCTGAAAACGACCGGCTGCATTTGACGGTGACGCTCGAAATCAGGCGCGCCGGGGAGGACGGGACGTCAGGCATGATCACTTGGCGGCGCCTGCCGCGGCCGGATGAATTGCCATTCCCGCCGGTGCCGGGCGCTGCCATTGCCCCCGCTCTGCCCCTCAGCCGGCCGGCGCCGCCCGTGCCGCCGCCGGTGGCGCGCCAGCCGGGCAAAATCATGGTCGGCGTCATCAGCGGCGAAGGCGCGCCGGAATTGGCGGACGCGCTGAACCGGCAGAAAGATATGCATGCATTTCCCCTGACAGTATTGGCGCCGGCGCATCTGGACGCCTGCGATGTGATCATTGCCACTTGGCAGGGCGACAACCTGCGCGTCAATCCCGCCCGGCTGAACCGCGCCGTACCGGACTTGCGCCGGTGGGTGCAGGATGGCGGCGGCCTGCTCTGCCACCACAGCGCGGTGGGCTTCCGCACGCAACAGGCTGTTTTCGGCGAAATCGCCGCCGTCAATGGATCTAAAACCGGGTGCGCCTTGCGGATCATAGATGAATCCAATCCGGTCGTTAAAGGGTTGCCGGCCGGCGGGATTATGCAAGCGAGCAATGCTTTGCGCACTTTCATGCTGGAGGCCGCTCCCGGCGCCGATCGTTTGCTGGTGCTGGACGGCGAACAACCCGTGCCGGCGTTTGTCACGATGGAAGCCGGCCGCGGACGCGTGGCGATTAGCGGCCTGTATCTGGCTTTCAGTCCCGCGCCGGATCCGAAAGCGGACCAGGCGGACTTGCGGATGCAGTCGCAGTTGCGTTCATTGCTGGTCAATACCGTGCGCTGGCTGGCGGCGGGGGGGCAGCAGTCCGATAGGCACGGCCGGGATGGCCGATAAACGGCCGCAATCGCCGCGGCCGGCAAAAAAATGTTTCAAGTCCTGAATGTCAGTTTATCAGCCTTGTGCGTCTACTGAACGCCATTGCCAATTATCACAATGCGGCCTGCGGCAACAATCCGCCGTCGCCCCTGCGCCTGCGCGCAGGGCTATGGCGGACACAGCCAAGCGGCCGCCAGGCCGCCGGCGGACGGATACAGGATTATGGTTGACATGATCATATTGATTGATATGATCATCATGATTATTCGTGATGGTTGGTATTAGCACGAGGAGCATTGTTATGAAAATTGTTTCGGCGGTTGAGGCTCGTAAAAATTTCGGGCATCTCTTGAATGTTGTATCGCTGACACATACCGATGTATTAATTGAACGTGCCGGCAAAAAAATCGCGCGCCTTACTTCAGTCGTAAATCCGGAGTTGCCGTTGAAGCTTGACTTGCGTAAGGCGAAAGGACTTGGCAAGGAAGTTTGGGCTGATATCCATGCTGACGAATATGTTGAAAAGGAGCGTGCGCAATGGGAATGAGTTTCAAGCGTGGACAACGGGTTTTCATTGATACCGCGCCGTTGATCTATTGGTTTGAAGAAAACTCCCTGTATGTAAGGAAAATGGCGCGGTTTTTTGATGAAGTCACCACGGGAAAAATCGCCTTGATTACTTCAATGGTGACTTATATCGAATTATTGACAGTTCCTGAAAAAAAAGGCGATCATGATTTGGCAGCAAAATACCAGGAATATCTTTTAAATTCCGAACAAATAAGTGTTCATCCGTTGAATGTATCGGTGGCGAACGCGGCAATTCGATTGCGCGCGACTGCCGCCCTGAAAACACCCGATGCCATTCAGGTGGCCACCGCCGAAATAAGCGGTTGTGATTACATTCTTTCCAACGACAAAAAATGGGCAGCCATTTCCGATGTGCGCGTGGTTTTGGTTTCAAGCCTGCCGGAATAAAACAATGCATAGTGTCAGTATGATTAAAATTAAACCGGACCGCGATAATACTTTGCGTCGTTTTGCGGAGCAGTTCCACCTGTTCAGCGCAATTTATCCGCTGGTTGAAGGTGAAGTCTATAATGGCGAACTTCAAGGCGGCGAGTTTTCCATCGGGGCCCGGCATGCCGCGGAATGGTACCTGGAGCGGTTGCTGGCGGACCGGCAGGGGGACGGCGTCACTTTCTGGGGCTCGCTGATCAAGCCTGACCGGAAACCGGAGATTGTCCGGTGGTGGCAGGCGGGCCGGCGTTTGCTGGAATTTGAGGATTGGTTCCGGCGGCATGGCGTATACCTGATGACGCTTTATTCGCAGGGCCATCATGGCGAACTTTTCATGGATCCGGCGGTGGCGCGCGCGCTGAGTAAATGGGAACATTACCTGGGCGAAAATGTGGGCGAGTTGATGAACCGCTGGTTCGGCGGCAAACACCCGGCATCCCGGGCCGGCGCGCTCAAGGACTTGCGGGAAATCAAAAAATGCCTGATCAATGACTTCCTGCAGCCGGTTGTGGCCAAGCTGAAAAACATGGGATACCCCCGTGTTTTTTCCACCAGCTGCTACGCCTGCGCCAACCTGGAGTTCGAGGCCGGTTTTGACGCGCCTTTTGTCGAAAGCCTGTGCTGCGACTATAACGTCAGCGAAATGCGCGGCGCCTGCCGCAAATGGGGCCGGCCGGCCTGGGGCTGTTATTTCAACCACGACTGGTACACCAAGAACATCCCCTACACGGCGGATCAAAAATTTGACCTGCTGCGGACGGCGCTGTATGCGGCCTGGATGAACGGCGCGGCGGCGGTGTTCCTGGAAAGCGGCAACTTCTGGACGGAAGGCGGGTATTACACCCAGGGCAGCAGCGGCAATGTTGATTATGAGCATCCGGTTTGCCGGCGTTACCGGAAGGTCATGGCGGATTTCTACGGCTTTGCCCGCCATACCCCGCGCGATCCGGCCGGGCCGATCGTTCCCGTCTGTTTTGCGCTGGGACACCTGGACGGGCATCGCGGGCAGCGGAGTTTGATGGGCTGGCATGACCAATATTGCCACCATCGGCCGGCGATCTGGGGGCAGCAGGCCTTGGCCAAGCGCGATTTCAATTACCTGTATAACGATCCGGAAGCCGGGTGGGATTTGTTTTACAAGACGGTGTTCCCCATGCGCAGCGACAGCCTGGCGCCTTTCCACAATCACCGCTTGTGCGGCGCGCCATTCGGCGCGGCGGACGTGGTTTGCATTGACGGACTTGCGCCGGCGGAGGCGCTTTCGTATTACAAACTGATTGTTTATACCGGCTGGAACACCATGGAGCCGGCAATTTACAGGAAACTGGTCGAGTATGTCAGGGATGGAGGCGCTTTGCTGATGGCGTTGCCGCACCTGTCAACGCGCGCGGACCGCCAGTTCTGGAATTATGCCGTGTCGGACCTCGTCCATGGCGGCGACTTGCGCGATCTGTTCGATGTCCAGATCACCGGCCAGGGCCGGTTCATTCTGAATTTGCAGGATTTGGGACGGTGGCCGCATGATTTGTTCCCGTTTTACGATTACGACGCGGAGCAGGCCGGCCAGGCGCCGCGCCGCCTGCTGCCCGACCTGCGGGCGGAAGTGCTGACGGCGGAAATGCGGGTCGGGCCGGCGGCGGAGCCGCTGTTCCTGGCGGACGTGCGGGGCCAATATCAGCGCCCGTCGGGCAAAGGCGAGCCGGTGTTCCTGCGGCGGCGGCTCGGCAGGGGATGCGCTTACCTGGTCGCGGCGTGGGATTACCCGGGCGCGCCCG
Source organism: uncultured Verrucomicrobiota bacterium (assembly GCA_964463985.1). Lineage (GTDB taxonomy): Bacteria > Verrucomicrobiota > Kiritimatiellia > JAAZAB01 > JAAZAB01 > JAXGPF01. The sequence continues at coordinate 8,031 of CAYXEK010000054.1, forward strand.
GCCTGCAGCCGCTTTACCGGCATATCCTGAAAAACCTGCTGTTCGAACACCGGAATCCGCGGGCTTATATTACCGACCCGGATCTGCCGCGGCCGGGCAGGAATTGCGATTACGTGTTTTTTACGGTATACCGGGAGCGCCTGTGCCTGTTGAACACCGATTGCGTAAAAAACCGCGCCGTGGGTGTCAGGCTGGATGGACACAACACCCGCGTTGATTTACAGCCGGGCGAATTCCGCATGCTGGACCGTCCGGAAAACAAACCTCGGGAAAACACGCCATGAATGTTTTTCAACGAATTTGCCTGGCCGCGCTGTCCGGCGCATGCTGCGCAATGCAAGCGGACGAATCGGACCGGTGGTCCATGCGGGTGATTCCATTGCCCAGGCAATTGAATGTGCGCGGGGCAGTCCCGGCGGCGCCGGACGACATCGAGTTGTTGCCCTCTGGACACGATGCCGCGCCGGTTGAGATCGCGCGGCGGATACTGGAAAAATTCGCCCAGGGTATAATTCCGCGTCCGGCCGGCGCCAATCCAGTTGCCGTCCGGATCAGCTTGCATTTGGCCGGCGAGAAAGCAGTCCAGCCGCTGGACTATGCGGGCGCCCGGTTGAGGGATTTGCCGAATGCCGGCCAGGCCTATGCCATCACCTGCGAGGAAACCAATGGTGTGCTGGCCCTGCGCCTGGAGGCCAATGCGCCGGCCGGCTTGCTGTATGCGGCGCGCACGCTGGCGCAAATGGTGCTTGCGCCCGGTGTTCAGGACATCCCAGCCGATGCGGCGCTGGAAATTCCGTTGTTGACGGTGTTGGATTGGCCGGATATTGAGGAGCGCGGGTTCTGGGGAAACATTGCCGCCGATCCCGGTTTCCTGGAGTGGATGGGTGAATACAAGCTCAACCTGGCCGAAATCGGGGCCAATGGCACCGGGTGTAAACGCCTGGTGGATCCTGCCGGCGCCGGCGTGGTCGCTTACGACCGCGATTTGTTTGACTTGGCGGTCAGCAACGCCATCGAGCCGGTCCCGTTCATTCCCCATTTTGATTCCTCCAGCTTCGGCATCAACAGCGGGTTGTATAAGAAATATCCCGGGGCGGAAGGCCGCGCCGCCAATCCGAAAACCAAATCCACGGCCGTCCTGGATAATCCCGATTTGCGGCGCGTATATGCGGACTGGGTCAAGGCCATGGCCGCCATTCCCGGTGTGCGGAAAATTGACGCCTGGCTGTCGGAAGGCGCGAACTTTGACGCCAATACCCTGGCGCGGCACCCGGACACGCCGGGGCATGTGCTGGAAACCCGGCTGATGCTGGAGGCCTGGACCGCCGCCCGCGGCGTCAACTCCAACCTGATGCTCCGGGTGATGCTGTCGCAGGGATCGCTCGATCATTACCCGGATATCCTGGCCGCCATCCCGCCGGAAATTGGCGTGCTTTATTATCATGGCAGTTGGCGTCCGGTTTGTCCCGGCACCTACAGCCAGACCCGCGAGCAAATCATCATTCCCGTGCTGGAACAATACGCCGCCCGCGGCCGCTGGCTGGGCGTGGTGCCGACCGTGGCCAATCTGAACATGAACAGTTTCTGGAGCTGCCCGCAATTTGTGCAATACCGCCTGAAGGAAATACAGGCGAAAGGCTTGCGCAACATCATGGCATTCGCCACCCCCAACCTTGAAGTGCGGGATATGAATTTTACGGCCATGGCGGAGTGGGCATGGAATGTCAAGGGGCGTTCACCGCGCGAATTTGCCAAAGCCTGGGCGTTCCGCAGGGGTTTTAAACAACCGGACCTGGTGGCGGACTGGGTTGAGGCCCTGGGTCCCGTCAACTGGGATCTGGCGGCTTCCGGCGTGCCGGGCGCCCGGCTGGAACGCGCAGCGGACAGCATCAGGCAACGCCCCGCCGCCTTGTTTGGCGCGGCCTTGTTCCGCGAAATCCGGGATATGGAGCAGGTGCGCGATAACCTGGCGCGCTGCGAGCGGGCCCGCCGTCTGGCGGAAGCCATCGGCAGCGAGGCTCTGACCGTTGAAACCCTGTACGCTCAGGGCTACATGCAATTGATTCACGAGTTGGGAGTATTAAACGAACTGCCGGCCGCCGGCGCGGCATTTTCGGATACCCAGCAAAAAGCGGCGGCGGAAAGCCTGCAAAGGCTGACGGAAGCAGCCCTGCAGATCACTGCGGCCGCGCAAAAGGAGCGGCTTTTGCTGTTTGGAGCAGATGCAATCATGCGCGGCCGCTGGCTGGACCCACTGATCCAGGGCGAAATCCTGGCCGCCACGGCGGTGGGCGAATTCGCCGGCGTCTGCCCGGACGCGCCGGATATGCAAAGCCGTTTGTGGAGGAAAGCAGCCGCATGGGATAGTTCAATTTTCGCGGAAAAAGCCGAAATAACGGCGGAATGGGATGTGACCGATTCGCTGCGCGAGCCCGGCCGTTACATTTTTCTTTTTCGCGCCCAGGCCGGTCCGCCGGTCCAGATTAAAGGCGCCCGGCTGCTGGAGGAAGGCAGGGATCACCGGCGCGCGGTTTTGAGCGAAGATCAACATGATGGGCATACTTTTGCCTGGCACACCCGGAATCCGCTGTATGCGCTGGAACTGCCGGCAGTGCAAGCGGGAGTAAAGTATATTCTTGCCGCGGAAATGCAGGGGCGTGTCCCCCGTACCGAATCAGTCCTGGAAAATTCCAAAGGCGTGGTTTATGTCAAACAAGGGGAGGCTGGCATTTGATCTCGGGGCGGAATGCGGTATGCCTGAACCGGGTCGCTTGCAGCCGCTGAACCTCTCCCAACCGCTGAACTTTATGCAACCGTTAACCCCTGCTGGCGCCAGTTGTTGAGAAACCGAAACAGGACACCATGACATGAGTGAACCGCTATACAATCCAGCGTCAGCTTTGTTCGATTTGACCGGCAAAACTGCGCTGGTCACCGGGTCCACCCGCGGCCTGGGGCTGGCCATCGCCCGCGGGCTGGGCGCCGCCGGCGCGCGGATAATTTTAAATGGCACGCGGCAGGAGGGGCTGGATGCCGCCGTGCGTGCATTGAGCGAGGCGGGGCTGGCAGTTGCCGGGCGGGCTTTTGATGTTACAAACGCCGGACAGGTGGATGCGGCGGTGAACGGCATAATAAATGAATCCGGCCACATTGACGTGCTGGTCAACAACGCCGGGATTCAAATCCGCGGGCCGCTGGCGGATTTCAACCCGGACGACTGGCGAAAAATTCTGGAAGTCAATCTTACCGGCGCATTTAATGTGGCTCGCGCGGTGGTGAAGGATATGCTGGCCCGGCAGTCGGGCAAGATCATCAATATCTGTTCCATGCAAAGCGAGTTGGGCCGCCCCGGCATCGCCCCATACGCCGCCTCCAAGGGCGGACTGAAAATGCTGACCCGCGCCATGGCGGCGGAGTGGGGCGGGCGCAATATCCAGGTCAACGGCATCGGCCCCGGCTATTTTCTTACCGACATGACCAAACCGCTGGCGGCGGATGCAAAATTTGACGCCTGGCTGCGCGGCCGGACGCCGGCCGGGCGGTGGGGGCGTCCGGAGGAATTGATTGGTCCGGCAGTCTTTCTGGCTTCCGACGCCTCGTCTTACGTGAACGGCCAGATACTATACGTGGATGGCGGCATGCTTGCCTGCGTGTGAATGCGCCAGGCCGGCAAAAATTCTTGCTTTTTCAGGCGGTTGCGATAGTTTAAGACACAAATGAATGTAAACAAATCCGGCCTGGAATACCGGCTGCAGGACCTCCCCGCCTGCCAGCGCCCGCGCGAATTGCTGGATCAAATCGGGATTGACAAGGTTGAAATTGACGTTTTGCTGGCGATCATCCTGCGCAGCGGAACGCGCGGGATGAATGTGCTCGAATTGGCGCGCGCCCTGCTCCGGGATTACCGGTCGCTTTCCGCACTGGCGGCGGCTTCGGAGCGGGAATTGCGCCGGCCGGGCATCGGGCGCGTGAAGGCCCAGGTGCTGAAGGCGGCGTTGGAATTAGGACGCCGGCTGACCCTGGAAAAACTGGAAACGCAGCCGTTAATCCGCACCCCGGCAGACGTGGCGGGCATTCTGCGCGAAGAGGCGCGGGTGGTTAACCGGGAAAAATTCTGGGTGCTGCTGCTGAATTCGAAAAACCGGCTGCTGGGCAAACCCATCGAAGTGACTTCGGGGTTGCTGGATTCCACCCAGGTGCATGCCCGCGAGGTGTTCAGCGCCGCCATCAAGGCATCCTGCGCGGCGGTGGTCCTGGCGCACAACCATCCGTCGGGCGATCCGGCGCCGTCCGCCGACGACCTGCACATCACCCGGCAGTTGATCGAGGCCGGCAAGATTCTTAAAATCCGCGTGCTGGATCATGTGATCATTGGCCGGGCCTCCGTCGCCGATCACCAAGAATTCGTCAGCGTGCGCGAGAACGGGCTGGCGGATTTCGGCTGATGCGCGCTCCAGACAGGGTTCAAGGTTCAACGGTTCCAAGGTTGCGGCTTGAACGGAATGCGCAATTCCGCAGTCTGGGTGATGCGTTTTGCCGCTTGAAAATACTTGACTGCCGGCCGGATTTGTGCAAGTAATATGATTACGTAATCAATAAAACGCGGCCGCCGCCGGCGGCGCGGCCCGCCGGAGGAATTATATGCCGCTGACAATCGCCGTTAAAAAGAATTTACTGTTCGCCGCCGGGCCCAACCAGATGATCTGGGCCATCAACGCCGCGTATGCCGAGGCGCGCGGCGATACGCTGGTCCTGGAGCGGCGCGACAACGATTCGCACGACCGGCCGGTGCGCCACTGGCAGGACTGGACAGCCATCACCCGCCACATGCGTTCCCCCGACAACGGCCGCACCTGGCGGCAAGTCGGCGAGGCCCTGGCCGTGCCGGCCTTGTCCTCGATGGAGACCATCCAGGGCAGCCGCCAGTATTTCCTTGATCCGCATCATAAAGTCCTGCTGTCAATTCACGTCCGGTCGGAAGCCTGGCGCGCGCCCAGCGGCGGGCAGGCTTGGGACCACCGGCGCAACCGCCTGTTTTATGCAATATCACGCGACGGCGGGTTGACCTGGACCCTGCCGCGCCAGATCGTGTCTGAAAGCGCCGGCTGCGACGATGTCCAATGGATGCCCGGCATTTACGCGGGCCGGCAAAATGCCTGCGTTGACCAGGGTCCGTTTGTTTTGAATGACCAACAGGAAATTGTATTCGGCATGCATGTTAATGAGGCCGGGAGCAAGCCGGCGAACAAGACGGCATTCCTGATCGGCCGCTGGGATGCGGATGGCGCAGCGTTGCAATGGGAAATCAGCCGCATGATCGAAGCGCCGCCCGACATCACGTCGTCCGGCGTCTGCGAGCCGGATTTGACCAGGTTGCCGGGCGGCCGCCTTATGACCACCATGCGCTGCCAGGGGGTCCGCGACCGGCAGGTGCCCAGTTCGCGCCAGTTTTCGGTGTCGGATGACGGCGGACGCTCGTGGACGGCGCCGCGCACGCTGTGCTATGAAGACGGCCGGCCCGTGTGGGTGCCGGCCAGCGTTGCCCGGTTCCTGGCCCATCCCGCGACCGGCCGGATATTCTGGTTTGCCAATATCCTGGAGCAACCCGTCTACGGCCAGATTCCGCGCTACCCGCTGGCCATGGCGGAACTGGACCCCGAACGGTTGTGTTTGATCCGGGATACGGTCAGCGTGATTCAGGATTTGCCGCCCGGCGCGCCTGCGGCGGGCAGCGGCTCCTACGAGTTGGGCCGGCGTTACAGCAATTTCGGCTACTATGTTGACCGGGTCAGCGGCGAATTCGTGCTGCTGGCGGCGGAAGAGCCGAAAACCACCTGGGAGCACCCGGAAGCGGATTGTTATTGCTGGCGGGTGCAAATTACATGAATCCACGGCATGCCATGCGGCAGGCATTTTGCCATACGGCGGCTTTAATCATGGGCTGGTGGTGCGTTGCCGATTGCCGGGGAGCACCGCCGGCGCCGGCGGATGCAGCCCCCGCCGGCATCATCGCGCAGGCGCAGGCCTGCCTGGCGGCGGACGAGGCGGCGCTTCCGGAGTTGTTGCGGCCGCTGGCGGAATACCGGGGCGACTGGGAAGCGGTCATACGCGCTTTGGAGCAGGCCGAGCCGCGGGCATGGACGGCGCCGACGCCTTCCCTGCAGGAGCAGGAATTTGCGCGGCCGGGTTTGCAGGGCAAGCATCCAAACAGCCGCCTGTTCTTTCAAGTGCCTGCGAATTACACGCCTGCGGCGCCGGCCGGCCTGCTGATTTTCATGCACGGCGGCGGCGCCGGCAGTCCTCTGGACGCCGGTTTGCCCTACCTGGGCAACCACCGGACGGTGGGACTGGCGGAGCATCTGGCAAAATTCCCGTATATCGTGGTGACACCCTCCGCGCCGGTCAGCACGAATTCATCCAGCCGCTGGAATCTGCCTGAAACGGAGACTTATCTGGAGGACGTCATCAGCGAATGCCGTTACCGGTTCAACCTCGATCCGGACCGGGTGGCGTTGGGCGGGTTTTCCATGGGCGGGTTCGGCGCATGGATGCAATGCGAGCGGTTTTTGGATAAAATCGCCGCCGGATTCATCGGCGGCATGGGCACGGCTTACCTGGATATCAATTACCGGGCATTTGCCGGCGGCGCCCCGTTGTTTGTCGTCTTCGGGCAATACGATGGATTTGTCGAACAAATGGAACACTTTCACGGCCCGGGCGTAAAACTCCCCGATGAGCAGCGCCCGCCCCGCGATCTCAGCCTGGCCGGCTGGGAAAAGCTGGCTTTGCGGCGCTTCCAGGAATACAACATCCCCCTGGTTTTCAAATGGCACCAGGGCGGGCATACGATGCGGGGAGAAGCGGCGCCGGCGATGGAAATATTTTTTGATTGGGTGCAGGCGAAAAAGCGCGATCCGTTCCATCCGCGGACGGTTGTGGTATCGCCGGGAGGCGTGATTTTTTCCGGGAAAATCAGCCAGTATTCCCCCGTCTTGCACAAACGCTGGTGCAGCATACTGGAACTGGCCGGCGGCCGGATTGGTTATGATTTGTTTAAAATAGATTTTTCCCTGCCGTGGCGGCCCCGGGCCATGGAAACTTACGATGAATACCGGCAGCGGCACAAGTTCATTGAAAAACGGGTGGAAATTGCCGGCGGATGGGTGGACGTTGAATACCAGGGGGATAATGTATTTGAAGCTGAAACGGAAAATGTCAAAAGATTCTCGCTCTGGCTGCACCCGGCGATGGTGGATTTTGCGCGGCCGGTGACGGTCAGGGTCAATGGACAGGCGCTGTCATTCCGCGATTTAAAACCCAATTTGCCGGATGCGTTGCGCTCTTATCGGCGCCGGCGCGATTGGCGGTTAATCTATCCCTGCGAAATCATCGTGGAGTGCCCGGCGGCCGCCGTCGTGGAATGAAGGGTTAACTGCTGAGCCGGTTTCAAAAGTTTCGGACGGCGTGGAAGTCATCCCTCCAAAATTAAAAACAATTCGATTTTTGGAGGGTCGGGTTCCACCCCGACCTTTTTGTCGGAACTTTTGTAATGGATTCTAACGGTAAGTCCATGCAAAGAAGAGCTTGGCTATTGAGGATCGCAATTTTGGGTTGTTCCGGGTTGGCCTGGTCCGCGCCACCCGCCGATCTTACCCAATGGACCGACCGGGTCATACCCCTGCCGCGGGAGATATCCATCCGGCAGAGCGTGCGGGTCAGGGCGGGTGAAATCTACCTGGAGGAATTGCCGGATGATTCGCCGCCTTTGCAGACGCTGCGCGAGAACCTGCACGCTTTTGCGCTGGCGCCCGATCTCGCGCCGGCCCGGGTCGTCATCCGTTGCCATCTTGCCGGCGGCGGAACGAATGCCATCGCGCCTGCGCTGCTCGACCGCCTGAAAAACTTACCTTATCCGGAACAGGCCTATGTCATTTTTACCGGGGAAGAATCCGGCCGCCAGGTCATCCACCTGGCCGCCAATACCCCCGTCGGCCTGCTGTATGCCTCCTGGACCCTCCGTCATTTGGCGGCGCCGCAGCCGGCCATCGCCGCGGCGGATGAAATCGAAATGCCCCTGCCGGAGATTGCCGACTGGCCCGCCATGGAAGAGCGCGGGCAATGGGCCAACGATCCGACCCCTTCCATTCCCTGGTATGGCGCGTGGAAGATCAACCTGATCGAATTTAACGCCCAGCCTTTCCTGGATCCGGCCACTGCTGCGCCGCATTGCCGGATTGACCGCGCCAAGATTGATCGCGCCTACCGGCATGGCATCAAGGCGATCCCCTATATTCCCCATATCGCCAGCCTGCGCGGCAATGCCAATGTGCAGAACGCCCGGTATGACCCGCAACTGGCCAAATGGTTGCCCGCCCTGGGGCAGCCGGTGGAAGGCGATAACGGGCTGTGCGCGAGCAGCCCGGCCACAGCGGCATTGCTGGATGCCTGGCTGCGCGATTGCGCCGAGTCCATCCAGGGGCGGCATCGCGAGCTTGAGGTGTGGATGACGGAAATGAACCGGCATTGCGCTTGCGAACTGTGCCGGCAGCAGGACCCAAAAATGCTGGAACTGGAAATGATCCTCCGGTCTTTCGAACGCGTCCGGCGGGAGTACCCGGGCCTGCGCCTGCGCATCTGGCTATCCCAGGGCACCTACCGCGCCAATGCGCATGACGCCATCATCGCGCGCCTGCCGCCGGATGTCGGGCTGGTCTACTATAACGGCACCCGGACGTATATTTCCGACCGCAATCCGATGATTCCGGATAACCTGGCGGATTTTTCCAGGCGCGGCGGCTTCCTGGGCGTTGTGCCCCAGCTTTGCCATAGCTGGATCAATGTCGTGCCCTGGACCGCGCCGCAGTTCGTGCATTTCAGGATGATGGAATTTACGGAAAAGGGCGTCAATTCCATCTCGGCCTATACCATGCCCTCGCGGGAATTCAACGAGTTTAACCTGATGGCCATGGCCGAGTGGGGCTGGAATCCCGGCGGACGCACCCCGGCGGAATTCGCGCGGGCCTACGCGACAGTCAAGGGCATCGCCGCTCCCGCGCGGTTTGCGGATTGGGCCATGCAGGTCGGCGAAGTCGGCTGGGTCCTGGCGGATGCGCGGTTTTATGCCACCCTGGTTTATGATCCGGCGCTGGGGTTTCATGGCGCGCAGGCGTTTGACCACCGGTTTGCGTATGATGATGACAACATGGACGTCAGGCGGAATGAGCTGCGCCAGATTATCGCGGCGGCGGAAGCGGCGCAGGCCCTGGCCCGGGAGATCGGCGACCCGGAGGTGCTGCTGGAATCCAATTTCGCGCTGGACAGTATCCGCGCCTTTGAATCGCTCAACTCCATCGCCGCCGGGTTCCGGCCAGCGGATTTGACGACGGCACAATGCGGGGCATTGGCCCGGGAAATGGATCGCCTGGATGAATGCGCCCAGCGGATTTGCGTCAACCTGTTTACCTGGAAAGCGCGCCGCATGCGCGGCATTGATTACCGGCTGGTCGGGGAGGACCGGCTGGAACTCACCGCGCAGGCTCTCCTGAAAGCCTGTGAAATTGTCCGGCTGATCGCCGCCGGCCGCGGCATCAATGACGCGCGCGGAGAATTGCGCACGGTCGAACTGGGCGCCTGGAAGACTGCCGATTTCCAGCAGGGTCAGGCCCGGCTGGAATTCAACATCACGGATTTGTTCCGGGATCGTCCGGAACGCTGGGCCTATATCGCGATTGACCGCGATTGCCTGTCGGGATATTCGGCCGCGCTGCACGAGGCGGAACTTTTCCGGGTTTCCGCGGGCACGGGAGAGCGGACGGGCATCTACAGCCTGCGCCGGGACGGCGGCCAGCACCCGAATATACATAAGAAAATGTTCGTGCTGCCGGCGCCGCCGCCGGCGGCGGACGGCGAACTTTGGCTTGTTGTTCAACTTTCGGTCAATGCCCCGGCGGCGGCCGAGTATCCCGCCCGCCGGAATATCCATCCGGAAGAAAGCATCGGTGCGATTGCGTTGCGGCGGATCATGCAAACGGCCGCCCTGGCCGATCTGCCCGGCTCGACGGCGGCGGCGCAGGTTGACGGGAGCAATGCCGCCGCGCCCGCGCGGCGGCGGCCGGGCGAGCCTGTGCGGGTGGGCGTGTACAGCGGTTACGGCAGCGGGCCCATCCGGTCCGCCCTGGCAGCGCGGACGAACCTGGCCGTGGCCGCGTTGACCGGCATGCTGCCGGAAGACCTGGCCGCTTGCCACGTGCTGATCATCCCGCAGACGGAACAATCTGAACGCCTGATAAGGTACGCGCCGCACATCGCGCGCTGGGTGCAAAACGGCGGCAGCGCGCTCTTTTTTCACGATGCCGTGGGGTTCCGCCGCCAGATGCCAGTGTTCCGGACCATCGGCATCGGCGCCGATAACCCGAAATTGTCCCGGATAACCGCGGCGCGGCAACATCCGCTGACGGCCTGCCTCCCGGTGGGTGAATATTTCCAGCCCGGTTTCCGGTTCGACCATATCGCCATTGAACCCGGCACAGCCGGCGAAAAGCTGGTTGTGAACGAGCAGGGTCAGGCCGTGGTGGTGGCCGGCCGGATTGGCCGGGGACGCGTGGCGCTTAACGGCCTGATGACCGGCGCGGCCGGCGCGCCCAATGATCCGCAGGGCCGTCCGGCCGCGCCGCGCGGCGCGGAATTGCGCCTGCTGGAAAACGCCGTGCAGTGGCTGGCGGGCGCGCCGAACCTCGTGCCGGATGGCAGGGCGGAAGGTCCGGTCCAGGGAGCGGCACAGTTGCCGGCCGGGTGGGGGACTTTAATCCGGCATGCCGAAGCTGAAGCCGGCGTCACCGATACGGAGGCGCATGGCGGGCAAAAGTCGGTGTTTATGCGGTTTAAGCAACCCTCCCAGGCGGAGGGCAACCCTTATTTCGGGCTTGTTTTCGGCAATGATCCGGAAGGCCGGGGCGCGGCGGTGACGCCGGGTGGCCGCTACGCCTTTGCATTCCGGATGAAAGGCCGCGCGCCGCGGGTGGATGTTCGGGTTTGCTTTTGGAGTAAAAACGGCGCACAATGGACCATGCAGATGAATCAGGCGGCGCGGGAACCGCTGAATCTGTGCGTGAATAACGTTCCCATGCAAAACCCGGAAATGCGCCGCGGGATCAAGCTGACGCCCGATCCGGCGCGCTGGACGCATTATACCGGCAGTTTCCAGGCGCGAACCAATGCCCTGGGGGCGTCGGTGGCGGTCTTGTTTTATCCGTCGGCGGATCTGGATACGAATGCGGTAATCTATCTGGACGATGTCGAGTTGGTGCCGGAAGTAGAATAATAAACGTAAGCAATCATTATAAGCAGGAGGACCGTTATGCATCATCTGAAATTGTTGGTTTTGGTTGGCATGCTCGCGGCGGGCGCCGCGGGCGCTGAAACTTACTACGTGGCGCCGGGCGGCAGCGACGCGCCGGGGACCCTGGGCACGGATTGGACCACGGCGCTGGCCAGCATCAGCAACGCCGTGGCGTCCTATGCCACATCGGCGGGCGACGTGGTGCTGGTAACGAACGACACCTACAATCTCACCCAGGAAGTGTTGGTATCGGCCGGGATCACGGTGAAATCGTTCAATGACGCTCCGGCCGCTACCATCCTCGATTGCGGCGGGAATGTCCGCGCTTTCCAGATCAATCATGCCGATGCCCTGGTTGCCGGTTTTACCGTCACCAACGGGGGAACGGAAAATTATGGCGGCGGAGTGCGGGTGGTGTCCGGCACGGTCAGCAATTGCATTGTCACCGGCTGCCGGAGCGGCAATGGCGGCGGCATTTACGTCACCCAGGGATCCGTGCTGGATTCCCGATTCTTCAGCAATTTTGCCACCAATCTCGGCGGCGGCTTGCGCGTACACTCCAGCGGCACCGTCAATATCATGCGATCGGAATTCAGCGGCAATGTCGCCAGCAATAATGTTGGTGGGGGATTGTACATCGGCGGCAATACCATCGTTGATATGTGCCTGCTGAGCAGCAACTCGGCGACACAGGGCGGCGGCGCGCATGCCGCCTCCGGCGGGTGGATATTAAACACCACAAGTTCTTACAACACCGCTGTCAGCGCCGGGAGCGGCAATGCCGGCGGCGGGTTGTTCCTGGATGGCGGCGCCATCGCCTCCAATTGCCTGGTGACGGCTAATGCCAGCATCAATGGCGGCGGCGCCGCGGGCGTCCGGCTGGGAACCGGGGAATTGTTGAATTCCGTCGTCAGCAATAATACCGATTCCTACCGCGGCGCGGGCGTGTATGTGTATGGCAATGCCGCTGGCCCTTACGCCGTGAAAAATTGCACCATCGTCAATAATGTCTCCGGCAATTATGGCGGTGGTTTGTATATCACTACCAAGTCGTCTTACAACGAAGGCATTGTGGAAAATTGCACCATCGCATACAATGTCAGCACGCGCGGCGGTGGTTTGTTAGCCGCCGCCGCTACTCCCGCACTGAAAATGCGCAATTGCCTGGTTTACGGCAATTATCCCGGCGGCTTGCGCCTGGAAAATATCGGGGTTTGGACCGGTTACGTTGAAAATTGCACGGTCTTCGGTAATGGCGGTGCCGCCGGCGCCGGTATATATATGCTGGGTACCAACCCGGTGCGCAATACCATTGTCTGGTCGAATCATCCGACCGCGACCGCGGAGATATTTTGCGACACTGTGGCGGGATCGAATTTTCTGGAATATTGCTGTGCCCCGGTGGCCTTGCCGGGCGCCGGGAATACCACCGAGTACCCGCTGGTGATTGATCCGGGCAGCGGGTATGGCACGAACCATGTGGCCGGGAATTACCGGCTGGCCGGCGGTTCGCCGGTCATCAATGCCGGAACCAACCGGCCGTGGATGCAGGATGCCGGCGCGGTGGACCTGGATCGGCATGCCCAGCCCGACCGGTTCAGCGGCCGGGCTGATATCGGGTGCTACGAATACATTCCCGGCGGCGTCATGTTCCGGATGCGGTGAAAGTGAAAGGTAGGGCGGCCAGACCCCTGGCCACCGTCCCATTATCTGCGAGTGTCGTTCCGCTTTCGCGCTCTATGCGCTCTTTTGCGGTAAAAATTACCGTTCCGGTCCCCGCCTGTGCGCGTCCCGGGCGCTCTTTTGCGGTTAATCCGGCTTGCCGGATTTAACAGGGACACCGACCGGCGCATTGGCCGGACCTGCTTGCGGAAATATCTGGCGCAGAACATAGCCCGCAGGCACTTCGAACTTATCGTCGGGAATTTTCTGTTCCGCCACGGAATTCAGCCGCGTGGCCATGGTAGTGGGCATGCCGCCCATGTTGATGGCGATGGATTGCTCCACGGGGAATCCCTTGAGTTCGCGCAGTTTTTCGGAAAGCGAGTTTAACATGGGATTTTTGATCGAGGCCAGCAGGCTGTCGCGGAGTTTATCATCATATTTGATGTCCTCGGAAGCCCAAACGGTCATCTTGATGTCGGCCATATCGCCGCGGCCGGTGATGATGTATTCTTCGCAGTTCCATTCCTTGATTTTTTTCTTCTGGCCGGTGGCCTTCATTTCAATTTGGACGGCCGTGGCGCCGGCGGCCAGATCGGCGGGCATCTCCATGTAAGTTTTGGCGCTGTCGTCCACCATGTAGACCTTGTTCAAGTCCGTGCGGATGATCGTGGCCATGTTGGGCATGCCGGGGATGCCGCCGCCCTGTATTTCCATGCGGATTTTACCGGGCGCCAGCCAGATTTTTTGCGTGCTCGCCATGGGCGGCTGGCCGGGAATGACGCTGAGTTCCATGGTTTGCTCGATGGCGAGCCCGGCGGACTGCGCGGCGGCGTCGGGCGCCAGCCAGGCCAGGCATGATATGCAGACGATGATGCAGGCAGTTTGGATGATGCGGCGCAGGGACATATAACCTCCAATGGTGAATTTATTCCGTATAAATCCTGCCGGATGCCGTCGGATAAATCAAGCACAATCTCAAGGGGCGTGTTTCAGCAGGTGCAGCCCGGCGGCGCGCAATTGCAGGGCGGTTTCCGGCGCCAGCAGCGCGCTGGTGGTTTCGTAGCCGCCTTCGGCGAAGTCAGCCGGCGGCAGCAGGTAGCCCGCCACACCGTCGGTATAAGACGTTACGATTACCGGCGCGCCGTCAGGCGCCGCCAGGTCCTGCGCGGCAGTCGCCGCCAATTCCCCGGGGAACTGCAGGAGGCGTACCGGCCCGATTTGCACCAGGCTGACCGGCAGCCTGGCCTGGCGCGACTGTCGTTCTTCCGGCGTGAGGTAATTGAGAAAAAACGGCAGCCGTACCAGTTTCTGGTAGAATTTTTCCCGCTCCACCAGCCGTTTCCTTTCCAGGAGCGCGATGACGGAATTGTGCCCGGCTGCCGCCAGTTGCCGCAGGGATTCCTGCCATTGCGATTCCGCTTCGGCCGCGGTTGCCGGGACTTCCGCGCGCACGGCGGCGGTGATTTCCTGACGGGCGCAATGCAAACGGTCAAACGGCCAGCGGCGGAGATGGGACAGGTTGTCCAGCAAGGCGTCGGCCAGTCCGCGCCCGATGCGCGCGCATTCCTCCGGTCCAACATCCCGGTGGCGCGGACGCTGATCGGCGGTTGGACCCTGGGTGAAGAGGATGGGGCAACTCAGGGAGGCGGACAACGCATCGCACAGCGCGCCGGGATAATCGCGGCTGACATTCGGTCGCCAGTAGCCGTTGCTGCAGATCACGGGATGAGCGGCAAACCGCGCCAGCCCGGCGATGGGCTGGCCGGCGGCATCCTCCAGCAAAAGCAGATCCAGCCGGGTATCGGCCGGTCGGTCGGCCACGAACGGCCCTTCGATTAAATCCAGTTCTTCGGCATTGGCCCCTGCCTGTCGCATTTTATCGCGCACCCATTGCGTGCCGTCCACGGCGCGGCCATTGTCCTGGCAGCCGGCGGACTGCATCAGGCACCAGACCCCCAGGTTGCCGGTGCGCGTGCGGCGGTTGATGTTGAAACGCCCGCCGGTATCCACGCCGAGATAACCGACCTTGGCGGCAGGGCGGGCCTGTTGGCGGGCCTGGCGCGCGGCCGCCGCCGCGGCGGCCGCCAAACGGTCGAGTTGGATGGGGCAGCCCGCGCCCGCGCCGGGAGCGTGCGTGTGGGTGACGGCAACATGCGCGGCTTCCAGGGGGAGGCCGAGGGCTTCAGCCGCGGCCTGGCGGACGGCTGCGGCCTGGACACGGTTAAGCACGCAGAGATCTGCGGACAGGAGGCAGACAGCGGTTTTCCCGTGTTGTAAAAAAAACGCCTTGATTTCAGGGGTGTCAAGGCGGGTGTACTTTTCAGGCTCGCTGATCTGGATAGCCGACAGAATTTCGGCGGCGCCGGCGCCCGCCCGGGCGTGTTGGGGATCTTCAGACATGGATGCCTCCTGGTAATGGCAACAAGCGATTGGCTGCATTTGGCAAATTAAATATAAAATACCGTTTTATCCCGCGCATGTCACGAGGAAAAAGGGGTCAG
>CAYXEK010000055.1:0-23224 GCA_964463985.1 uncultured Verrucomicrobiota bacterium
GGATTTCCTTCGGCATGGGAACGATATCCAGTTCCGTCCAGGCGCGCGGATCAACCGGGCGCGATCCCAAGACGTCTATTGCAACAGCCTCCTTCGGATTCCCGGCGGCCATGGCTGAAACGGCCAAGGCCAAGCCTATGACCGCCAGCATCGCGGATATCTTCAGATTTTTTTTATCACCGGATTGCATTGCTCCTATCCTTTCTGATGACCTCGCCAGGAATTGGCCACCCACCGACAATTTATATGCGCTTTTCCTCCACCGCTGCCAGCGCCAGGGCGCAAAAAGCCAGCACCCCCTTGGCACGCATGGCGGCGGGGTCCAGCCCGAACCAGGGAAATTCGAAATTGACGCCGATGGCGCCGAATTTTTCCTGGCAGTAATTTTTCCATGACCAACTGGCGCGGCGTTTCTCGCGCACTGCTTCCGCCGAAAGATTTTCCCAGCCGGCCGCCTTGATAAAATCGGCCGTGGTTTCCACCCTCCAGCGCTTGTGATGCGCGCTCTCGGCCGGCATGTGTGCCAGGATTTTTTCCGCAACCGGCTGATCGTTGGCCAGCAATCCATCCACGAATTTATTGATCCAGTTATGGATGTTCATGTGCACTATCGGGCGCACACGGTCGATTGCCGCCTGCAAGGCGTCATGCGCGGCGTCCGGGACGGTGTTGATCCGGTTCATGTCGGCGCCCTGCTCCCAGGTCAGCCGGCTCATACCGTCATGCACGCCGTCGGGATTGGTCATCGGCACGATATAAACATGAAACTTGCTCCGCAAATATTGCGCCAACGCCGAAGCGCCCAGCAGGAAATCAACAATGCCCAGCACGCAGAACGAACCGGCGGATTCATAGGCATGGTCGCGCGCCTGGAGGAAAAACGGCCGCGCCGATCGATTTGGCGACGCCAGGGACAGCATCCAGACATCGCGCTTTTGCCGGCTCTGGCCGATGACTTCGACAACGATGCCGCGGGCCTGGCAATCCGCGGCGAATTTAGCGCAGTCGCCATAATTGAATTCCGGGGACAGCCCCAGTTCGGTTATGCCCGGGGGCAACTCCAATTTATATTCCACACAGGTTTCACCGAGCCGGAAGCCCGGAATCATCCGCCAACCTCTATCAACCGTTGACGTGTCCGCCATAGCCCTCGAATGGGCGGCGGCGGGATACTGAACCTCTTCCAGACACCTCACATATCCCAGATCATGGTCGGCGACGCGCGCCGGGGTCTCCCAATCGGCGATCACGGTGAATTGCTGCGGCATGGCGGACTGGTTATGCAGGCGGATGTTGAATCGGCTGCCGGCGCCGGGCGCCTCCTCGCTGCGGCCCGGCATCCGGCGCAGGCTGGGCAGAACCACGGCGCAATTTTCCGATTCACGTTGGACGCCGGCGTCGGCATAAGGGCTGGCGCCGTCGAATCCGGTAATGATTTCAATGCTCATTTTTTCACGCAACTACCCCGATTGACTTCCCACGCATATTTTTGATACTATTTCTCGAAAAAAGGGGGGAACTACACATGCTGGAAATAATTTTTGAAGTGCAGGAAGACACAGCGGATGGCGGATTTTCCGCCCACTCCCTGGGCGCCGGCATCCATACCGAAGGCGACACGCTGGAAGAATTAAAATCTAATATACGCGATGCCGTGGATTGCCACTTTGACGGAACAGAACGACCGCGCATGGTGCGTTTGCATTTTGTCAGGGACGAGGTCATGGCGGTATGAAGATTCCGCGCGATATATCCGCGGCGCAACTTATAAGAGCCTTGCGCGGATTGGAATACGTCATTACCCGTCAGACAGGCTCGCATATTCGTTTGACCACAATGCAGCATGGCGAACACCATGAGACCATCCCGAATCATAATCCGATAAAAATCGGAACCTTGAACGGCATATTGAAAAGCATTGCCGAACACCATAAAATCAGCATTGAACAATTATTAGGGCATCTCAATCTTTAAAAACAGCGACAATACCTTCCGTCTTGTGATTCTTGTGCATTTTTGTGGCCTACCTTTATCGTTATTTTGTTCTCCGCCTCCGCTGTGCTCCGTGGTTAAATCATCCGAATTCTAGCTCAAACTCCGTTTTCCGGCAGCCGTTTTTACCCATCCGGCCGTTGAATTGCAGAATCAACAAATCGCGCCGGCGGTCATCCACCAGGAAGTCGCGGGCATTGGTTTTTACGCGCACATTGCGGAAGGATGCCGGACGCCAGACGAACAAACGCCGCTCGGTTTGATCGAAATGATTGATGGTCAACCGCAATGTTTTTGAATCAGGCAGATATTCCATGGCATCAAGCTCCACCGCGCCCTGCAGAATATGCAGGTTCGTCCCGATCAGTTGCGGACGGTTGACTTTTCGGCGCAAGGCCAGGATTTTGCAGCCATGCGCCGGCACGTTTTTCACAGAGAAAGCCCCCGCTCCATTTGAAATTTGAGATTTGAAATTTGAGATTTCAGCAAGATATTCCTCGTTCCAGAAATCAAACGCATGCCAGGCGCCGCCGCCGGTGATTTTGCGCAATGGAATGGAAAAATCAGCGGGGTGGTCGCCCCAGTTAAATATTCCGACCACATGCCACGATTCGAATTCCCGCGTCACCGGCAGGTGGTAGATGGCAGGCTGCCGGCCATCCTGGAACACATCCAGCGGCTGAGCGGCCGGCTGGTTTTCAAAATGCGGGAGGAACCGGCTGATCAATGCCAGACGTCCGGGACTGCGCATCAGCAGTTCCACCGGATCGCTCAGCAGCATGGCGCCTCCGGCAAGAGCCGTGGCGGAAATCTGGGAGAGCAATTGATTCTCGGTCAGAATCGCATCCCGGGCTTCAGGATTTTTCGCCGTGCCGGCATGGAATGGCGAAAGGAAATCGCGCAGCACCACGTTTTCGCGGTGGTTGTGGAATAATCGCCGGTGGACAAAGCCGCTGAGCAGGTCGTTTTTCAGGTTCTCCTTCAACAATGGACGCCCGTTTTCGAGGATATGCCAGTGGGTGCTGGTGTCCTGCGTGGTGCGCTGAATATCCACATAGCCGATGGACGGCCCGTAGATCCCCTCGCCCTCGACCAGAACCTTGTCGCCGCATTCCTCCCGGATCGCTTGCAACGACCAGCGCACCTGCTCGATGGCCGTTACATCCGGTTGATGGAACCGGCCCCCTTGATAATGGCCCAGGCACGGTCCGTCCAGTTTGATATACCCCACTCCCCAATCCCGCACCATTGTCCGGACAATTTTCCGCAGCCAATCCAGCGCGGCGGGCACGGTATAATCCAGGACATGGCAGGCGCCGACATTGGACCTTTCCTTGAACAGCGGCTTCCCGGTTTTACCGTCAATCACCATCCAGTCCGGATGCCGGCGCGCCACCTCGGTTTTGACATTGGTGAGATACGGCGCCAGCCAGAGGCCGGGAACAAATCCCGCCCGCCGGATTTTCCGGCACAACCCCGGCATATCCGGAAATTTGGCGCAGGGCTTCATCCATTCCGAAGCATAAGCGCACCAGCCGCCGTCAATAATCACGTATTTGAGGGGATAGCCGCGCTTTTTCAGAAACTGCATGGCATGCACCGAACGCAGGATATCGCGCTCGTTTTTTTCCTCGCGGTAATACTGCCAGTCCACCCAGCCGGTGACAGTGGCGCGCGGGATGCGTGCATGGTTGAGCCGGCCGGCGTAATCGGCATAGGCCGTCAAGCCGCGGTTAAAATCGCGGTTTTCCATTAACCATAGCGATTCCAGGCGGCAGACAGCGCCGGGCGGCAGTGTAATATTCTCCATGAGGCACCAGGCAGCCATCCGGATGGTCTGGCCGCGCGTGTTGAACGTCAAAAGTCCTTCAAACCGGTCAAAACTGACAAACCCGGCCGTCAGCAAAGTCCGGCCGGCGCGCTGTATCACCGCCAGCGAATGGCTGATGAAAGCGTGGTCATCGCACCAGGGGGTTAAAGGCTTCCACCCGCCCGCCGCCGGCGCCGGTTTGCCGTCCGTCAACTCGTAAAATCCGGCCGGATCCGACGGCATGTAAAATCCCTGCCGGAAGATTTTTACGCTTTTGCCGAGCGGCAGGTCGAACAAGCGCACGCGGGCGATTTCAAGAGGGTGCTTGGTGTTGTTGATCAACTCGAAATCGTACCGCACACCTCCGCCCGTTTTTGATTGGACAATCCCTCCGGGCAGGTTAAATGTTTTACCGGCGGCGGTTACGATTAAAGGTTTGAATTTGTCTGCTTGCATATTTTGCTTTGTTTTCTCGTTCTTTGGCGGTGATTTTCTTTCGCCGGAATGATTTATCCGCAAAAGATCGCAAAAGAACACATGAGTTGCTTTCAAAAGTCAGCTTTTGAAAGCAGTATTCAGTAGCCAGTATTCAGTAGTCAGAATTAAAAAACTATATAACACCTTAACCATAAATACCTTGCTTTTATTCTGAATTCTGACTGCTGAATTCTGAATTCTTTCAAAACGTTAGTTTTGAAATTGGCTCCATAGAATGATTATTTTTTCATCAGAAGTTGATTGCTTTGGACATATTTTACAAGTTCAAATTTAAAAGAGCCAAAATTAATAAGCAAACCATGTTCAATTCCGTTTGCTTTTAAATAGTGGATCAACTGAGCTTTATGTTCAGTGGTCAACACCTTACACGCTTTAAGTTCGATCAAAAGGACATCATTTACAACTACGTCCGCGAAATAATCTCCAATCAAGGCGCCGTCTTCATCATGAATATTGATGGGGTTTTGCTGTTTAACTTCAAAGCCCGCCTTTCGCAAACGATTCACCAAAGCGTTTTCGTAGACTTTTTCCAAATATTCATTGCCATGGTATAAATGAATGGCATACGCAATGTTTCGAACCTGATCGCACAGTTCCATGATACTGCTCATACACTCTCCTTGCGATCTTTCGCGGTGAATTATTTCCCTGTCTGCTTTGGCGTTCCTTGCGTTCTTTCGCGGTGAATTATTTCCCTGTCTGCTTTGGCGTTCCTTGCGTTCTTTCGCGGTGAATTTTCCCGCCTCACCCGGCGGCTGCACAGGATTTCCCCGAGGCGCACGAACTACGCAGCACCACGTGCGACGGCAGCAATCTGCCTGGACGCATCCCGTCCGGTCCGGCGGCGCTTTCCAACAATTTCACCGCCGCCACGCCCGCTTCGAAGTATGGCAGACGGACTGTCGTTAACGGCGGGTCGGTCTGGTCCGCGCCCGGGGCATCGTCAAAGCCCATGACCGAAACATCTTCCGGAACTTTCAGGCCGGCATCGCGGAAGGCGCGAATGGCGCCAATGGCTTTCAAATCAGTGGAAACAAAAACCGCCGTGAATTTCACCTTCCGCGCTAATAACGATGCGGCGGCGCGGTAGCCGTCCGCCAGGCTGCCGCTTTCCGCATAGACCAGCAGTTCTTCGCGCAAGGGCAAATCAAATGCTTGCAGGCCCATGCAGTACCCGGACCAGCGGCCGCGGTGTTGGACGGTCAATTCATCCCGCCTGGGCCCGATGAACGCCACGTCGCGGTGGCCCAGTTCTTCAATCAGATAAGCCATGGCGTTGTAGACCCCGTGAACATGGTCCAGGCTGACCGTATTGGCGGTCACCTGCGGCATTTGCGACTGCTGGTCAATGATCGCGTAAGGCACATCGCGGACGGCCAGCGCATCCTGCACTAACGGCCGGCGGTTGACGGCCGCCACATACGCCTGCACATCCGGCGGGATGGACGCCAGTTCCTCCTCAAGTTTTTCCGGCGCGGTAATCCGGACGCGTCCGTCAAACGTATTCACCAGCCCCCGGTAAATCTCATGGCCGATGAACCAGTTGACGTTTTCATGCCCCTGGTCGAAATTCGGCGCGGCGCCGCAAATCAACAAAAGGCGCTGCGGAAATGACTGTGGTGATTGAGAAGGGGCGCCCGCAGCCGATTTCATAAAAGTTCCGGCGCCCTGCTTGCGCGTCACAAATCCCGCCTTTTCCAGTTCATAAAGCGCGCGCATAACGGTCGAGGTGCTTAAGTTATAGCGTTTTTTCAACTCGGCATCCGTAGAGAGTTTATCGCCGGCCTGATATTTGCCGGATTGAATCTGCCGGATTAGAATCTGCTGTAATTGCAGATATTTCGGGACTGGGCTGCCATGGTTTATACCATTGGCCCGGTTGCGGGAGACATCACAATCATTCATGTTTATTGTTCCAGATCAACAAGATGTGTCAATACAACCGATGATATAAACCAATTTCAAAAGTCGCGGACGACGTGGAAGTCGTCCCTCCATAATCCAAAATCAACCCGTTTTTGGAGGGTCGGGTTCCACCCCGACCTTCCTGGTCGCGGACGACGTGGAAGTCGCCCCTCCATAATCCAAAATTAAACCGTTTTTGGAGGGTCGGGTTCCACCCCGACCTTCCTGGCAGGATATTTGAAACTGTTTCAAGTATGCCATTTAGTGGCCATCATGAAAAACGCATTGTTTCGATTTATCGAAGCAATTTTTACATTAAAAAACAATACATGTCAAGTGTAATGCAAACACATGCGTAAATTTCATTCAAAACGTGAGTTTTGCAATCGAGCCAATTTCAAAAGTCGCGGACGACGCGGAAGTCGTCCCTCCAAAATGGAAAAACAACCCGTTTTGGGAGGGTCGGGTTCCACCCCGACCTTTTTGACAGGACTTTTGAAATTGGCTCATCAGTTCGATTTGAAAGATTAACGCATCAAAGCGATCACAACTTTTCGGCGCGGATTTTTGCGGCCAGGTCCGCCGAACCCCCGCCCGCCACCCAGTCGTCCAGCGCCATTTCATTTAAGCGCATGACATTCCGTTCCGGCGCGGCCGCGCGCAACAGTTCATCCCCGAAATTGTTCATCGCTTTTTTCTCGGACGGATCAACAATATTTTCCTGAAAATGCGGAAACTGGTTGTTGATTTTCGCCATGCTGCGGTAATCAAACTTGTCATACTGCCGGAATTGGCCGTCCCGGGCATATCCTTCCAACCCCCATTTTTCTTCATGCCGGCATAATTGCGCCCGCAGACGGGCGCGGGCATCCTTCACTTCCGGGTCGTCCGGCCTGGCTGCCAGCAGGTTGACGCTTTCACTCGGATCGTTCTGGCGGTCAAACAACAATTCCAGCCCGCCGCCATAATGATATCCGTATTTATAACGTTCATCCAGCATGGCGATCCAGCGCCGGTTATCCCGGTGATATTCGATGTACTGCCGGGAACGATCCTTGTTGCCGCCGCATATCGAACTGCCGGGTAATTCATAAGGGCCGGGATACTGCAAACCGCAGACATCCAGCACCGTGGGCAGGATGTCATTCAAATCCACGAATTCGTTCCTGACGCTGCCGGGTTGGAAGCGGCGCGGATAACGCACCAGAAACGGGATGCGGGAGCAACTGTCATACGGCAACATCTTCTGGTAAGCCCCATGGTCGCCCAGCATCTCGCCGTGATCGGAAGTAAAAATGATCATGGTGTTGTCGGTTTCGCCGATTGCATCCAGCGCGGCGAGGACTTTGCCCACGTTTTTATCCACCAGCGAAATAGCGGCATAGTAAAGCTCGCGCATGCGCCGGACATATTGTCGCTCCTTGTCCGGCGGGAACCTCGAACTGACCTTGCTGAAGGCAACTTCCGGCCAGCATTGTGTTTCACTGTCCAATGGTTCCGGCAGATTGCGCCCTTGATACAAACCGGCGAAAGCATCCGGAACATCAAACGGCGGATGCGGGGCGATCCAGCTGGCCCAGAGGAAGAACGGCCGGCGGCCGGCCTCGGCGCGCAGGAATGCCGCGGCGCGATCGCCCACCCAGGTGGAACCGTGGTGCTCCTCCGGAATCAGCGAGCGCTGAGGCGCCATGTAAAGCAGGTTGCGCACGCCATGAATGTTGAGGATATGGCCCAGGCCGACGTTTTTCAAATACATGGCGTACTCGTCATCCTCGCGGAACCGCGGCGCTTCCTCCATCAATTCCATCTTGTCGAATCCGTTATGCCGCCGCACCGGCCGGAAATGCATCTTGCCCACCGCGCGGGTAACGTAGTCCTGATCAGAGAGAATCCGGGGCAAGGTCGGCAGGATTGCCGGATTGGGATGCCCGAAATTGGCGGCGAACCCGTGAAAACGCGCGGGCAACCCGGTCAGGAGATTATGCCGGGCGGGAACGCATACCGGGTTGGGCGTATAGGCGTTGGAAAAAAGGCAGCCCTCGCGCGCCAGCCGGTCGAGATTGGGCGTGAGCATATGCGGAAACCCGGCAGCGGCAATGGTATCATACCGCTGCTGGTCGGTGAACAGCAAAAGGATGTTGGGGCGTTTGGTTTGCATGATGCCTGACCGTTAGTATTCTGACTACTGACTTCTGGATACGGAATACTGCCTTCAAAAACTGATTTTTGAAAGCGACACTGAAGTTTATGTTTTACCCGGCATTCCCGCAATCTTAAAGATGTGAATTTTCCATGGAGCCAGTTTCAAAACGCTCGGACGACGTGGAAGTCGTCCCTCCAAAAATGGAAAAACAACCCGTTTTTGGGAGGGTCGGGTTACACCCCGACCTTTTTGATAGGATTTTTGAAATTTGCTCCATTAAGTCCATAAAAAACTGGACAGTTTCCAGTTATATGCTATTATATGGTTGGCTTTGGATTTTTATCCGGCTATGCTGCGATTCAACCAACATTTTTAACAGGAGGGACGCATGAACAAACGATACGCATCTTGGGCGGCGCGGTTGGCGGCAATGTGGTTGGCGGCGGCGGGCGGAGTCGAGGCCGCCACCTGGTACGTGGACGCCAGCCGGCCCGACGACACCGGCGACGGCACAAGCTGGGCCAGCGCTAAAAAAACCATCCATGCCGGCGTGGCGGCGGCGACGGACAACGGAGACGTTATTCTGGCGGCGGACGGCGATTACCCGCTGACCAACACGGTCGCACTGACCGGCAGGATCCTGCGCGGCGACAGCGGCAATCGCGAGACCGTGGTCATTTACGGCAACGACACATTTCGTTGTTTCACCCTGAATACCGGCGCCCGGCTGGAGGGGCTTACGATTGCCCACGGCAGCAACAGCACCTACGGCGGCGGAGTGTATATATATGCCAGCACGGTCAGCAATTGCATCGTGCGCGATTGCAACGCGGCGACG
Source organism: uncultured Verrucomicrobiota bacterium (assembly GCA_964463985.1). Classification (GTDB taxonomy): domain Bacteria; phylum Verrucomicrobiota; class Kiritimatiellia; order JAAZAB01; family JAAZAB01; genus JAXGPF01. Next base: position 9,187 of record CAYXEK010000055.1, read on the forward strand.
GACGGCGGCGGCGTTGATCTGCGGGCTGACGGCCTGCTGGTTGATTCGCTGGTCTGCAGCAACAATGCCGCGAGTGATGGGGGCGGCATTGCCGGGGTCAGCGGCAATGACAATACCTTGATCTTGCGATGCGTCATCAGCAACAACCAGGCCTCCGCCGGTAATGGCGGCGGCATATATCAGCATAGCGGCAGTTTTGTTGTCCGGGATTCGACCATTATCGTTAATTCCGCCAGCGCCGGCGGCGGGATAGGATGTTGGGGCGCGGGAAATGTGACCGTCAGCCAGACTCTGATTTGCGCCAATACCGCTTTGGGCTTATCTGGCGGCGGCGGTTTTTGGGCGCGGGTGGCGGCCTCCAGTGCGCCGGCGCATCTGCTGGTGGATTGCCAGGTTGTTTCCAACCAGAGCGCGGGCAACGGCGGCGGTATTGCTTTCCCATCGGGCGTAGCCGGCAACGCTTCCAAAATCGTCAACTGCCGGGTGGAAGGCAACACCCTGACCGCGCAATATAAGCAGGGCGCGGGTCTTTATATAAGCTGGCCGGGCACAGTAATCAGTAACTGCGTGGTTGCGGGCAATTACATGGCTGCCATCAACTGCGATGGCGTCGGGATTGTGGTTGGCGGCGCCGCCGTAACCAACGTGGTGGTGACCGATTGCCTGGTGAGCAACAATTACGGGGGTCGTTTTGCCGGCGGAGTTTACATTCTTGCGCCGCAGGTTGTCCTGGACCGCAACCGGATCGTCGCCAATTCCGCCACCCGCTGCGGCGGCATATATTGCGCGGCGGCGTCGGCGGGCACGTTGATCCGCAACTCGCTGATTGCGGACAACTGGGCGACCGATTACGCCGGCGGCATCAGCTTCGAAGCCACCAACCGCGTGGAAAGCTGCACGGTGGCCGGCAACCGCTCGACCAACAACACCGGCGGCATCCGCGCCTCGGTGGCCGGATCAGTTATTCTCAACACCATCGTTTATTCCAACACGGTGGTGAACGGTACCACGTCAAACTGGCTGAACACCGTGGCGGACGCCGCGGTCTATACCAACTGCTGCATCGCGCCCCTGGCCGGCCTGCCGGGGACAAACAATCGTGAAGACAACCCGTTGTTTATCGCGCCGGACACGGGCAATTACCGGATCGCCGCGCGCTCTCCCTGCCGCCGCGCGGGAATGAACGACCTTACCTGGATGGCGGACGGGGTGGACCTGGACGGGAACCCGCGCATCGGCCGGTTTGACGGCACGGTGGATATCGGCGCCTACCGCGCGGAACCGCACATTGGCACCATATGGATGTTGCGCTGACCGGCAATGATCTTGTTATATCAAAAAATCGAAGACCATTTGCGGGACTTGATCAAAAACGCCCGGGATGGGGACCAACTGCCCACCCAGACGGAATTATCGCGCCGGTTCCGCGTGAATCACCTGACCACCCGCCGGGCTTTAAGCATCCTGGAACGGGATGGTTTGATTGTGCGCCTGCGCGGCAAGGGAACTTTTGTGCGCAAGGTCCGGGCGGCGGCGCCGGCGCTGAATCTGGTGTTGCTCCTGCCCCAGCGCGTCGAGCGCCTGGCTTTCTGGGGTCAGATATTCGAAGGCATGCTGGAACCGCTGCATCGGCTCGATCTGCAACTGACGGTGCGCCGTTTTTCCGCGCCGTTTTCCGATCTGGCGCGTTCGATCCGCCTGGGAACGGCGCCGGGGATCCTGGCGCCGTTCCCGGCGGAGGAGGACATGGCCATCCTCGAAGACCTGCACAAGGAAGGGCACGTGGTGATGGTCCTCAACCGCGTGCTGGAATCCTCGCCCTTGAATTACGTCAGCACGGATCACCAGGCCGGGATGCGCGAAATGACCGCCCGCCTGCTGCGGCGCGGCCATCGCCGGATTGGCTTGATTGCGGATAATGCGGCTTCCTACTGCCGGCAGCGCGTCCGCGGGTTTGAGGAAGCCTTGCGGGCCGCCGGCCTGGCGCCGGACCCACGGGCGGTAGTCAAAGACGTGCGCGGCGCCATGCGGCAGAAACATGCCGCCTCCCTGAACGATGGCGTCGCCCGGATGCTGACCCGCTACCGGCCCACGGCAGTCGTGGCCCTGGGGAGTGTTTATCTGGAAGCCCTGCGCAAGGAGGCGGGCCGGCGGGGCATCCGCCTGGACCGCGATCTGGATGTGGCCACTTTCGACGCCGTGCCGGACGCCGTCCCTGAAAAACCGCTCATTTATCAGGCGTTGCAGCCGTTTACGGAGATGGGCCGCGTGGCCATCAGCGAAACAAATCTCCTGCTGCGGGGGAGCACGGCCCGCGCCGAGGTCAAACTGCCGGTGCGGATCATTGAGCCGCCCGGTCCGCCGCGGCGATAATTAGCATTCCATAGAAAACCGCTTTGTGTGCTCCAAGAGGACGATGCCATTAACAGGCAAAACAGGAAGACCGATGAAACACACATGGCTGATAATCGTTGCCGGCTTGAGCGCCGCCATCCTGCACGCCTGGGTGCCGCGGGATGCATTGGGCGCACCCGGGACAACCCCGGCCGAATCGGATGGCGTCAAAACGCAGTTGTTCGAATTGCTGCGGCAGGAGGGATTGGGGCCGGAAAACCGGTATTTGCAGGGCCATTTTATCTCGCATTTGCCAAAGTCATCCGGTCTGCCGGTTTACCCGGCAGCAGGATTCCCGTATCGCTGGGATTTTGAGGATGGCACGCTCTGCGGGATCAATGAACATTGGCTGATGGAACAAGTCGGCGTGGATCGGGGAATGCTGCATGCGCGTGTTGCGGGGTCGAATGCGTTTCTGGCATGGGGCGATTTTGACGGCAAAAGCCTGCCGTTGCATTGGGGATATCCCGACACGAACGGTTACACCATGCCGGGCCTGGCGGGAATCACCGTGCGCCTGCGGCAAAGTCTGACCCAGAGCGTCATGCGCGCCGGCGTGCGCATGGCGCAGGTTGGGCGGGTCAGCCGCACGGCCAGAGGCCGCGACATTTTTTCCGAACCGGTGGCGGTTACCGGCACCAATTGGCAGGAGGTAACCATCGGCAAATTCGGCTGGCGGCCGACGCCGCCGTATTCCGGGTTCCGCCTGCATTTTGACACGCCGGGCAACGATTTGGCGATTGACCGCGTGCTTCCGCTGGCCTACGATCAGACGCTCTGCTACCGGCGCGTAATCATGATCCCCGCGCCTGTCCGTTGGGCGCGCTGTTCAATTGTAAGCGAATCCTTCCACCGCCTCTACGTCAACGGCAAACCGGCGGCGTCTTCGCCGCCGGAGACGCGTTGCCGCCAAATATGGAACTACGAACTCGACCCGGACCTGTTCCATAAGGGCGAAAATGTCCTGGCCGAGGAAAACAGCCATTGGTTTGGCGGCGGCTTCATTCTGGATGGGGCTTTGCTTTGCACCGACGGCTCTTATCTCCGGTTCGACTCCGACAGCGCATGGCGCGCTCCGCCGGATGCCGGTATATCCGGCGCGGATTGGCGTTTGCCGGGGTTTGACGATTCCACCTGGCTCCCCGCGCCGGCCGCGACCAACCATCCCAATGCGCCTTCGGTTTACGCCAACCTGGTCAGGCCGCAATCCGATGCCGGCGGAGCAAGTTACCAGTGTTTCTGGTTCAATCCCTCATGGAAGGGCCAATTGATGATCGCGCCTGCGGATGGGCGCAGCCAGCCGGTTTACGGCCATCGCGAAGATGTGGCGTTGCGCGCAGCCGTCGCGGCCCGGGACGGGGCAAACCATGAAATTACCTGGCGGGTTCTGGACGAGATGGGCGATGGATTCCGCGCGGCGGACCGGGAAATAACAGCCGGCCGTCTGCAACTTGAGCGCGAAGCCCTTTCCGGCAACATGGGCGCGGATATGGCCGGGAACCTGGTTTTCCCCGCCGGAACACTGCCGGCCAATACCGCTTATGCTGCCGTTTTGACTCTGGCAATTAATGGCGTGAATGTCGAGACCTGCCGGTTTGAATTCGTTATTGCCGGGCCGGTGGCGCAGCCGGTGGTTGCAAATCCGACGAATTACACCGACGGAATGAATTTAAAGCTGGTCTGGGAACTGGACGCCGCAGAGGAGCCGCGGCCGGGCGAGTTCATTTCCTGTTCCGGCGATGCGCAGGAGAAGCCCAGCGCGGTGGTGGAAACGCCGCTGGGCCGGTTCCGCGAGACATATGGCGGCGGCGAGGGCGCGAAAGGCGACGATCCTAACAGCCCCTGCATGTTCCTGTCGTTTGTGTACCGCCTCGCCAACCCCGGCCGGCCCCACCTGGCGGCAGCCGAATATCCCGAAGACAGCCGCCGGGTGCAGGAAATGCGCATTAACGAAAATGCGTTCTGGGGCGCCATGACCACCCTGGGCAACGACACGGCCGTCATGGGCGTGGAACAACCGTTATCCCATGAAATCCGCCGGCACCAATGCGTGTTTTTCCCGAATCAGTCCACTGGCACGATTTCCATCTTCGCCATGCAAGCGGGCAAAAAATGGCGCAAGGAAATGGCCGGGCGGGTGGGCAAAATGCGCATATACGAAATCCTGAACGATTTGCCGATGCGGAAAATCGAGGATGCGCCCGGCCCGCGCAAATGGATCGGACAACAGCCGGAAGCCGGACCGCGGCAGGTGATGCAGAGCTGTTTCAACTCGCCGCTGGCGCCGCTGATCCGCGGCTCGCTCAGCCACAGCGAGCGGCCGAATTTTTACCGCAGTTGGCTGCTTACCTACATGAACATGGTCAAAAGGATGCGCTTTGCCGGTGAAAACTCCATTAATTACGGTCAGTTCATGTATGACCAGGTATTGTATCCCAGCGCCTATGCCGATCACACCGCCTTCGAGTCGGGTTACTCCGGCAGCCTGAAGGATAGCGGCGTCCTGATGGCAAAGCTTTTGGAGGAAAACGGCATGGGTTGGTTCAGTTCCATCGAAATGATGGCGCATACCCGCATGAAACTGACCGCCAGCGACGCGGAAGCGGCGCGCGGCGCCGAAACTTTTGCCGCGGTCGGACGCGACGGCAGGCAATACCTCTGGCGCGGCAATGTCTACCCCAACTGGCTGCACCCGGCGGCCCGCGGACACTTTGAAACGGTAATAAACGAGTTGATCGCCCTTTACGGAAAATGGCCCGGCTGGAAAGGCATCACACTCCAGGTGAATGAGGAACTGGGGCCTTGCTGGGTGACTTTTGACGGCGCTGACCCCTATTTTGCGAGTTATGACGACTACACCATCAGCTTGTTCGAGAGGGAGACCGGGATCAAAATTCCCGTGCCGGCCGATGATTTGGAGCGTTTTGCCAAGCGATACGACTGGCTCATGGCCAATGCCCGGGCGGAGTGGACCGACTGGCGCTGCGAAAAAATGACGGAAATATACGATTGGGTGAAAAACCGCCTGCGGGAGACGCGCCCGGACCTGAAACTGGTGCTGTTCACGAACGGCAATTCTTTCATCAATCCGCCGCTGGATGATCCATCCCCGCCGCCGTCGTTGCTGGATTACGCGCGCCGCGGCGGACTTGATCTCAAACGCTTCGTGCAAGATCCGGATGTAACAGTTTGCCACACGGTCAATGTGGACCGGGAATTTCAGGCGATCATGGCCGGCCGCATTGGCAATGAAATTAACGGCCGGTTCGCCGCCCACCGCGACGACTTTCTGGAGGAGTTAAGCTATGACGGCCAGAATGGCGTCGCCGTGCGCTGCAACTGGTTCGAGCCGCAGCCGCGCGCGCCGGCCAACTGGCCCTGGTGGCATCGTTCATGCAACGCCGAGGCCTGGCCGTATCCCTCGGCGGAATATTTCGGGGATTACTGGTGCAACATTCTTGTCCGCAGCAACCCGGCTTTGGTCATTCATTCACTGCAGGATTTGACTATGTGGATGGGGCGCGAATTGGACATGGCGCGGTATGCCGCCGCTTTCCGGTCAATTCCGGCGGGACATTACCAGCGCCTGCGCGGCCAGGGCCGCGATGTCAACATCTGGATCAGCATGACGGAGCATGACGGCGATGTTTATGGTTACATCGCCAATCCGCACTGGTGGAGCGTTCAGGCGGCTTTGCTGATGCCGGCAGCGGCGCGCGGCATGGATTTGTTGACCGGTCTGCCGATCGCAGGCGCAACCTGGAAAATTGATCTGGCGCCTTATGCAATCCGCCCGTTCAGGATCGGCGGCGCGGCCCCGCAAACAGCCGTATTATCCTGCTCGGCCGCGATTGACCCGCGCGGCATCACCGCAACAGAAAACATGCTTGAAGAACTCCGCAAGAGCCTGGAGACGGATGAACGCGCCGCGCGCGAAGATGGCGGCCCGATGCTGGAAGAGTTGGAGCGTTCCGGGTACCTCAGGCTGGGCCAATCCATGGCTGAACGCGCCCGGCAAGGCATTGCCGCCGGCGATTTCGGCGCGGCTTACGAATTGTTGACCGCTTCCGCGGATAGCTTGCGCTTCGGCAGGCTCCGGCAACAGGCCGGATTCATCCTCAACGGACTGCCGACCGCCGCCGCCAACGTCAAGGCCGGCAACGCGGCCTTGAGCCGCGGAGAACATGCAGCGGCATTGCGCTATTTCCGCCACGCGGCGCGGCTGAACTCAGTCGAGGGACGGCTGGGCGCAGCGCGCGTCCACCTGGCATTGAACCATCCGGATGCCGCCGAGGCGGAATACCGGACCGCCCTGGCGGCGCCGGATATCAATCCCAATCACCAATGCGAAGCGATGGCGGAATTAATCGCCATCGCCCGGGATCACCGGCGCGACCGGCAACTGGCCGAGCGCCTGGCGGAGGAATACCTCGATGCCGTGGGAAAGGCGCTGGCGGATGACCGCCTGCATGACCACGCGAAAACCATCCTGATTTACCAGGCGGGCTTGGCCTGTCAGACCGGATTCAAGGGACTCCGTCCGCGCGACCCGGCGGCGGCCGGCCGTTGGTATGCGCGCGTGGACCAGGTGCAGCGCCCCCACCCGGGTTACTGGCTGTTCATCTACAATCAATGGCAGGAATGCGCGCTGATGATGAAAGATTACCCGGAAACCCGCCGTCTGGGCGACATATTGCTGAATACCCGCGAAATCAGCGGCCACGTTTTACGGTCGGATAACACGCGGGCCATGGCACTTTACCGGCGGGGGCAGGCCTGGCGCGCCGAGGACCGGATTGACCGGGCGCGCGCTGATTTTGACGCCGCGCTGGCAACGCCCGGGATCTCGGACGAGTTAAAAACCCGGATTAAAAAAGAATTGGCGTCGGACGCGACGGGCAAATAAGCCCGGCCGGCAACTGATCGCCCGGGAAGGCCAAAAGGCCGATGGCGTTCATTTGCCGGTAATTTCCCGGACTGTGTCCATCGCGAACACCAGTTCGTCCATGCTGCAATGCGCCTGCACGAAATGCGATGTGCAATACAGCAGGCCGCCGTCGGCGAACATGGTCAGCACGCGCTTGATCTCATCGGCCAGGAATTTCAGTTTGCCGAAGCCCAGGGCGGTCTGGATATCCAGGCCGCCCATGACGGTGAAAACACTCCGGTAACGGCGCTGGAAATCCAGCAAATCCATGCCGGCGGATTCCTGGTAAGGATGCACCACCTGGTACCCCAGCTTGATGACGCCGTCAATCACCTGCGAAATATTGCCATCGCTATGCAGACTCAAAAAACCGCCGCGGCGGCGGACAGCCTCCGCGGTTACGCGGTGAAACGGCTCGATCATTTCCCACCAGACCGCGGGGCTGAAAAGCAAACTGTTCTGACTGCCCCAGTCGTCGGAGACATGAATCATGTCCGCGCCGAGATCCAGGCAATGCATGGCGAAGGCGCGATTCCATTCCGCCTGGCGCTGATAAACTTTTTTCAACTCATCCGGCTGGAGCAAAAGGTGGGCCATATGATTTTCAATGCCGAAAATTCCGTTCAACGCCTCAAAGATTCCCGGGGTCTGGACGTAAACGAAGCGCCCGCGTTCCTGCTTGTGATGCCGTATTTGCCGGATGATCGCGTCGTAGGCCGAGTGATCGTCCGGATCGCTCATGGGCAGATCGCGCAGATCGCCCGGTTCTATCGGACGGTTAAGCGCGGCCCGCAGCGCCGTCAGGGCGTCCGCCGGAAATGTGCGCGGGCCGCCGAAAATATGGGCGTAATCGAACCCGTAATGATCTTCAAAGGCCTCAACGGATCCGAAGCGGGCGCTGATTTCCTTTTCCAGGTTGCTGCGCACCCAGGCGTAAACCGGAATGCGGTCGGCGCGTTGGTGTCGGATAACGGCAATCACGCGTTCTCGCGGAATCATTCGGGCAGGCTCCTTTGTCGGTTTGTGGATAGCGATTGACAGCGTATAAATATATGCTATTATATATTGCTGTCAATCAGATTTTTCCGGGCGGCGGCGCTGGGGGCGCGTCTGATTGGCGAAGCATACGCGTGGAAAGGAGCAGAAATCATGATGACGCAAGGATCAGGAATTGGTTGGCGGGGGTGGTTGATCGGCTTGTCGGTCTGGTCCGCAGCGGCATCCGGCGTCTGCGCGGATTTGCGGCTGGACTTGATCCGGCAGGCCGGATACACCTATGCGAATTGTTATATGCAGGGCCGGCTGGTGCTGATCACCGGCGTCACCACCGAACTGCCGCATGAATTTCCCGCGCGTTTCTTTCCTTACCGGTGGAATTTTGACGACGGCACAGCCTGCGGGGCGTATTTAACCGGCAGCGTCACAAATTATGACGTGCGGAACGGCAAGCTCGCATTTGACACGGCATCCGGCGAAACGTATGTCAACTGGGGTTCGGCCATCCCATCGCAGGCGCCATTATCATGGGGGTATCCCGACGCGGAGGGATATGCTTCGCCGATGTTGAGCGGAGTCAAGCTTCGCATCCGGCAAAGTCTGCCCGAGTCGCGCTGGTGGGTTGCCGTGCCGGGCATCGGACGGAGAAAGACGCAAAATTCAGCCGTGGAAACGCTTCAAGGCGGCGAATGGCGGGAGTTGTCCATCGGCGCATTCAACACAGCCGGGCCATGGCCGGCTTTGCAACTTGTCACGGATACCCCCGGCAACCGCGTGGAAATAGACTGGGTGGTCCCGGTCTGCGAAGGCCAGTTCGTGCCCATGCGCAAGGTGCTCAATCTGCCCGCGGACGTGGCGTGGGCCAAATGTTCCATATCCGCCAAGGTTGAAGGGACGGAGGTGTTCGTCAACGGACGGCGGGCGCTGCGCACTTACCCGATGTCGGAGGAAGAGCAATTATGGAACCATGAACTCGACCCGGAATATTTTCATCCCGGATCAAACACGGTCGTCATTGAAACCATGCAAACCTGCGGTTCCGCCATGGTGCTGTTCGACGCGGCGCTGCTGTGCGAAGACGGTACATATATCCGGTTTGACTCCGATAATACCTGGAAAAGGCCCCGGATGGTGCTGCTGAAGGAATGCGGCAAGTGGCACGACATCGGCTTTGACGATTCCGGCTGGATTTTCACGAAAGTTGTCCGGCAGGTCAAACGCGATGGCAAGTGGGTGGAAACTGACGATGACGAGGAATATTTTTACTCGTCCATCAGCGCCGGGCGCCGCCTTTATTTCAATCCGGCCTGGAAAGGACAGATCATGGCCGCGCCGACGGACGGCAGGCCCCAGCCGGTATTCAGCGGTTCAGAAAAAGTGGCGTTGCGCGTGACCGCGCCTTACAGGGCCGGGACTACGCAGGAGATGTTCTACACCATTTTCAATGAGATGGGCGACGGCCTGATCCCAGCGGACACGCCGGTGACCCGCGGCGCGGTTGAATTGCGCCGCGAGGGTATAGTCAACGCGGGTTCTATCACCCTGGCGCCGGGAACCCTTGCGCCAAACGCGGCTTACAAACTGGCGCTGGTTTTGAATGAAAACGGCCGGGAAATTGAAAAATATGATTACGAAATCGCGGTCTGCGGACCGCTGAACCTGCCGGGAATCGCCAATCCAACCAACTATGCCGACGGCATGGATTTGAAACTGGTATGGGAACTGGATGCCGCGGCGGAACAGAACCCGGAGAACTTTATTTCAGCGCTGGGCGATGCCACCGAGGCGCCGGCGCCGGTAATTACAACGCCCCTGGGCAAATTCCGCACCACCAATCCCGATAAAATCGCCAAAACCGCCGGCGGCTGCGACGCCAATTTCATTTCGTTCCGGTACCGGATTGAACATCCCGGCCGGCCGCATATCGCCCTGGCGGACTACCCGGACGACACGGTGCGATTCCAGGAAATGCGCCTGAATGACGGCTTCGCCGATACGGGCGACAATGCCATCACCATCGGCAATGACGCCGTGGTCATCGGCGCGCCTACCCCGCCCTCGCACACCCTCCGGCAACATCATGCGCTTTTTTTCCCGAACGATCCCGTCGGAACCCTGACCTTTTTCGGCATCGGCAACCGGAATTATTACAAACCTTGCCAGGCCGCCCGCGTGGGCAAGATGCGGATTTATGAAATTCTCAACGACGTGCCGGCGCGGAAAATAACGGACGCCCCGGGACCCCGGCGCTGGTTCGGCCAGCACCCGGAAGCCGGCGCGCGGCAGATAGTCACCAGTTGTTTCACCGGGCCGGCCGCCTCCTATTTCAAAACATACTGTATGCTGGCCAACAACTCGCCGTATTTTTATCGCAACTGGATGGTGGCTTACCGCAACATGATCCGGCGGATGAAATTCTCGGGCGAGAACGCGTATTTCATGGGGCAGGCGATGTACGGCAACCTGCTGTTTCCCAGCCGCTACGCCAATTACTCCGCTTATGATTACGGCCGCTCGCCCGGAGAGATGCGCGACAGCGGCGTTCTGATGGCCCGCATGTTTGAGGAAAACAACCTGGGCTGGTTTTCTTCCCTGCAATTGACGCGGCTGCCGACGATTGAAAAAACCTGCACCGATGCAGCCGTCGCCGCCGGCGCCGACACCCTGGGCGTGATTACTCGGGATGGCCGGCAAGTCGAAGGCTTCCGCGGCATTACTCCGAATTGGCTCCGCCCCGAATGCCAGGCCGTGTATAAAAACATGGTCAATGAACTGCTGGAGCTTTACGGGCGGGAACCGGGATGGCAGGGGATCAAGCTGTATTTGAACGAAGCCAATGGGCCCGCCTGGGCAACTTGGGAAGACCCCTTGATGTCCAGCTACGACGATTTCACCATCGCGCTTTTTGAGAAACAAACCGGAATCAACATCCCGGTTGACCGGGCGGATTCCAAGCGTTTTGAAAAACGTTACCAATGGCTTGCCGCCCACGCCCGGCCGGCGTGGATCAGGTGGCGCGCGGACAGGATGAACGAAATTTATGCCTGGACCCGCGACCGGCTCGCGCAAACCCGGTCCGACTTGAACTTGTTGCTGTTTGTCCAGTTGGAAAAGAGCATTCAACCGGATCCGGCAACCCCGGCAAACAACACCGTCGCGGAACGGGCGCTGGAATACGGCTTTGACTTGGCGCAGCTGAAAGCGGAACGTAACATGATTGTCGCTGTATGCGTGCCGGGCGCAGCCGACGCCATTACGCCCATCCTGGCTGACCGGGCCGGCTACCCGGTCAGACTGGCCGTCGCGCGCGATACCCCCTACCTTGCCGAACTCGCCAATGACGGCAAAAACGGGATTGCTTTCCGCCTCGGCTGGTATGAACCGCAGCCCCGCACTCCCGCGCGCTGGGTCTGGCCCAAGGGCAGCCACCAATTGGCGGCGGAGGCCTGGCCCTACTCCGCCGGCGCGTCCCTGGCGGAAAACTGGGCGAATATTTTCATCCGGGCCAACCCGTCCTTGATCATCAATTCCATGCAGGACCTGCACATGTGGAACGGCCGGGAATTGCATACCGGCCGGTTTGCGCAGGCTTTCCGCTCGATTCCCACCGCCGCATATGAGCGCATTAGTGGCGCGGCATTTGATGATGACTTGTGGGTGGCGGCCGCCAAACATGAAGAAACGGTTTACGGGTATGTCGCCAATCCGTTCTGGTGGAAGACCACTGCCGAACTGGCGCCGGCGCCGGGCATCATGCTGGAAGACCTGGCGGTTAACGGCAAGATCGCGCCGGGACCATGGCAGTTGGAATTGGATGCTTACGAGATCAGGACATTCCGCGCCGCAGGCGGAACGCCGGCTTCGCTTTTCCTGTCCGCCGCGGCCGCGCCGGAACCTCGCGCCCGTGAATACCTTGCCGGGCAGCTTGCGGATGGCCGCGCCGTCATTCAAAAACACGCCGCCATAGCGGAGCGCACGCCCGGTTTGGCGGAAAAACTCGCAAGTTGGATCAACGGATGCGAAGAGTTGTACAGAGCCGGCCAGTACGGCGCAGCATACTCAGCAATGACGTTCTCGGAACATGCCGCCCGGATCGGCCAGATGACGTGGTCCCTGCCGGGATACACGCCGCTGATTGCCCGGATTCCGCGCGCCTCGCAAAAACCCGTCATTAACGGCCGGTTTGACGATTGGGAAGCGATGCCGGCGGCGGCGGCGGTCAACGATCCGGAAAAAATTCTGGTGGGCGACCCCGCCCTGTATGGCGGCGCCCGGGATTCCTCCGGCAGGGTTGGCGCCTGCTGGGACGGCGACTGTCTGTACCTGGATTTTATCGTACAGGACGACGATTTGCATCCAGGCGTGCGCGGGGCGGACAGCGTGGAAATATACCTTGATATGGACATCTACGGCGATTACGGCGAGGGTTTGTATTCGGAAGACGATTTTAACATCAAACTTGCGCCCGTGGTCCATTCCGCGGAAGTGATCCTGGAGACGGCGCGCGGATTGCGCGGGATCAAGCTCCCCCTGCCGGGCGACATCGGCATCATGGCCGCCTGGATGCAAACGCCTGAAGGATACCGCATTGAAACCGCCGTGCCCTGGAAGACTATTTTGCCGGGCGCCACACCTGCCCCGGGCATGGCATTCGGGTTTGACGCGATGATTATTGACATTGACCAGAACAAGACGCCGCCGCCGTTGCGGGTCATGTTCTGGTCCACTCCGAAGCTTCCGTTTAACGATCCGCGCACTTTAGGCCGGGCGGTATTAGAATAATGAAAGGATATTGCCGTGAAAGAATTGTTTTTCGACGCGCATGGGCATGCCTACCGCAAGCCCTGCCCGTTTCCCAACCGGTTCGCCACCGCCGAAGAAATGCTGCGGATTTATGACCGGGCGGGCATTGCCCGCGCCGTGCTCCTGCCGCTGGTCGGTCCGGAGACTTATCTGCCGCAATCCAATGACGATATTATTGAGATGGCCGGCCAGCATCCGGATCGCTTCATCCCCTTCTGCAATGTTGACCCGCGCGCGCTGACCAATTCGGTCAATGCGCCTTTTGGCGATTTGTTCCGGTATTACCAGGACCAGGGCGTCAAGGGACTGGGCGAATTCATGCCCAACCTGCCGTTTCTCGATCCGCTGGTGCTGAACGTCTTTAAGCATGCGCAGGATGTGGGGTTTCCGGTGGTGTTCGATTCGCGCACGACCATCGGCTACGGATATGGGCTGTACGACGAGCCGGGTATGCCGCAGTTGGAGACCTGCCTGCGCTGGTTCCCAAAACTGGTCATTGTCGGCCATGGTCCGCCATTCTGGTCGGAAATCGGCGCCCTGCTGACGCCCGCCGACCGCGCCGGGTATCCCCGGTACCCGGTCCGCCAGGAAGGGGTAACGCCGGTGCTGTTGCGGCGTTACAAGAATCTGTGGGCCGACCTGTCGGCCGGCAGCGGGTTCAACGCGCTGAACCGCGATCATGCGTACGCGGTGAAATTCCTGAACGAATTCCAGGACAAGCTGATGTTCGGCACGGATATTTGCAGTCCCGACGCGCCGACGCCGCCCTTGATGGAGCTTTTGCGGCGGTTCCGGGATGACGGCCGGATCAGCAATGATGTTTTTAATAAAATCGCATCCGGCAATTTAATGCGGCTGCTGAAAATATAATCTGATTCAAGCTGAGCAAATTTCAAAACTCACGTTTTGAATGAATTC
>CAYXEK010000056.1:0-11443 GCA_964463985.1 uncultured Verrucomicrobiota bacterium
CTGCTCGACTTCGAGGACTTCCTGCGCCACCGCCATCTGCCGCAGTGGGCGCCTGACGGCGTTGAGGCGCAGACCGTGCGCGAGGTTCCCCGGAAGTTTAAAAGGGACCAGGCGGATAAGTCTGATCTGACAAATCTGACCGATCAGAAGCGCTGGGCGCTCTATGCCCCCTGGCTGGACCATGTCAACTCAACCGTGCGCGCCAACGCGCTGATCTGCCTGATCAACCAGGCGAATTACCTGCTCGACCAGCAGATCGCCGCCGTGGAAAAGCAGTTCGTCGAAGGCGGCGGCTACAGCGAGCAACTCGCCGCAGCGCGCCTGGTCGAGCGGGAGCGCCGGAAGGCGGATCCGACGGATCAGGACAATCTGACGGATCGCATTCCGGCCTGCCCTGAGTGCGGGAAACCCATGGTTCTGCGCACGGCCAAAACCGGCAAAAACGCCGGACAGCAGTTCTGGGGCTGTTCGGGCTATCCCCAGTGTAAAGGAGTGGTGCCGCCATGATCGAGAACAACCCCAGCAACGTATCGAGCGGCTTCGAAATGCTCCTGGAGGAAGTCGAAGCGGAGATTGATTTCTTCACGCGCATCGGCTCCCGCGCATTCGAGAGCCGGGACTTCCGAAAGGTGGACGAGGCCCGCACCCAGGCAGAGAAAGTTACGGCCTTCCGGGACAAGGTGGCAGCCTTGCGCAAGGAGTGGGACACCATCAGCGGATCGGAATCCGAACAGGACGAGGAGACGAAAGCCGAGCGCCGCAATCTGGGCCGACTGCGCAAGGGACTGCGTACACCGGAGACCGCCTACTACCTGCCGATTCTCAAGGCGCTGGTCGAACTCGGGGGCAGCGCCAAGATGCAGACCGTCCTCGACAAGGTCCACATGGCCATGAAGCCCATCCTCAAGGATGTGGATCACGAACCGCTTGTCAGCGAACCCGACATGCCGCGCTGGCGCAATTCGGCCCAGTGGGCGCGCAACACCATGCGCCAGGACGGCCTGCTCAAGGACGACTCCCCGCACGGCACATGGGAAATCACTAACGCCGGACGTGCGCGGCTGAAGGAAGGCAAGCCGGCATGAACGAAAACCCCAAGGACAGTCCGCCCCCTTCCTCCGAGATCATCCTCTACCAGACCGAGGACGGGCGGAACCGGATCGAGGTCCGGCTGGAGAACGAGACTGTCTGGCTGACGCAACAGCTTATGGCAGAGCTGTTTCAGACGACCCAGCAGAACATCAGCCTCCATATCCAGAACATCTACGCCGAGGGCGAACTCCATCCCGAGGCAACTCACAAGGATTTCTTGTCAGTTCGCCGGGAAGGCAAACGGGATGTCCAGCGGCGCCTTGAGTTCTACAACCTCGACCTGATCATCTCCGTCGGGTACCGGGTGAAGTCCGCCATCGCGACGAGGTTCCGGCAGTGGGCGACGGAGCGCCTGCGCGAGTACATCGTCAAGGGCTTCACCCTCGACGACGAGCGGTTGAAGGGCCGGGACCGGCTGACCGACTACTTCGACGAACTGCTCGCCCGCATCCTCAAAATCCGCGCCAGCGAAAAACGGGTGTTTCAGCGTATCCGAGAAATCTTCTCCCTGGCATACTGAGGCTATCAAGTCATCCGCCAAGACGCTTGAGTCTATTAGAGCGAAGCCTGCCAGAATTAAGAAAGGCGATAAAACATGTCTAACCGGTTCCCTCGTAAAACTCTCGGCGACGCGACCCTTCTCGACCGTTCGAAGGTCGCCCTGTTCTGCTCCGCTAAGTGCCCCGGCAAACTCATCCTCGACACCTATGACCTCGCCAAGCGGTTCCGGGAACAGGGGGTCATGGTCATCAGCGGATTCCATTCTCCCATGGAAGAGGAATGCCTCCGCATCCTGCTCCGCTCGACGCATCCGGTCATCTGGTGCCTCGCCCGCGGCATGTTCAAGCGCATCCCATCGAAGCCTGTGGATTACCGTACAGCGGTCGCCGAAAACCGTCTTCTGATCGTCTCCCCGTTCAAAGACTCCATTCGCCACGCCACCACCAAGACCGCCATGGCCCGCAACCGCATCGTCGCCGGTCTGGCCGCCGCTGTGGTCGTTGCCCACGCCGCCCCCGGCAGCAAGATTGAAACCCTCAGCCTTGAGATGCTTACCGCCGGCAAACCGCTCTATACCTTCGATCACCCCGCCAATTCCGTTCTTGTCCAGTCCGGTGCGCAGCCCATTACACCTTTAACCGATTGGCGGAATCCTGGTTGACGGGGGAAAATTCTGTCATCCTGAGACTGGTGGAAAAATCAAAAGCTTGATTTTGCGCAACGCCGGCCATACCATGCCTGGGTATTGCTGTTTTTCGCGGCGAAATTCCGTTTGCAGACGCAACGGCCCCATTGTGAATACCATGGCCATGCTCGACTGGAAAATACTCAACGGAACGATCATTGACGGCGACGGCAACCCGCCCCGGTCGGCCGACGTCGGCGTCCAGAATGACCGCATCGCCGCCATCGGCGGGCTGGCGGACACTCCCGCCGCCCGGACGTTCGACGCCGCCGGGCAATATGTCTGTCCGGGGTTTATTGACGCCCACTCGCATTCCGACGCTTTCATCCTGATCGAGCCAACCGCCCCCAGCAAGCTTTACCAGGGGGTCACCACCGAGATCACCGGCAATTGCGGCGCCTCGGCGGCGCCCATCAAACAATGGGAATACCTCTCGCCCGACTGGGCGGCCATGACCTACCCGCTTGGCCAATGGCAGTCCTTCGCCGAGTATGTCAGCCTTCTTGAACAATCCCGCCCGGCCGTCAATGCCGCCCTGCTGGTCGGCCACGGCAAATTGCGCCAGTGGATCATGGGCAACGCTCCCCGCCCCGCCACACCCGCGGAAATCCGGGACATGTGCGCCTTGCTGGCCGAATGCCTGCAGGCGGGCGCCATCGGCATGAGCACCGGCCTGATTTACGCCCCGGGCCGTTTTGCCGAAGACGCCGAAGTCGAGGCCCTGGCGCGGACGCTCGCCGCCCATGGCGCCATTTACGCCACGCACATGCGCAGCGAAGGCGACCGGCTGCTGGAATCACTGGATGAAAACATCGCCCTGGCCCGGCGCACCGGTGTGCGTATGGAGATTTCCCACTTGAAAATTTCCGGCAAAAAAAACTGGCACTTGCTGGACGCGGCCCTGGATAAACTCCGCGCGGCGCGCGCCGAAGGAATCGAGATCGCCGCCGATCGCTATCCCTACACGGCCGGCCATACGGACCTGGACGTAATCCTGCCAGCCTGGGCGGCCGGCGGCGGACGCGACGCGATCATGCAGCGCCTGCAGACCCCCGCCGACCGCCAACGCATCCTGGCGGAACTCCGCTCCGAACGCCCGCCGGCCGATTGGGGCCATGTCATCGTCGCCGCGACCGCCAATCCCGACTTCCGCGGACGGCCCCTGCCGGAAATCGCCGCAGTCATGGGCGCCGATCCGGTTGAGGCGGCTCTGCGTTTGATTGAAAGCGACCGGCTGCAGACTGGCGCTTTTTTTGCCGGCATGAGCGAGGAAAACATGTGGCGCATCCTGGCTGAACCATGGGTGATGCTCGGTTCCGACGCCTCCCTCCGCGCGCCCACCGGCCCGCTGGGAGCAAACCATTATCATCCGCGCGCTTACGGAACATTCCCGAAATTCCTCAAGGCGGCCCTGGCCGGACGCACGGTCGCCCTGCCGGAAGCTGTGCGCAAAATCACTTCGCTGCCGGCGCGGCATTTCCGCCTGGCGGAACGCGGGCGGCTGGCGCCCGGGTACCTGGCCGACATTACGGTCTTCGATCCGGCGGCGTTGGACGATCCGGCCGACTACCTTCGCCCGCACCAATTCGCCCGCGGCATCCGGATGGTGATGGTGAACGGGGCCGTCACGCTCGATGCCGGCAGGATAACCGGGGAACGCTGCGGGCTGATTCTGTCCAGGCCGTCCTGAAGCAACCAATCAGCGGCAGCCGGCGGTAGCGGGCACGGCGGCGTAAAAACCGCTCCTGTCCTTCGCGCTCCAGCATCAGTGCTTCATATTCGGCGAAATTGCCCTCGAATCAGCGCGCCTCGCCGATGCAACCACCGTCCAGCCCCGCCATGATGCGCAGCAGGGTGCTCTTACCGGCGCCGTTTTCGCCGACAACGCCGATTTTGGCGCCGCAATAGAAAGCCAGGTTGATATCCTGTAAAACCGCCTTGCCGTCGAACATGCGGCTGACGCCGGACAAGGTCATCACAAACTGCGGCATATTACACTCCTCCATTCAGGCCGGCTCGGCCGGCAATCTCAGGCAGATAGCCCGCGGCACAACTTGCACATCAAAACTGCCTGCGGCGGGCAACTCCTCGCCGTCGTACTGCGCCGATTCCTCCCGTGAAAGCTGAATTTGAAAACGGCGCCCCTGGACGGTGGAAGCGCAATGACTGAGGCGGTCGGCCATTTTCTGAATCTGGCGCGGATTGGTGCGGAACGACAGCAGGTATTTGGACAGGTAATCCGTGTGCCCGGTAAACAGCACCAATTCCAGCAGCCCGTCATTGGCGTAAGCATCCGGGCAGAGCACGAATTCGCCGCCATAGACGCGGGTGTTGTTGACCACCAGGTTCAGCAGCGGCCCGCAATACCACAGCCGGCCATCCACCTTGATTTCCGCCCGCAGCGGATGCTGACGCGCCAGACGGACCAGCGCGCACCAGGTATACAGCAGATTGCCCCGGATCACCCGCCGCACAAATGGAATTTTTTCCAGTTCTTTCTTATGCCGGTTATGCTCCCGCAACACTGTCGAATCCAGGCCGATGGTCAACGCGTCCACCAGGTACACTCCGCCTACCCGGCCCAGGTCCAGGTAGTAGTCTGCGCCGTAGCGGATGGCCGCCGCCGCCCGGCGGATATCGCCGGCGAAAAAGGCGTCCCGCACCTTGATATTGAAAGACTTGGCAATGTCATTGCCCGTGCCCAGCGGCAACAGGGCGTAAGGCGGGAGCGGCGCGGCCGGGCCGGATTCCTTCAAGCGCATCATGGCGTTCAGCACCGCCGAATGCGTGCCGTCGCCGCCAATCCCCACCACTGCGGCAAACTGTCCCGCGTCATTCTGCCGCAATCGTTCCGCCACCTGCTGCCCCACCGGCGGATCGCGGTCGGCCAGCAACTGCCAGGTAATGCCGAAGCCCTGCAGGGCGTCGGCAATGCGCGGCCAGCGCCGCAAGGCCAGGCCGCCGCCGGCCGCCGGATTTAAAACACACAGCACATGTATTTTGCTTCTATCCATGCCGGATTAATGTTAGCATGCCGCCCGGATAAAGCCAAGCCTGCCATGATATGAAAGCACGCCATGAATATTGACACCTTATGGGTATCATTCGCGCATCCTCCCTGGCTGACATGGCTCTTCGTGGAATTCCTCCTGCACCTGGCCATCTTTCTGATGGTAACCTTCCACTGCCTTAAAAGCCGCCGGGAACCCACCTCGGCCCTGCTCTGGATGTTCCTGGCCTGGGCCTTCCCCGTGATCGGCCCGCTGCTGTTCATTTTCTTCGGCGTAAACCGCGCGCAACGCAAGGGATGGCACAAACACCTGGCGGATTCCAACCTGCGCGCCGCGCGGCAGGCGCGCGAAGACGCCGCCCTGCCGATGGCGTACTGGCAGGCCGTCCACCAATCCCTCGCGGCGGAGCCGGAGGAGCCGGTGGCGCGCGAACTGAACAACGTCGCCAATGCCATCCTGCCCGACTATCCGCTGCTGGGCGGCAATGCCATCGAGCCGCTGGTGGACGGCGATCAGACCTACCCGCGGATGCGCGCGGCCATAGCGCGTGCCCGCCATCACATTCATTTTCAAACCTTCATCATCGGCAACGACGAAATCGGCAGGGGATTTCTGGACTTGCTGGCCGGCCGCGCCGCCGCCGGCGTCGCCGTGCGCGTATTGTTTGACCGGTTCGGTTCGACCCATGCCGTGCTGCACCGCCTGTTCCGGAGATACCGGGGCGTGCCGAACATGCAAATCGCCGCCTGGACGCAGGTGAATGCCTTGAAGCGCCAGTTCCAATTCAATTTGCGCAATCACCGCAAAATCATGATCGTGGACGGCCGGGAAGCGTTCATGGGCGGCATTAACCTGCACGCGGAAAACGTCACCCGCAATAGCCGGGCGCCGATCCGCGACTATCACTTTCAACTCGCCGGGCCGATCATCCAGGAACTGCAATATTCTTTCGTGCGCGATTGGTATTTCATGACCGATGAAGACCCGGAGCGGCTGCTGCGCCAGGATCACTTCCTCCAACTGGACCCCGCCGGCAAAAGCCTGATCCGGCTCGTCAGCAGCGGCCCCACTCCCGAAGAAAACGAAACGGCCGCCAATGTTTTCTTCGAATGCCTGTCAGCCGCCCGCCGCCAGTTATTCGCCGTCACGCCCTACTTCGTCCCCAACACCGCCATCCTGCACGCCTTTCGTTCGGCGGCCATGCGCGGCGTGGATGTGCGGCTGCTGGTGCCCAGGCTGAACAATCACTTTTACGCCGGCCTGGCCAGCAAGGCTTTCTACGAGGAATTGCTGGAGGCCGGCGTGCGGATTTTCCAGCGGCGTCCGCCATTCATGCACGCGAAGGCGCTGATCGTGGACGATCAGGCCGCCATGGTCGGCAGCGCCAATCTTGACGTGCGCAGCCTGCGCCTGAATTATGAAACCAACCTCCTGGTTTTCGACCCCGGCTTCGCCAACCGCCTCAAGCGCGTAATCCTGGAAGATATCGCGGCAGCCGACGAGATAAGTTTGACACGATGGCGCGCCCGGCCGACTTCGCAGCGGCTGCTGGAAAATTTCTGCCACCTGCTGGCGCCAATTCTCTGAATCCGGCCGGGGGTTCCATTTTGAAGGTTTTCCAAAGTGTTCGGTGTTCAGTTTTCGGTGTTCATGGCAACTTAATGCTTTGATTTTATGCTGTTTGCAATCATTATGAATTCTGACTCCTGAAGCCAGAATTCTTTTTAAACGTTATTTTTTAACTTAGCTCGATTAAGCGGCGGGACGACAATTGTCTTGCGTAGCGCTGCGCGAAGCATGAGGCTTGCGTGGTTTGAATTCGGCCGCCCGTAGTCCGCGAAGGGATTTGAAAAGGCAAGGCAAGCTTGCCCCAGATGCGGGCGCTCCGGGAGCGGGGCTAACCTCGTGGTTGCCCCGCTTCCGGGAAGCCCGCCCGCAGGGACGCCCGTCAGCGGGCGGCAGATGGGACAAGATCGCCGCCGTCCTTTTCGAACCGAATTCAAACCACAACGGCGGAGAGGAAGATAGGATAACAGGCTGTGGGCTTGCGCCCGCCATGGATTAAACGTCACATTCCAGGTCCAGCAACGGGGCATGCTGCTGCGCGCCGTACACATCGGTCTCCCCCAGTCCGCCGGAAGGCAGCGGCCGGACGATGGTGGCCTTGATGGCCTTGGCCGGCTGGAATTCGACAATGTTGATGACGCGGTCTTCCGGCACCCGGTAAAGCCGGGCGATCAGCCCGGTATTGATCGCGCCCGCCCGGCAAAACCGCTCAAACATCTCCCAGTCGCGGAAGATGATATCCAGGGTCAATTCGTACGGCCCGGAATTCTTGCTGCGGATAACCTCGGCGGCCTCGCACAATTTGACTTTCACGCCGCACCTCCCGGGGAAATATGCCGGATCGGGAAAAGCTCCAACGGATCATTGACTTCCAGCAAGTGATACACGCTGAAGGCGTACACCGGGCCGGCCTTGAAATCCGACGGCGAATACGGGAAGGCCAGGTTGCCCGCGGTCGCCATCCGGCCCGGGTATCCGTAATGCAGCATGGTCGAGCGGGCCAGGCCGCAGACGGCGTTGGCGCGATCCTGATCGGCGGCCACGGCTTCAATGACAATGCCCAATTCATGGCCCTCGGCCGCCGGGCGCGGCTCCAAAGCGCCCATGACCCCGTTGCGTCCGTAAATCTTGAAATCCAGGTAATACTGCTCGATGACGCCGCGCAGGTTGTCCGCCACGCGCTCGCGCACCCCGGCGATGACGCCGTCTATTTCGCGGATCATCACCGGATCGCGGGCGCCGGCGATGGAAACCGTGCGGTAGCCCACCAGCCTGGCGCCTTCCAGTTTGACCCGGTAAGGCTGCGCGGCCTGGAACCGGCTGCCGCTGACCCGCACCATCCGGTCGGTTTCCTGCTCGAACCTGGCGGCGCGCAAGTCCAGGACGCCGCCCGGCCCGGGCAGTTCATAGGGATTGGTTTTTTCGTATAGCGTATGCGCGGCCACGGAAAGCGTGGTGCAGGCCCGCTGCGGATTGAGGGGCTCCACCTGAAAACAATCGCGGCGCAGGATGCCGAGCATGCAGTCGTTGCCGCTGCCCGGCGTGGCGGCAATGCAGGCGCACTCCAGGATTTTCCCCAGGTGCACCGCCAAGCCCCGGTCAAAACCTTCCCGCACCGGCAGCGCCGCAAAGACCGCCGGATCGTAAGCGCGCCCGGCGATGATTACCTGCGCGCCATCATCCAGAGCGCGGATGAACGGCTCGAGGCCCATCTGGCCTACAATCCGCACCGTATGCTCCAAATCCGCGCGGGTCAAATCCGGCGCCGGATGCAAGGGAATGATCCGGCCCCGGTCAAATTCGCGCAGGACCGCTTCCTTCCCGATTTCGGCTTCAATCGCCGCCAGCTTGAACGACCAGCGGCGCTCGCGCGCCAGTTCTTGCACGATATCCAGCGTCCACGCCAGGTGCGGCGCGCCGCCGCTGCCGCCGGCGGACCCGACAATCATCGGGATTCCTGCCGCCAACGCGCCTTCCAGCATCAAGGCCAGGTCGCGCTTGACCGCGGCGCGGTTGGTGAATGAAACCCCGGCGCCAAGGTAATAAGGCCCCGGATCGGTGGATCCGGCATCCACGGCGATCAAGTGCGGCCGGCGGCGCATTCCTTCGCGGAAAGATTCCTCCGGAAAACCGTAACCCAGAATGCCGGTGGTCGAAATTATGCGCATCTCATTCATAGATTCTTCCTCGCGCCGCGATGCCCGCCTGAGCAAGGCAAAAAACGGCATCATTCTATAAAAGATTGACAAAACATCAAGGATTTGTTCCGATGCGATTTTTGAATCCGTGATTCAGGCAGACGCAGCGGGTGTAATGCGCAGTTCCGCTGATTAACAAGGAGGGGAACAATGGCCCAAATACGCATCGGCATTATCGGCGCGGGCGGCCGGGGAATCAACGCCTTCGGCAGCATTTTTGTCAACCAATTCGCCGACCAGGCGCGGCTGATGGCGCTGGCCGACCCGAACGCCGAGCGCGCCGCCGCCGGGTTGGAAGCCATCGGTGTCAGGGCCGATATCTATGCCGATTACCGCGAACTGCTGGCGCGGCGGGATATTGACGCGGTCATAGTCACCACTCCGGATTACCTGCACGAGGAACACTGCATAGCCGCTTTCCGGCATGGCAAACATGTGCTGGTGGACAAACCCCTGGCCATTTCCGCCGGCGGGTGCCTGCGGGTGATCGCCGCCGCGCGACAGTCCCGGCGCGTTTTATACATGGGATTCAACCTCCGGCATGACACCGTGCTGCGCCGCATCAAGTCCATAGTTTCAGAGGGACAGTTGGGCCGCCTTTTTTCGATACAAGCCACGGAATATTATAATGGCGGGCGCACTTACATGGCGCGCTGGAACCGGTTGAAAAAATATTCGGGAAGCCTTTTCATCCACAAGGGTTCGCACGATTTCGACATCATCAACTGGTTCATGCTGCCGGCCCGCCCGGTGCGTGTCGGTTGTTTCGCCAATGTTTTCACCCTGAATCCGCAGGGCCTGCCGTTTAAAACCCGGCGCGGCGTCAAGCCCGGCCCGACTTGTTCCGTCTGCCCGTATAAAAAAGAATGTCCCGACGCGAATATCCTGGAATTAACCGCCCTGCCCAACGTAAGCTCCGAGCGGTTGGCCGCCCGCAACCGGATGTTCGGCGCGGCGGCGGTCCAGCGCGACGGTTATCACAAGGATCTGTGCATTTACCTGTCGGACAAGGACACCCACGACCAGGGCGCAGCCATCGTGGAATACGACACCGGCGCCGTCGCCATGCATTCGGAATGTTTCGTAACTCCGCTCAGCGACCGCCTCTACCGCCTGGACGGCACCCTGGGACACCTGGATGCCAGCCTGCACGACACCCGGATTCAAATCCGCCCGCGCTGGACCCAGGACCAGATCGAACACAAAATGGTGCGGGGCGCAGGCGGCCACGGCGGCGCGGATCCCCACATGTGCGCCGAATTTATCAAGTGCATCCGCCGCGGCCAGCGGCCCAGCGCTTCGGGCATTGACGGCGCCTGGAGCGTGGCGATCGGCGAGGCCTGCGAACTCTCCCGCACCAGAAAACGCATGGTGGAAATCGCGGAAGTTCTCAACCTGAAAAGTCCGCTGCTGAAAAAATGATCAAGTGGCGGCAGCGCGCACCGCGGCGGCGATGGCGGCAATGTGGGCCGGCGTGGTGCCGCAGCAGCCGCCGATAATGTTGGCGCCGGCGGCCAGCAAGGCCGGCACATGGCCGGCGGCATCCGCCGGCGTGGCGTCAAACACCGTGCGGCCGCCTACCGTCCGCGGCATGCCGGCATTGGCATGCACCAGGATGGGCGCGCGCGGCGCCGCGGCGCGCAAAGCGCGGACGATGTCAACCATCTGGTCGAAACCGTTGCCGCAATTGGCTCCGATCACATCGGCGCCCGCCGCCAGGCAGGCCGCCGCCGCCTGTTCCGGCGCTACGCCCATCATGGTGCGGTAGATTCCCTGCGGGCTCCGTTCAAAGGTCATGGTGGCCGCCACATCCAATCCGGTGTTTTCACGGACAGCCCGGATGGCGAGTTCGATTTCATCGAGCGCCGACATGGTTTCAATGCAGGCGGCATCCGCGCCGCCCGCCTCCAGGGCTTCGGCCTGCTCCCGGAAAGCGTCGTAAAGCTCCTGTTCGGCCACATCGCCCATCAGCAGCATTTTGCCGGTCGGACCCATTGATCCCAACACCAACCGCTGCGGTCCGGCGGCCGCGCGGGAAATTTGCGCGGCCGTCCGGTTGATTTCACGAACGCGGTCGGCCAATCCGAAATATTCCAGCTTGAACCGCGTGCCGCCGAAACTGTTGGTTTCAATCATGTCGGCGCCGGCCTGCACGTAGCCGGCGGCGATCCGCATAACCTGATCGCGATGCGTCAGGCACCAGAGTTCCGGGCATTCTCCGGGCGCCAGCCCGGCCTCCTGCAGCATGGTTCCCCAGGCCCCGTCCGACACCAAAGGCCGGCCGGCTTCCAATTTTTTCACTAAAGCGCCCATAATGCTCTCCTGCAGCGGGCCTGCTCCCCCGCCGAATTTTGCCGCCGACGATTGTAAAGGTTGTGCGAGGTTGCCCC
>CAYXEK010000056.1:11543-23160 GCA_964463985.1 uncultured Verrucomicrobiota bacterium
GCCAAAATCGTGGTGGAAATTTCGCTGGGCCGCGAATTCGATTACCTGATTCCCGCGCGCCTGGCCGGGCAGGTCCAGCTCGGATCGCGGGTGCTGGCGCCGTTCCGCCATTCCGTCGCCCGCGGCTACGTGGTGGGTTTTGCGGAAAATTCCGCCTGCGCATCACTGAAGGAACTCCAGGACCTGATCGGCGAACGGCCGCTGCTGACGCCGGTCGTGCTGCGCCTGGCGCGCTGGATGAGCGAATACTACTGCTGCACCCTGGAACAGGCCATCCGCACTGTCCTCCCCTGCGCCATCCGGCGCGCCGGCGCCCGGCATCGCTCCCTGCTGTATGTCGAGCCGTCCGACCAGCCCGCGGACAACGCCCGTCTGGAAGCCCTGCGCCGCGCGGCGCCGCGGCGCGCGCAACTGCTGGAACAATTGCGCGCGGAAGGCGCGCAGCCCATGGCGGATTTCATGCGCCGGACCCGCGCCGCCCCGGCCGCGCTTCGGCAAATGGAAAAAGACGGCTGGCTGCGCCTGTGCAAGCGGACCGCCGAGCGCAACCCGTCGGAACACCTTGCCATGTTGAACATCCTGCCGACGCAGCCGCTGGAACTTTTCCCCGAACAAATCCGCGCGCTGGAACTGGCGCGGCGGGCGATTGACACCCATGATCCGCCGGTAGTTCTGCTGCATGGGGTGACCGGGAGCGGCAAGACCGAGGTATACCTGCAAGCCATCCAACACGCCCTGCGCCAGGGCCGCGGCGCCGTCATGCTGGTGCCGGAAATATCGCTGACCCCGCAGACCGTGGAGCGGTTTCACAGCCGGTTCGGCAAAGAAATCGCCGTGCTGCACAGCCATCTTTCCGACGGCGAGCGCCATGACGAATGGCACCGGATTCACAGCGGACGGGCGCGGATTGTCGTCGGGGCGCGGTCAGCGCTGTTCGCCCCGGTGGAAAATCCGGGGCTGATCGTCGTGGACGAGGAGCACGAGCCGAGCTATAAACAGGCCGAGGCGCCGCGCTACAACGCGCGCGATGTTGCCGTGATGCGCGGCCACATGGAAAAATGCGCGGTTTTGCTGGGGTCCGCCACGCCGGCGCTGGAATCTTTTTACAACGCGCGGCGCGGCAAGTATTTTCTGAGTTCCATGCCGCATCGCGTGGACAACCGCGCCATGCCTGCAATGCGCGTTGTGGACATGCGCACGGAAACGGAACGCGAAGGCCGCCTGAATGTCTTTTCCCGCGCCCTGGTGGACGCCATGCGCCGGCGGCTGGATAACGGCGAACAAACCATTCTATTCCTTAATCGGCGCGGCTATGCCACCACCGTGTTGTGCCCCCAATGCGGCTATACCGCCGTATGCCCCCATTGCAGCGTCAGCATGACCTACCACCGCGCCGCGGCGGAAATCCGCTGCCATATCTGCGGCCATAGCGCCCCGGCGCCCAGCCAATGCCCTGCCTGCGGGCTGCCGACGCTGAAATTCAACGGCATCGGCACCCAGCGCATCGAGAGCGCCGTCCGCGCCGTTTTCCCGCAGGCGCGCGTTCAGCGCATGGATGCCGATACCGCCGCCGCCAAGCACGCCTACACCAACATTCTCGGCGATTTCAAGGCCGGCAAAACCGACATCCTGATCGGCACCCAGATGATCGCCAAGGGCCTGCATTTCCCGGGCGTGACGCTCGTCGGCGTGGTTTGCGCGGACAGCAGCCTGCACCTGCCCGACTTCCGCGCGGCCGAACGCACCTTCCAACTGCTGCTGCAGGTCGCCGGGCGCGCCGGGCGCGGCGAAATTCCGGGCGAAGTTATCATTCAGACTTTTTCCCCGGCCCACCCCGCCATCCAATCCGCACGCCGGCAGGATTATGCCGGATTCTGCGACCAGGAACTGGCAGCCCGGAACGAATTGATGTATCCCCCGTTTACCCATTTGATTTGCCTGACCTTCGAAGGGACGCGCGAAGCGGCGGTCATTGCCGCCGCCGACCGCCTGGCCCGGCGGCTGCGGGAGTTGCTCCACCCGGCCATAATTCAGGCCGGCCCGATGCCCGCGCCGCTGAGCAAAATCAAAGGACGCAGCCGGCAGCAGATCATCCTGCGCTCGGTGTCGGTCAAAGCCATGACCGGACCGCTGCAAGCCGCGCTGGCGGAGCTGCCGGCCAGGTCGGATGTGCGCGTCGCGGTGGATGTGGATGCCCTCTCGTTGATGTGATGCCCCAACCAACCGACGACGCAGTTCAGCCATAACGCTGGAGCGAATTTCAAAACTCACGTTCGCCCTCCTTTTGGAATCTCAAATTTGAAATTTCAAATCTCGGCAGGAGGGCAAAGCTGTGCCGAGCCGTTCTGTTTCATCTATTCAACCTGTTAAATGACGGATACCGGTTCAATTTATTGCGTCAGGTACGGCGCCCGGCCCCAACGCGATACGTCCTCCGCAAAAAAACAGCCGCCGGTCAGATACCAGCGGCGGCCGGCGGCCATGTGATCGGCCACGATGCGTTGCAGCGAGGTGGCGCGCGGCATATCCGCGGGATGAGCATAGACCCGGCCGCAGACCCGTTCCATAATTTGGCGATCATTGGCGCCGGGCACGGGATACCGGTAAAACTGCCGCTGGAACCGGACCAGGTTCGATTCCGGAGGCAGATAATCCGCCAGTTGCGGGTCAAACAGCCATGTGGCGCAGGTGAAGGCCCGGGCGGCATATTCCGGAAAATATTCCGGGAAAAACTTAGCGGCGGCGCGCATGGAATCCCCGCAGGACTCCGGCGTCAAAGGCGCGCCGGCGGGAATGTGAATCCCCAGCACGGGATCGCCTCCGGCCAGGACGGCGGTCCACTCCTCCGACGGCAGTTTGACTGGAGTTTGGCGGATGAATCCGCACGGATCAGCCGGGCAACCCGTAATCCCGTCAGCAGTTTCATGCAGTTCGGCAGTCCAGGCAGCGGCGCCCGCGCTGATCCCATTGGCTCCTTCATACCGGCCGTCCGGACGGAAAATCCGGCCGTTTTCCGCCAACAACACAATCCGCCCGTCAACGCGGTTCCGGTAGGCGCGCCGGCAATTCTGAAAAACTTCAAACCGGAACTGCAGGCGCCCCAGCCGGAATAAGCGGCAGCGGAGGTGCCCGTCCAGCCAGCCCGTCCCCTGCAACTCGCTCAAGCCCCAGCGGCCGTGTTTGCGGCGGTAATCTTCCATCCATAAAGACAGATCGGAAAAAGTCGCGCGGGTAACTTCCGCAGGAATTCCGCGGCGGCGATGGTCAGCCAGCGCCGCGGGCAGGCCTGCCAGAAAAACGTACGCGTAAAACAAATCGGCGGCCGGATGCAGGGCGCCGGGAATAGCCGGCCACTTTTGCAATGCCGCCGCCATGTTTCCCGCAGGCGCCTCAAACAACACATGCCGGCAATGCCAGGCCAGCCGCTGCAGCGCCGGGCAATCCCGAAACAGCGCCAGCCCCTCCAGCAAGGCTTTCCGCACATCGTCCGGCCATGCCAGTGCTGCGCTGGTCTTGGCAATCCAGTCGGGATGCAAATATTCCTGTCGGGCCTCGGCGAATGTGGCGCCTGACTGATTCCATTGACTTTCCCAGACCGCGCCGGCGGGCGGCAAAATACCGGTGTCCCGCAGGATTTCAGTCAAGGCGGGGGCGTGGTCGGAATTTACGTTCATTTTGCTCCTATTGGGAAGATTTCACAATAAACGAGCCAGTCACAAAAGTCTCGGACGACGTGGAAATCGTCCCTTTAAAATGAAAAAACAACACGTTTTTGGAGGGTCGGGTTCCACCCCGACCTCTCTGGCAGCACTTTTGAAATTGGCTCAAACCATTCTGAATTCTAAAACCACCTCGGCATTCTGCCTGATTGACGGCAAAAATTCAAGCCGGCGATTGCCGCAGCGCGCAGCTCTGTATTCCCTGCCGCCCCGGCTTATGACGGCGCCCGGAAATTCAATCGCCCGCCGCCTGAATTCGCCTTCCAATTCGCTTGCCGTTTACGAAGAATTTTCGCGCGGCGCACGCGAAATTCAGGCAAAATTTCTGTGGACAAAACCCAGGCTTGGTTGTATCCTTTAAACAAGCATGGTGTAGTCTTTTCCGCTGTTTTTATAGAAATTCCACCCAGCGAGGTTGTTGCATGAAACGATCGGCAAACGGAGCTAAAACTGCCTTTTATCAATTATCCCGGATGGCATGGCTGGCGGCGTGCTGCTGGTGCATTGCCGGCACTGCCGTCCCGGCGGCGATCCCGGCCCCAGACCCCGCCCCGGAAGCCGGACTGCACACCAGGCTCCCTTTCATTTTGAACCAGGGCCAGGTAGCCGACAACTCCGTCCTTTTTCACACCCGCACCTTCAGCGGCGCCGCTTACGTGAAAAAAAACGGAGCGATAGGATATGCCATCGCCGGCAAAGCGCTGCCCGACGGATCCGGGCAGGGCGCGCGCCCGGCGGCCGTGATTGAAGAAATGCTGCTCGGCGCCAGGACGGTGGCGCCGGCCGGACGGGAACCGGCCGCCGCGCGCATCAATTTTCTGCGCGGCAGCCCGGAACAATGGCGTCTGAATGCCCCGGCCTTTAATGCGGTCGCCCTGCCGGACGTGTATCACGGCATTGATCTCCAACTCCGCGCGCATGCCAATAACATTGAAAAAATATTTACAATCGCGCCCGGCGCCGACCCGTCGCAAATCCGCATGCAACTGGCCGGCATCGGCCGACTCAGCGTCAATGACCGCGGCGAACTGGTGGCCTGCACCGCGCTGGGCGATATCCGCTTCACCAAGCCCATGGCCTGGCAGGAAACGGACGCGGATCCGGCGGGCGCCGGCCGCCGCAACGTGGAAGTGGCCTACGCGGTGGATGGCGCAACTTTCGGGTTTCAGCTTGGCGCTTACGATCCCGCCCTGCCGCTGAATATTGATCCGCTGCTGGCCGGAACCTTCATCGGCGGCAGCGGCGCGGATGCCTTGGCCGCCATGACGCAGGATGCGGCCGGCAATATCTACGCCGCCGGATCAACCGCCTCGGCCCTTGATTTCCCCATGGCGCCGGGCGCCGTCACGAATTATCAGGGCGGCCTGTCCGATGCCATCGTCGTCAAATTCGATCCGCAACTGACTGAATTGCTGGCGGCCACCTTCCTGGGCGGCAGCGGCCAGGATCAGGCATGGGCCATTGCTTTCAATGCCGCCAACAACGCGCTCTACGTGGGCGGCGCCACTGATTCCACCAACTTTACCGGCGGCGCGGCCGGCAACGGCGCCCTGGATGGATTCGTCGTGCGGCTGGATACCGACCTGCAAAACCCCGCCGCCATGCTGATGGGCGGATCTTCCAATGAAACCATCCGCGCAATCGGCGCCAAAAACAACAAAATTTACGCGGCGGGCGAAACCGCTTCCGCCGACTTTGACCTGGTCGCCACCGGCGGTCTGCAACCGCCCATCCAGCCGATTTTGCGGGGCTTGACCAACGCCTTCGCCGCAGCGCTGGACCCGGATTTCATTCTCAATGACAGCGGGGCCACCTACCTGGGCGGCACTGCCGCCGATGCCGCCAAAGCCCTGGCGTTTGACAGCGACGGCAATCTCATCCTGGCCGGCTTTACGGCTTCGCTTGACTTCCCCACCAGCGGCGCCCCCCCGCAAAACACTTTTGGCGGCGGGCTGAGCGATGCCTTCATCGCCAAGATCAGCGCCGACTTTTCCGCGCAGCTTGCCGGCACCTACCTGGGCGGCCTTGGCCAGGATTACGCCAACGCCCTGGCGGTTGACATGAGCAACAACATCTACGCCGCCGGGTACACAGATTCCGGCAGCGGATTTCCCACCGTCAATATTTTCGGCACCAGTTACAGGACCGGGCCGGCGGGCCAGGGCGACATTTTCCTCACCCGCCTGAGCCCGGCAATGACCAGTTTTCAGGCGTCCACCTACTTCGGCGGCGCAGGCCACGACGAGGCCTTGGCCTTAATCATTAATGGCGACACCAACCGTACGGAAGTTATTTTTACTGGTTCAACTCGTTCATCTGACTTGCCTGTAACACTAAATGTTGACGACAGGAACTACAACGGGGGTGGCGACGTATGCCTGGCCAAATTCGGCGACACCCTGGCCACCACCAGCCTCTGGAACTGCACATACCTGGGCGGCGCCGGAAATGATCTTCCGTCGTCTTTGATGGTCTGCCATGGCACCAACAGCCTTTACCTGGCCGGCGCCACCGCTTCGTCCGATTTCCCCCTGCCGGGATTCGGCTACCAGAATGCCAATGCCGGCGGCGCTTCGGACGGCTTCCTGGTCCGCATGAACATCGCCATGCAATTCGGCTCCCTGAAATGGAAATACTCCCTGGACGATCCGGGCGATGATTCCGCGATTTTCGGCCTGCCGACGATGGGCTGGGACGGCACGCTGTATGTCGCCGGCGGCTCCAACCTGTACGCCGTCAACCCGGACGGCACCCTCAAATGGTCCTACAAATCATCGCACGGCTGCTTTACCCCGCCCAATATTGACAGGTCGTACGGCATGGGTTCCACGCCGGCGGTTGACACCAACGGCAATGTTTACATCTGCGCCTCCTATGATCCGGCCAACACCATGTACCTGTACTGCATCACTCCCGCCGGATCATTGAAATGGGTGTCTCCAAGCCTGACGGGTTGGCCGATGTACGCCTCGCCGGCAATTGCCGCGGACGGCACGATATACGTGAATGCCCCCAACGGTTACCTGTACGGGATAGATTCCAACGGCGTCATCAAATACATCTTCACCTCCCTGCACGGTTCGGCGCAAAGCTCCCCGGCCATCGCCACCAACGGCATGGTTTATTCGGTGGCTTACCACTCCACTGACGGCCATACGCTATGCGCCATCCGGAACGCCTCCATCATCTGGACCAACTTTTTCCCCGGCAGCGCTTCCGGAGGGCGCTCGTCTCCCGCCATCGGATCAAATGGCGTGATTTACTTATCCGCCGGACAGAATGTATATGCCGTAGGCACCAACGGCAGCACGATCAGGACCTGGTCCACGGGCAGCACCATTTATTCCTCCCCGGCAGTTGACAGCAACGGCATGGTTTACGTCGGCAGCGGCAGCAGCCTTTATTCCTTCAACAGCGCGAGCGGAGCCACCAACTGGATCAGGCCGGTGGACGGCGTGGTTACCTCCTCCCCCGCCATTGACAACAACGGCAATCTTTATTTTGGCGACGACATCTATCTTTACTCGGTCGCGGCGGCAGACGGCCAGATCAACTGGCAATTTGAGCTGGACGATTACATCAGCCACCATTCGCCGTTGATCGGCACGGACGGCACCGTCTACATGACCGATCTTTCGGGCTTGTATGCCGTTTACGGGCCGGCCCCGTTGAACCAGGCGTCTCCCTGGGCGACCTTCAGCCATGATGTGCTGCGCACGGGCAACGCGGGGTTCGACCCGCGCCAGCATGCCGTTCCGACCGGCGTCACGGCCTCCAAGGGCGTCTACCCCGATCGCGTGGCCGTCAGTTGGAATGCCATTTCCAATGCCATCCATTACGAAGTCTGGCGCTCGACCACCAACGACACCGCCACCGCCCAGCTGCACCTCCGTTTGATCAAAACGAATTTCATGGATACGGCCATCATTCCGGGCGAAGTGTATTTCTACTGGCTCCGGGCCAAAACCCACGTGGTGCTGCTGAGCGACTTCAGCGTCGGCGATTCCGGCGGCTCGCCGCCCATCAGGCCCCAGGCCGTCACCGCCACCAAGGGCGTGCCGACCAACTATGTGCATGTTTCATGGCAACCGTCCGAACGCACCGTGAGCTACGACATCTACCGGTCTTTCATCAACAACACCGGCACGGCGCAATATGTCACCACGGTCGCCGGCACGAACTTCGCCGACCACGCCGTCCTCGCCTTCCCGGGGCGCACGCATTATTACTGGGTGAACGCCGTCAACGCCGTCGGCTGGCACAGCGCGTTCAGCGACGGTGACGGTTACGCCAATGCCGGAGGCATCCCGCCCAACATGCCGCTGAACCTGACCGCCGGCAAGGGTTTGACTTCCACCAATGTGCCGCTGGCCTGGGATACCGCCAATTACGATGTGACGGCTTACGTCATCTACCGGCATACCGAGTCCAATTACCTGGATGCCGCGCCCATCGCCACCAACGGCGCAGTCACAAGCTATAACGATCGCGGTTCCGTGCCGTTCAAGCCTTACTATTACTGGGTCAGAGCCACCAATCAATACGGGGTCAGCGGCTACAGCGCCATGGATTTCGGTTACACCGTGCTGCTCCCGCCCCTGTCGGTCACGGCCACCGTGGAACTTACCAACCGGGTGTATGTCACGTGGGAGATTGAATCCACCAATGCCACCAGTTACAAAATTTACCGCGGCGTCACCGCCGATCCTTCCGGTGCGGTGGAACTGGCCGAGGCCCCCTACCTCGGACCGGGCGACACCAACTTCACCGACTTCAGCATCACCCTGGGCAGCGAGTATTATTACTTCGCCCGCGCGTGCAACATATACGGCGCCAGCGATTTCAGCCCCCCATCCCAACGGGGCGGCACTTTCCCGCTGCCGCCAAGCAACCTGGAAGCCTCGGACGGGTTTTACACGGACATCATCCGGGTGACCTGGAATCCTTCGCCTTCGCCGGGAACGCTCGGTTACAATGTTTACCGCGCCACCACGTTTGATCCTAATTACGCCGAATTGATCGGCGACACCGACGGCATCTGCGTTTACAGCGACGACAATTGCGAGTTCGGGCGGCGCTACTATTACTGGGCGGCCGCCACCAACCGGCTGGGCCACAGCAAGTTCAGCGGTTTGACTTCCGGCTGGCGCCCCATGCCGGCGCCGGCCTCGATTTCCGCCACGGTCGGCACTTCCACCAGCGGCATCACGGTGGCCTGGAGTTCCGTGCCGAACGCCGACCGCTATGAAATCTGGCGCAATACCAGCAATGCCTCCAACACTGCCGAAAAAGTGCAGAACGATTGGCCGGCCACGACCTATCATGACACCGAAGTGACCGCCGGCATCCGGCACTATTACTGGGTCAAGGCCAAGAACAACGAGTTCGCCAGCGCTTTCAGCCGCTCGGCCAACGGGTACCGCTCGGAAGGCCCCGTGGACCTGGCAGCGCGCGCTTTAACCTGCCATCCCAGCGTGCTGGCGCCCGGGGCGCATCCGGAAGCAATGGGCTTCGAATTCGCCAACCTCGGCCCCAACAACATGACCGGCGCCAATGCCCGGGTCACCGCCGAATTCTTCCTGTCCCCCACCGAAGCATTCAACCCGGCTACGGCCCAGCGGATGGGCACGCTGCAATTGAACCTGCCGGTGAACGCCGGGAATACCCGGCTTTATACTTTGAATGCCGGGGACCTCGCCAACCTGACCGTTCCGCAGATCACACTGGGCTCTTATTACATGTTTATGTACATCAACCACGTTCCGCCTTCAACATGGAGCGATCCGTATCTGGGCAACAATCGCGTCCGCCGCGCGGGCAAACCGCTGGTCATCAATGCCACCGGCGGCGGCATACAGCCGTGGAATGACTACGATGGCGACGGCAAATCCGACCCGGCGGTTTACCGCGCCGCGGACGGCCGCTGGCGCGTCTGGTTCTCCGGGTCGGGATATTCGGAGATCGCCGCGGCCGGCATGGGCGGGCCGGATTACATCCCCGTGCCGGCGGACTACGACGGCGACGGCAAGACCGATCCGGCCGTTTACCGCGCGGGGGACGGGCGCTGGCGCGCCTGGCTCTCCCGCTCCAATTACGCGGAAGCCTCCGGCGCGGGCATGGGCGGCCCCGATTACCTTACCGTACCGGGCGATTACGACGGCGACGGCAAGGCCGACCCGGCGGTCTACCGCGCCGCGGATGGACGCTGGCGCATCTGGCGTTCGGGGTTTGATTACGCCGAGACTTCCTACCAGCGCGGCGGACTGGGCACAACTCCCGCGCCTGGAGCGTATGACTATGACGAAAAAACCGATCCGGCGGTTTACAACATGAACGCCGCCAGTTGGCGCATCTGGCTTTCCGCCTACGGCTACGCCGAGCATAATGTGAATCAATGGGGCGGCGAGCATTTGACGCCCGTCCCCGGCGACTACAACGGCGACGGACTTACGGACCTGGCAATTTACCACGCCGCCATGGGCTACTGGTTCGTCAATGACATCAATGAACAGCAAATCCTCTGGGGCGTATACTGGGGCGGCGCCGACTTCCATCCCGTGCCCGGGGATTACGACGGCGATGGAACCATGGATATGGCAGTCTATCATACCCTGTCCGGGCAATGGTTCGTCCAGACCGCCGCGGGCAATATTCTCGCCTACGGTGTGACGCTGGGCGGGCCGGATTACATCCCGGCCGGCCGCATCCTGGGATATTAGAGCGGGTGTGTGGGTATGTGAGTGTGTGGGTATGTGAGGTAGGGCGCGCAGGCCCTGCACGCCGTTCTGTCGTGTTAAGGCGTACAGACCCTTGTGCGTCGGCGGCCAAGAGCCTGGCCGCCCTACCGCGGAAAAAATTAATCGGATTTCACCAAAACCGACAAATTTGCGGGAGCGGCGCTACGCACCACGATCTATACGCATTATGAAAACACATCTGAACTTTTCCCGATCCCCGCGGGTATGCGCCGCGTTTACCCTCGTGGAACTGATGGTCGTACTGGCCATCATCGCCGCACTGATGCTCCTGATGGTGCCCAACGTCCGCCGGCACCAGGCCCGCGCCCGCTCGACCCAATGCCAGAACAATCTCCGCCAGTACGGCATCGCCATGGCGCAATACATGGTCGAGTGGAACGGATATTTTGTTTTCCCCGGCGGGCGCGGCGCCAGCAGCATCGGGCGTGTACATACGAGCTCCGACTACGATGCTTCGGGCTACACCGACCTGCGGTCGCACGGGGCGCGGTCGGGCAGCGATGGGCATGGCTGGGGAGATTTTGTCGCCGGTTATGTTCCGACGCCTGAAATCACCGGCGATTTCCTGCGTTCCGGCCAGAATTGCGTCCGCATCTGCCCCGAGGTAACGCGAGAAGTGTTTTTGCCGACGGACCCCAAGCACAAGGGCTACCGGACGGAAATTCGTGATGACATAGGCGAAGTTTCTTTCACCGATTTTGAAATTGACTACTCCACGTCCGAAACACTTTACCAAAGCGAAACCGAGGTGCATTTTGAACCGTATCTCACCACCTACGGGATCAACCTGGTGCGATTGGGCGCAAATGGCCAAGTCGGTTCTTATGCCGCCTACCGCCGCCCGAGTTCCAATATTCCCAGCCGCGTGGTGGCCTTCATTGATTGGAATGCCGAAGAAGGCTGGGGCGCGAACATCGTGCCGACGAATAATGTCTGGCAATACGACGGCCAGGACCGCGAGGGCAACGAGGTGAAACAAGGCGACCCCAAGGATGGCGAATGGTGGCACACCGAAATCGGGTTCTATCATCCCGGCAGGTCCAACGACCTCGTGGCGAATTACGTGGCCATGGACGGCAGCGTCCACAGCGTCAGTTCCAACGAAATCTCGGTTGAGCTTTTCCGGTAAGCGGGCGCGGC
>CAYXEK010000057.1:0-21713 GCA_964463985.1 uncultured Verrucomicrobiota bacterium
TGCCGCCCCAAGTGGAAGGGGACGATGACCGACCGCGAGCGGTTTAACCGCCAGATGCATTATAAGACGGTTGATCGCTGTTTCAATATGGAGTTCGGCTATTGGAAGGAAAATTTCCAGCAATGGCCTTTGTTCCGGGAAAACGGCATCCAGAATAACACCGAAGCGGACATCTTTTTCAATTTCGACCGCATTTTGACGATAGGATCTTCCACCTGGCTGCAACCCTCTTTTGAAAAACGCGTGGTGGAAGAGCGCGGCGATTATCAAGTTTTGATGAATGGCGACGGCTTGCTTGCGGAAGTTCCCAAAGATGGGCATGACACCATTCCGCATTATCTGAAGCCTTCGGTAGTCACGCCGGACGACTGGGATCGCGTGAAAAAAGAACGGATGAGGCTCGATACCCCCGAACGCAAACCGGACATTGCGGCGCTCAGGGCCAAGTACCCGCTGAATCGCGATTACCCGCTGGGAATCAATTGCGGGTCCATGATCGGCCGCATCCGCAACATGCTGACTTTTGAAGGCCTGGCCTACGCCTGTTACGACTATCCCGACATGGTGGAGGACATGGTCGAGCGTTGCTGCGAACTGGTGGAACAGTCGCTGGATTGGCTGCTGCCGCATTTTGAATTTGATTACGCCGCCGGCTGGGAGGACATCTGTTTCAAAAACGGTCCGATCGTATCCCTGGACTTTTTCGAAAAGGTGATCGTTCCCCGGTACGCGCGGATCGGCCGCAAGCTGCATGCGGCGGGCATTGACCTCTGGTACACGGAT
Organism: uncultured Verrucomicrobiota bacterium; assembly: GCA_964463985.1. Taxonomy (GTDB): domain Bacteria; phylum Verrucomicrobiota; class Kiritimatiellia; order JAAZAB01; family JAAZAB01; genus JAXGPF01. The sequence goes on from CAYXEK010000057.1 coordinate 784, forward strand.
TGCGACGGCGATGTGCGTCCGCTGCTGCCGGGATTCCTCCAGGCGGGCATCAATTGCCTGTTCCCGTATGAAGTCAACAGTTGCGTCCATCCGGCCGCGCTGCTGCGGGAGTACGGCAGGGAACTGCGCATCATGGGCGGCGTGGACAAGCTGGAACTGCGCAAGGGTCCTGCGGCGATCAAGGCTTATCTGGAAAGCGTTGCGCCGCTGGTGGAACGCGGCGGCTATATACCATTCTGCGATCACCGCTGCCCGCCGGATGTCAAGCCGGCGGATTACCTGTATTATCTGGACTTGAAGGAAAAGATGTTCGGGATGCCATGATGGTTGCCGCGCGGATCCGGCTGGGCGGGCATCCGACCAGACGGGTAAATACGCGGGAAAAATGAAACTGGTCGGCAAATCCCGCGCGCGCGGCCGCCTCTTTGACGCTCAATCCCTCGTCCGCCAGCAGGCGGTATGCCGTTCGGACGCGTTCGCGCCGGATGAATTCGCCGGGCGTGGTTCCCAGTTCCTGCTTGAACAGGGCGTTCACGTGTTCCGGGGTTATGCCAAACCGCCGCGCCAGGTCGCGCCGCGAAACCGGCTGTTCCAGGTTGTCCCGCAGAAAAGCGGCCATCCTGGCAAGGCGGATTGAAATGCGCCGGCCTTCGGGCCGCAGCCAGCAGCCGGCCATGCGGAGCCAGATTTCGCGGACAATCGCGCTTAACAATTGGCTGCGGAAGGGATGAAATTGCCCCGACTCAGCGGCGCAACGTTGAAACAGGTCGTGGATCACCGGGTTCATTTCCGTATCGGTCACGGCGGGCGGAAACGGGTCGGGTCGGTAATCCCCGGCGAGCCAGCTGCGGCCCGGCAGCAGTTCGCAGTGAATGCAACTGAAACGCGCGCTCAGGCAACCATCCGCGACCCTTACCACGTGCTCCATTCCGGGCGGGATGGCAATGATGCTGCCGATGCCCGCCGGCCGGGATTTTTCACCCGTCGCGCAATATTCAAACCGGCCTTCAACCACCAGAATCAGTTCCAGGTCGGGAATTGCGCGGGGACCCCAGTCGGCGCCCGGCGGCACCCGGCGGTAATTGGCGTAACGGACAGCGGGATTTACATCTTCCGGCCGCAGCAACCTGGTTTGGGATCGCATGTCGTCACATAACGCCGGTTCCTGCAACATAAACACAGACGATGCTATATCAACACATTGCGTTTTCGTGAAATTCCGACTGCCGACTGCTGTCTGCTGATTTCAAAATCTGATTTTTGCAAGCGACTCCGTCTTGGCCGGCCTTATTCCGCCTTGTTGCCTTCCCCGGCCGGGATTGCGCCGGTGCACGGCGGCAATCCGGCAAGTTTCTGGTAGAGATCGCAACGCGCCGAAACCAGCTTGTCGGCTTCGGCCATCAGACGCTCGGCGTTTTGCGGATGCGTCTGTTTCAGGACCCGGAAGCGGTTTTCCTTCATGACCGTTTCGCTGTATTTCAACGCAGGCGGCTTGCTGTCCAGCGTCAATGGATTCTTGCCTTGCGCCAGCAGTTCGGGATTATAACGGTAGAGCGGGAAATGCCCCGACTGCACCGCGTTTTTCTGGGCGGTCAGCCCGTTGGTCATGTTGATGCCGTGGGCAATGCAATGCGAGTAGGCGATGATGATGGAAGGCCCGTCATGGGCGTCGGCTTCCACGAAGGCCTTGACCACCTGGGCGGGATTGGCGCCCATGGCCACCGCCGCGACGTAGATGTTGCCGTAGGTCATGCAGATCATCCCCAGGTCTTTTTTCATCATCGGCTTGCCGGCCGTGGCGAACCGGGCCACGGCGCCCATCGGTGTTGCCTTGGACGCCTGGCCGCCGGTGTTGGAGTAGACTTCCGTGTCCAGCACCAGCACGTTGACGTTGCGCCCGGAAGCCAGCACGTGGTCCAGGCCGCCGTAGCCGATGTCGTAAGCCCAGCCGTCGCCGCCGAGAATCCAGACCGATTTCTTCACCAGGTAGTCGGCCACGGAAAGCAGTTGCCGCGCCCAGGCGGAATTGCCGCAGCCCGCCAGTTTTTCCTTTAGGCGGGCCACGCGGCCGCGCTGCTCTTCAATGCCAACCTGCGTGCTTTGGTCGGCGCCGCGAATTTCATCCATCAGCGGTTTGAGTTGCGCGCAGTTTTCGCAGTCGCATCCCTGGGCCATCAATTCCAGGGCATAGGTGTTGAAACGATCCGCCGCCAGGCGCATGCCGTAGCCGAATTCGGCGTTGTCTTCAAAGAGCGAATTTGACCAGGCCGGCCCCCGCCCGTCTTCGCGGGTGGTGTAAGGCGTCGTGGGCAGATTGCCCCCGTAAATTGACGAGCAGCCGGTGGCATTGGCGATCAGCGCGCGGTCGCCGAACAACTGGCTGAGCAGTTTGACGTAGGGTGTTTCGCCGCAGCCGGCGCAGGCGCCGGAGAATTCGAACATGGCGCGCACGAACTGGCTGCCCTTGATGGTGGCGCGGTTGTAAAGTTTCGGGTCCATGTCCGGAATGCCCATGAAAAACGCGAAGTTTTCGGCTTCCGTTTTGCGCAGAGGCAGTTGGGGTTTCATGTCAATCGCGCGATGCCCGGTTTCCTGCCGGGTTTGCGGATCCTTCTCGCGGGCCGGGCAGTTCTGCACGCATACGCCGCAGCCGGTGCAATCTTCCGGGGCGACCTGCACGGTGTATTTCATGCCCTCGTATTCCTTGCCCTTGGCCGGGGCGGACTTGAACGTAGCCGGCGCGCCGTCAAGTTTGTCCGCGCCGTAAACTTTGACGCGGATGGCGGCATGGGGGCACACCAGCGAACATTGTCCGCATTGAATGCACAATTGCGGATCCCAGGACGGAATTTCCACGGCAATGTTGCGCTTTTCGAAACGGGTGGTGCCGGTGATCCAGGTGCCGTCCGCGGGCATGGCGCTGACGGGAATCTTGTCGCCTTCGTGGCGCATGATGGCTGCGGTGACCTGCTGCACGAATTCGGGCGCTTCCGTCGGCACGGTGGGGGGCATGCGCAACTTGCCGGCCGGCCTGGCCGGCACCTTGACCTCATGCAGGGCGGCAAGCGCCGAGTCCACGGCCTTGTAGTTCATGGCCACGACTTCCTCGCCCTTGCGCCCGTAGGTCTTCTGGATGGCCTTTTTCATGGCGGCGATGGCCTTGTCGGGCGGCAGCACGCCGGCGATCTGGAAGAAGCAGGCCTGCATGATGGTGTTGATGCGGGCGCCCAGTTTGAGTTCCTGGGCCAGCTTGATGGCGTCAATCACGTAAAACTTGATATGTTTCCTGATGATCTGGCGCTCGACCTCATCCGGCATGTGATCCCAGACTTCCTCCGCGCCGTAGGGGCTTTCCAGGAGGAACACCGCGCCGTCCTTGGCGTCGGAGAGCATGTCGTATTTTTCCAGGAAGGAAAAATTGTGGCAGGCGACAAAATCCGCCTGCGTGCAGAGGTAGGGGCTCTGGATCGGCGCCGGACCGAAACGCAGGTGGGAAATGGTGATGGCGCCGGCTTTCTTGGAGTCGTATTCGAAGTAGCCCTGGGCGTAATTGTCCGTTTCCTGGCCAATGATCTTGATGGAGTTTTTGTTGGCGCCTACCGTGCCGTCGGAACCCAGTCCGTAAAATTTGCATTCGATCCGTCCGGACGGCTGCAGGCGGTACTTGGCATCAAGCTTCAGGCTGGTATGCGTGACGTCGTCTTCAATGCCGACGGTGAAATGATTCCGGCCCTTGGCTTTCATGTTGTCAAAGACGGCCTTGACCATCGGCGGCGTAAATTCCTTCGAGCCCAGCCCGTAGCGGCCGCCCAGGATGCGCGGATAGCGTTTGACCAGTTTTTCGGCGGCGGCTTCGCCCATGGCGGTGCGAACGTCCAGGTAGAGCGGCTCGCCGATGGCGCCCGGCTCTTTCGTGCGGTCGAGCGTTGCGATGGCCTTGACCGTCGGCGGCAATGCCGCCACGAAGGCTTGGATGTCGAACGGGCGGAACAAACGCACTTTCAGCAGGCCAACCTTCTTGCCTTGCGCGGCCAGGTCGTTGACGGTTTCATGGACGGTTTCCGCTCCCGACCCCATGACGACAATGACCTTCTCCGCGTCCGGCGCGCCCGCGTATTCAAATAACTTGTATTGGCGGCCAGTCAAGCCGGCGAATTTGTCCATCTGTTTCTGCACAATGGACGGCACGGCCAGGTAGAACGGGTTCACAGTCTCGCGGCCCTGGAAATACACGTCCGGATTCTGCGAAGTGCCGCGGATGACCGGGCGGTCGGGCGAGAGGCCGCGGCGGCGGTGGGCCAGCACCAGATCATCATCTATCATCCGGCGCATGATTTCCGGGGTTACTTCCTCGATTTTCTGAATTTCATGCGAAGTGCGGAATCCGTCAAAAAAGTGCAGAAACGGCACGCGCGCCTCCAGCGTGGCGGCATGGGCGATCAATGCCATGTCCATGACTTCCTGGATGCTGTTGGATGACAGCAGGGCAAACCCGGTGGCGCGGGCGGCCATAACGTCGGAATGGTCGCCGAAAATCGAAAGGGCCTGGCAGGCCAGGGAGCGCGCGGACACATGGAAAACCGTGCTGGTCAGCTCGCCGGCGATTTTGTACATGTTGGGCAGCATCAGCATCAGACCCTGCGAGGCGGTAAAGGTGGTAGACAAAGCGCCGGACGTCAAGGCGCCGTGGACCGCGCCGCTGGCGCCGCCTTCCGATTGCAATTCAACTACTTCCGGAATGGTTCCCCAGATGTTTTTTTTGCCGGCGGCGCTCATTTCATCCGCCAGTTCGCCCATGTTGGACGATGGCGTGATGGGGTAAATCGCGCAGATTTCACTGACGGAATAAGCGACGGTGGCGGCGGCGGTATTGCCGTCAATCATTATCTTGTTGGGCATGGATGGAATATCTCCCTTGTTGGTTATGGTAAATACTGATGTACGGCAAATCGCGCCCGCGGAGTTGGGGTTTGATGCCGTACGACACGCTCTTTTAATGTACCATCCGGCCGGGAAAATACAAGCGGAAAGTGTCTTCGATAAACATCGGGCGCGGCTGCCGCCGGTAAAACGCGCTTGCCCGCCGCCTTCCCAGCCGCTAGAGTAACGGAAATAGGGCGAGTGGTGAAATTGGCATACACGCAAGACTTAGGATCTTGTGCCGCAAGGCTTGCGGGTTCAAGTCCCGCCTCGCCCACCATTTTGCATGGCGGCTCCACTGCGCGCCGCGCCATGGCCGTTCCGCGGGTCCAGCCGTTTTTCATTGTCTGGCCGCGCCCCGCGTGGTATAAGTTCTTAACACGTTTGTTTGCATTCCAATCCGAACGGGAAGTTTTATGAAAATTTTGGTGCTTAATGCGGGAAGTTCCTCGATCAAATTCACGCTGTACGAATCCGACGGCGAAAAAATGCTGGCGAAAGGCTTGATTGAGCGCATCAACGCCCCCAACACCAACATGCGCTACAGCAATTGCCGTGGTCAGAAAATCGAAAAAGATATCACGGCCAATTCCTACGAAGCCGCCATCTCGGAAGCCTGCCTGGCGTTGGTTGAAAAAACCTATGGCGTGATTGCCAACCTGTGCGAAATCGAGGGCATTGGCCACCGCGTGGTGCATGGCGGGGCCGCCATTAGCGCGTCCGCCCGCATCACCCCCAACATTAAGCAGATCATCATGGATTGCTTTGCGCTGGCGCCTTTGCACAATCCCCCGAATTACGAGGGCATTGAAGCCTGCGAACATCTTTTCCCCAATGTGCCCATGGTGGCGGTGTTTGACACGGCTTTCCACCAGACCATGCCGGCGGCCGCATACACTTATGCCATTCCGGCGGCGATCGCCGCGAAAAACAAGATCCGGCGTTACGGGTTTCACGGCACATCCCACAATTACGTGGCGGTGCGCGCGGCGGAAGCGCTGGGCCGTCCGTTGGCGGAACTGAAACTGATCACGGCGCATCTTGGCAACGGGTGCAGCATTGCCGCCGTCAGCCGCGGCAAAGTCGCGGATACCAGCATGGGCATGACGCCCCTGGAGGGCCTGGTGATGGGCACGCGCTGCGGCGACATTGATCCGGCCGTGGTGCTGGCCCTGCGCCGCACCGGATACGGGCTGGACGATGTTGACAAAATGCTCAACAAGGAAAGCGGCTTGCTGGGCATCGCCGGCATCGGCAGCAATGATATGCGCGATATTATGAATGCGATTGACGCCGGACATGCCGGCGCGCGCCTGGCGCTGGAAGTCTTTGTCCACCGCCTGGTGAAGTACGTAGGCGCCTACGCGGCGGTGATGAACGGTTTTGACGCGCTGATCTTCACCGCCGGCATCGGTGAAAACGTGCCGCGCGTGCGCGCGTTGGTCTGCGAAAAGCTGGCGTTCCTGGGCGTCAGGCTGGATGCCGCCCGCAATAAGGCCAACGAACTCCTGATTTCCAGGGATGGCGCGTCGCCCGAAGTGCTGGTGGTGCCCACCAACGAGGAAGTGATGATCGTCCGCGAAACAACGCGTTTGCTGGCATCCTGACCATGGCGCTGGATGTGTTTTTTTACGAGGCGTTTGCCGAGGAGGCCGAGGCGCTGCGCGCCTTGATGCCGCCCCGCGTGCGCGCCGGCTTTACGCGGAAGACCATCCAGGAATACGGGCAAAACGAGCCTGGCGCCGGCCTGATCAGCATCCGCACCCAGTCGGTGATTCCCCCGGCGTGGTCGGACCGTCTGCGGGCTGTCCTGTCGCGCAGCACCGGTTACGATCATTTGAAGGATTACCGGCGCCGGACCGGACGGGAACTGCCCTGCGGTTATCTGCCGCTGTATTGCCATCGCGCGGTGGCCGAGCAGGCGTTGTTGATGTGCCTGGCTCTGCTGCGCCGGTTGCCGCTACAAATGCGCCAGTTCCATGCATTTCAGCGCGATGGATTAACCGGCGGCGAATTGCAGGGCCGCGCGCTGCTGGCGGTCGGCGTAGGCAATATCGGTTACGAAGTTTTGAAAATCGGGCGCGGCCTGGGCATGCGGGTTGCCGGGGTGGATATCGTTCAAAAACATGCCGATGTTCAATATGGCACGCTGGACGAACTGCTTCCCGGGGCCGATGTCATTGTCTGCGCCATGAACCTGACGGATTTGAATCGCAATTATTTCAACGCCGCGCGATTGAGCGCCGCCAAACCGGGGGCGATTTTCATCAATGTCTCGCGGGGCGAACTGTCGCCGCCCGCCGGCTTGTTGGAGTTGCTGGAAGCCGGCCGCCTGGGCGGCGTCGGACTGGATGTTTATCAGGGCGAAAGCGCATTGGCGGGCGCCTTGCGCGCCGGCCGGCCGGCGGACGACCCGGAAACGCGGGCCGTGTTGAGGATGGCGCGGCATGACAATGCCATCCTGACGCCGCACAATGCCTTCAATACGGCCGAGGCGGTGGCCCGCAAATCCGAGCAGAGCGTTCAGCAGGCGCTGGCGTGGCTGGACCGCGGCGAATTCCTCTGGCCGATCCCGGCCGATTAAATGCCGGCCGTCAGGCGTTATTCGGTCAATTCGAAATCCACCGTGATGTCCCTGTAATCCCCGCCGAAGCCCGGGGGCAGTTCCGGCAGCCGGGCCACGGATTCCGCCGCCTGCATTACAGATTGATCCATCAAGGCGTTGCCGGAAGCGCGGGAGAGTTGCCGGCCGGAGATGAAGCCGTTGCGTTGCACCCGCAGCGTAACCTGGGCGGTTAATTCCCGGCGGCCGACCAGCGTGCTGGGCTGGTTCCATGCTTCGTACATTGCATTCCGCACCAGCGCCAGATACCACCCGAATCCCGCATCGCCGCCGCCGGCTGCGGTGGGCTTGACGCCATCCGCCAGCAGCCGGCGGATTTGATCCGGCGTAAGCCTGGGCATCTGTTGGGCTGGCGGATTGCGCCGGACCAGTTTGCGGCTCACAGCCACCTTCGATTCTGGTTTGGGTTTTGGCGTTGGTTTAGGTTTGGGTTTGACCGGTTCCGGCTCGGGTATGGCAGCCGGTACCGCCGCTGGTTCAGGTTCAGGTTCGGGCAGCGCGTGCTGGACAGGCTGGGGCGCGGCTGCCGGTTCCACTTGCAGGTCCACAAAAGTGGTGATTTCACGGGGCTCGCGGCGCTGTACGCAGGAAACCACCGACCAGATCAGCAGTGTGAGCACGATGATCACGTGTGCCGCGGCACTGCGCAGGGTGTTACGCCAGAACAGGTTGTGTTTCAGAAAATCGCGCATGGTGGTCCGCCAGGCTGCTTCCGGCCCGGGCTGTTTTATTCCGCCTGGGTTACGAGCGCCATTTTGGTAATGTTAGCGGCATGGAGGATGCGCATGATTTCCATTACCCGCTCGTATTTCAAATCCTTATCGGCGCGGACCAGCACTGCCGCATCCGGCATGGCGCGGGGCAAAGCTTCCATCTCCTGCCGCAGTACTGCCGGCGAGACCTGCTGTCCGTCCAGAAAAATATCGCCGCTAAGCTTGAGCGTGATGTTGCGGGTCTGATGCGGCTGCAATTCGGCCGCTTTGCCCTTGGGAAGATTGACATGGATGGCGTTTTCCAGGAGCGGATAGGTAATCAGGAAGGTTACCAGCAGCAGCATGGAAATATCAATCAGCGGGGTAGTGCTGATTTCGCTGAGTTCCTTGACGAAAAAGGCCGTGTTTCTGCGCCGCATCAATGCTCCATGCAATGCTGTTCGATGTCCGCCAGGAATTCCTGGGCGAAATGCTCCATGCTGATGTTCAGATGGCGGATTTTGCCGGTCAGGAAGTTGTATCCAATCGCGGAGGGCAGGGCGACGCACAGCCCCACCACGGTGGTCAACAGGGCGCCGGAAACGCCGGGCGCTACGGCAGCCATGGTAGCCATGCCGGACAGGGCCAATCCGCCGAAGGCATCCATTACGCCCCACACCGTGCCGAGCAGACCCAGGAAAGGCGCGGCGGTGACGGCGGTGGCCAGGACAATCATCTGGCGCTCCAGTTTCAACGCCTGTTCGGCCATGATCTGTTCCGCCAGATTGCGCAGGGCGGCGGCCTGGTAGGCCCGCAAGGGGGCAGCCGGGCGCAGCAGGTCATCAGCGGATTGGGCCTGCAGGATGCGCGCCAGGTCGCGGCAGACGGTGTCGTACAGCGCGCTTAATGGATTGTCAAGGGGCGGTTTTTGCCGGACAAAAAGTTCCAACGGGTGCCGGCTTTGTTTGTAAAGCGCGGCGAATTTCCCCGCCCCGCGCGCCAGCCTGCGCATTTCCATGAATTTCGTGGCCATGACCGACCAGGCGAAAATCGAGCCGACAAACAGAATCAGCACGATCACCTGGCCGGCGAAGTTGGAAGTTCGGAAAGCGGAAAGCACGTCCGCCAGCGGCAGATTAAACATGGGCAATTCCGGTAAACCTGGATTCATTTTTTCTGTGCGCTTTATGCTTGGCGGGCAAAGGGCGAAATCGCCCGCAATTTTCGAATGATGCCGGGCAGGTGTTCCAGCACGAAATCCACGTCGGCTTCGGTGTTGTCATGGCTCAAGCTGAAACGGATGCTGCCGTGGACGGCGGTGAAAGGCACGCCCATGGCGCGGATAACGTGCGACGGTTCCAGCGAGCCGGAAGCGCAGGCCGACCCGGATGATGCGGCGACTCCCAGATCGCTCAGGTGGTAGAGGATGGCTTCTCCCTCGACGTAATTGAAACTGATGTTCAGGGTGTTGGGCAGGCGGGGCGTTTCAGCGCCGTTGACCTGGGTATCGGGGCAGGTCGCCAGTATGCCGGCCTGCAGCCGGTCGCGCATTGCCGCCAGACGCCCATGGTCCTGCGCCATGCGTTGCTCCGCCAGCGCGCAGGCTTCGCCCAGGGCAACGATGAAAGGAACATTTTCCGTGCCGCCGCGCCGGCCGTTTTCCTGGTGGCCGCCCAGCAGCAGCGGACGCAGGCGCGTGCCGCGGCGGATGTAAAGCGCGCCGATGCCCTTGGGCGCGTGCAGTTTATGGCCGGAAAGCGTCAGCAAGTCCACCGGCACGCGCCGCACGTCAATCGGAATTTTGCCGGCGGCCTGAACGGCGTCGGTATGGATAATACCGCCCGCCATTTTGACCATTTCGGCCGCCTGCGGCACCGGGAAAATTACGCCGGTTTCGTTATTGGCCCACATCATGCTGACCAGCGGCCGGCTGCTGCGCAGGGCGGCTTGCAGTTCGTCCAGGTTGACCTGGCCCCGCCGGTCCACTTCCAATTCCGTCAACTGCCAGCCCTGTTCTTTCAGGCGCCGGCATGGTTCCAGCACTGCGGGATGTTCGACGCGGGTGGTAATGATCTCTGTCCGTTCCGGAGCGGCTTCGGCGGCGCCGCGGATGGCGGTGTTGTTGCTTTCGGTGCCGCAACTGGTGAAGATGATTTCCGAGGGATCGGCGCCCAGCAGGGAGGCCACCTGTTCCCGCGCGCGGTGGATATGCTGCTGCACCTGGCCGCCGAAGTTGTGCATGCTGGAGGGGTTGCCCCAGTACTTGCTGAAGAATGGCTCCATGGCCGCAAGCACTGCCGGCGCCGGGCGAGTGGTGGCGTTATTGTCCAGATACACTAATTTATTCATTTGGCCTCCTCCACCGTCAGATCGTCGGCAACAAATTCGCGCAGCTTTGCCGCTACCACGTCTTTAAGCGTGAACCGTGCCACCTGGCAGTTGGCGCACATGCCGCGCAAGGCCACCAGCACCCGGTTGCCCACCACATCCACCAATTCAATGTCGCCCCCGTCCTTCCTGAGGATCGGGCGGATTTCTTTTTCCATGACTTCCTCTATCAGCTTGATTTTCTGGACGGTGGTCAGTTTGCGTTCCGGTTCCGGCGGCGCGCCGGCCGCCGGCACGCCGCCGGTCAGCCGGGCGATAATGGCGGCGATGTCGCCGCGGCAATTGCCGCAGGCGCCGCCGGCTTTGCAGTAATTGGTCACCTGCTCGACGGTGGTCAGATGGTTGTCGGCAATTACCCGCTCCAACTCTTCTTCGGTCACGCCGAAGCAATGGCAGACCACTTTCCCGGACAAATCCTTGCGCGCCCGGCGGCCGGTGCGGTGATTTTCGATGGCCTGCGCCAGGGCTTCGCGGCCCATGACGGAGCAATGCATCTTCTGTTCCGGCAAACCGCCCAGATATTTGGCGATATCCTGGTTGCTGATTTTTTCAGCTTCCTCCAGCGTCAATCCCTTGATCATTTCGGTCAGGGCTGACGAGGAAGCGATGGCGCTGGCGCAGCCGAAAGTCTGGAACCTGGCATCGGTTATGCGGCCCTGGGCGTCGAGCTTGAACGTCAATTTCAAGGCGTCGCCGCAAGCCAGGGAGCCGACTTCGCCCACACCGTCCGGGTTTTCCACTTCGCCGACATTGCGGGGATGGCGGAAGTGATCCAATACTTTGTCGGTGTATTCCCACATATGCGAATCCTTCCTGCTCGATGATTAAATTCCGCTGCCAGGCAAAAATAACACAATTGCCTGAAAATCGAAACAGAAAAAAGCCGTCGGCCGCGCCGCGCGGCGCGGAGGCATCCCGTCAAAAAACCAGGCCGGGAATGGGGCGGAATCCCGGCTCGGCCGCGGGCTTCAATAGTTGCTGGAAGCTGGGGTTGGTATGCAACGGCGCCAGCCGCTGATCCTGGCGCAGGGACTCGCGCAGCGGGTTGCCGCCTACGTTGACGGCCCGACGCAGCGACTGCAGGGACTGGTCCTGGCGTCCCAGGGCCAGTTGGATACAGGCGATTTCCTTCCAGGCGCCGGCGTCCGCCGGTTCGCGCTTGAGATACTGCTCCAGGGCTGAGAGCATGAAGTCCATGCGCGCGGGGGAAGGATTGGGGGAGGCCAGTTCCACCAGTTTCAAATACGCCTGCGGCGGCAGGTTGGTGTTTTGCATGATCTGCCGGGCGAGTTCGAGGAAGGGTTGTTCGCGGCCGGTGCGCATGAAGATGGCCGCCAGTTCGAACACATTGTCCAGGGTTGCCGATCCCTGGTTGATCGCGTCCTGCAGTTCCAAGGCCCGGCGATGCATTTGCTCCATTTCGCGGATCTGGTTCATGAATCCGGAGATTTTATCGTTGCGCGGGTCGAGTTTTAAATTAGCCTCCAGCAGTTGCAGCGCGTCGGCGTGCCGCCCGAGCTGCAGGTAGAAATCCGCCATGCGGAAATTGGCTTCGGGACTGAGCGGGCAGAGGTCCACCGCCTGGCGGAAAGCGATTTCAGCTTCGTCGAACATGCGCCGCCAGGCATACAGGCCGGCAATGGCGCAGCGCAGCTTGGAGAAAGATTTGCGGGCGGTCACGTCGCGCTGGAATTTTTCGCTGCCCAGCAGCCGCCGCGTGTACCAATTCCAGAAATCCAGGTCGTTCTTGACCATTTCCGGCGTCAGGCCGGGCAGCGGTTCGTTGTTGATCTTCAAGATCAGGCCGTGCGGTTCCATGTAGGGATACATCCAGGCGATGACGTAGCTTTCCTCGACGTAAAAAGCATGGCGCCATTTGTTGTATTCGAAAATCATCTTGCTGATGATGCCGTTGATTTCCATGACACCCTGCACGCCCTGGACGCTGACCTTGCCGCTCGGGTCAATGATGATCGAGGCGCTGGGCGGAATCCGTCCCGCCTGGACATCTTGGACATAGGATTGAAACGCCGCATTCACATCCTGCGGCGTGGGTATCCAGATTTGATCGCCGTAGAGATCGCGCATGACATTCATGTAGGTGTTGTCCGCCAGGGCGTTTTGCGTAATCAGGAAGACGTCCGGGCGCACCATGGCGGAATAAATCATGTAAGTAGGCACAAAACGCCCCGGATCGGTGCCGCCGTAAAAAACGGCGTTGGATTCCATCGGGGGCGGGTAGGCCGGATTGGGCGGGGGTTCCTCGCCCGGGGACAATTCCTCGATGATCGCTTCCACGCCGCGGAGCTGGTAATTTCCGAATTGCCAGCCGAAATCATGCCCGCGGAGTTCCGACCCACCGTAATTGCGCACAAGTTCCTCGTCGTAGTAATTCTTGTGCAGCAATGCCGCGGGGAACAGCACCGTCAGCGCCAGCAGGATGGCAAGCAGCGGCCGGCGCAGCCTGCCCGCCAGGCCGGCGGCGCAGAACTGCAACACCGCCACCAAACCGTATCCGATGAGAATGGTATAGACCGCCGCCGCCTGCACCAGTTGCACCCGGGCAATGAACATGGACTGGACGTCATGCGCCGGATTCAGGAAGACCATCATGCCGAAGCTGAGCACTACAAAGGCGACGGTCAGGGTGGCCAGCCAGACTCGGTCGCAGTAACGCAACCGGCGCAGGATGAAAACCCAGAGGATGCCGGCCGCCGCCATGAGGAAAGTGAACTGGATTTCCAGTTCGCGCAGGTACATGAAAAACTGCCGGGAAAAATCCTTCAAGTTCAAGGCCGGGGTAAGCGCCTGATATTGCCCGCGGGAAACGGCGTGTTTGAACCCTTCCCAGGTGCGCGGATAGCCCCAGTTCATCGGCGGATTGAATTCCGAGGCGATCGGCATGTAAATGAAAAACGACAGACCCAGGCCGAAACACAGCGCCATGAGGATGATGCGGCGCCATTCCGTCAGCAATTTGCGGGAAACCAGCCAGATGCCGGCCGGCGAGACCAGCAACACGACCGCGATGGCCGTTTTGAAGGTGTGCGCGGGAGGCGGGCCGCCGCCCGGCGCCGGCTGCTGCGCCGTGTAAAGCAGGTATCCGCCGGCGGCAAACAGGCCGAGCGCCATCAGATCCCGGAACAGCGGGCGGTCGGTGAAGAAGAAAACCACCAGCATGGCGGGGCCCAGGAAAATAATCGGCTGGCAATTGGTGATGCTCAAGCCGAAAATAAAAGAAAGCCAGTAAAGAATGCGGTTGTCCTTGGACCGGTAAATCCACATGCCGGCCAGGAGCAAAACCAGCAGGTGCAGAAAGGCATTGATGGTATATACCTCGGCGATGACAGACTGCGACCAGAAAAGGCTGTTAAAAGCCAGGAGGCCGCCCGCCGCCAGGCCGGCGGCGGCGCTGATCAGGCGCTGGACCATATCCGGCTCGCGCGCGGATTCCGGGACATCGCCGGGCACGGGGAACATCCTGCCAACGCGCGTCACCAGCATCGCAGCCGTGGCACAGGTCAACGCCCCGAAAATTCCTGAGCAGAAATTAACTCCCCATGCCGGGTTGGGCTGCCCGAAGTATTTCACAAAACTGAAAATTTTAGTGAAGATCCAGGCTATAATCGTCCATAGGGGATAGCCGGGCGGATGCGGAACGCCCAGGTAATCTGCCGCCACCACCAGTTCCCCGGAATCTTCCAGCGTCACCGTGGGCGCCTGGGTATAAGCGTAAAACCCGGCTATACCCAGGAACGTAATCAGGAATACCATCCAGTCGTCCCGCAGGAAAAAGGGCGCCGGGCGGCTGGAAGCGGATGCCGCCGCGGCGCCGGAAGCACTGATCTTGTCTGCGCCGGCAATTTGTTGCATATACCTGTCTTTCATCGGTTAAAGATTGCGGCTAAGAATAGCGATTCAGCGCCGGCAGGTCAATGGTTTTCGCATGGTGTTCAAATGGGCCAAATTTCAAAAAAACGTTTTTTAAGAATGCCGTGTTCAGACGTTCTGTGATGTAGTAATCGAACGGTTTTCCATGCGTAGCTGCAGCATGGCAGGGCGTTCGGCGGCTGATGCGCCATATCCCGGCTGCATCGGCAAATATGCTTTTAATCGGCATCCGCCCCGCTGTTGATTTCCAAAAACACTGTGGGTTGTTCCGGGTCGAGCCAGATGCGCGCGGATTGCATGTTGCGCAATGCATCCAGCCACTGCCGGATGGGCTTGAGCCATGATGGCTGGTCCAACTGCCCCGCCGCGCGCCTTTGCAGGATGAATGCCGTCAATCCCAGTTGAACCGCGGCAATGCCCCGGGGCATGTTCATCCAGAGCATGGCGGCACAAGGCGTCCCGGCCAGAGCCCGGCACCAGCGCGGATCGGCCGTTTCGCCCGGGGAAGAGGGCGCGGCAAAGCGGCGCGCCATGGCGCTGGCGTTGCTGCAGAACAGCAGCCAATTATCCAGGATGGCATATGCCGGCCGGTCTTCCGGCGCCAGGCGGGCCAGGAAATTATCAGTAGTTGGTTCGATTGTGTAAATTTTAACCGAAGTCCGGCCGGTTAATTTCTCCCCGCCATCGGCGATCAAGCCGAGCCGGTACCGGGCATTCAACCGGTCCAGCACTCGTTTCACGGCCGCCTGACCATCATCGGGCCGCCGGAGCGGCATAAAGCCCAGCAAGGCCGGAATGCTGAGGCGCCAGGGCGCCGTGCCGAAGCCGCCGCCATCCTTGCCGGTGAGCAATGCCAGGCCGAGGCTGGCGCCGCGGCCGTCCTGCTGCGGCAGCAGCAGGTCGCCGTAGTCCAAAGGCCCTGGCAGAGATGCTGCAAGGTTGCGGGCGGCATCGCCGCTGAGGATGGCTGTCATAACCGGGGTATCGCCCAGCACTTCGGCCATGGGCTGCCAATCGCTGTCCTCGATCTTTCCCGCTGGAGGTGTCAGCCAATCGGCGGCATTGAAACGGACGCGGCACGAATGCGGGGTGATGGCGGTAATGGCGGCCGCCAGCGAAACGGGGTGGCGCAGCCAGCAGCGGTCCGCGGCTTCCGGCGGCAGCGCCAGGAAGTCGCGGTTGGCCAGTGCGCCGGCGGATGGAAGCAGCCGCTCGGCGGTTTGAATGATTTCCCGTATGCCTTCCGGGTCCGGGGAGAAAAGCGCCAGCAACATCCCTTTATGGACCGTGAAGGACAATCGCCATCCCGCCGGATTCACAGGTTTCGCGGAAGTCCAGATGGAATATCCGGCGTAGGCCGGCTGCCGCCGCAGCAGGCTGGGCGCGCGCAATTCCAGCCACCAGCGCGCGCCAAGGCCGGCGCGCCCCATCCAGGAAACAATTGCCAGCCCGGGCCGGCCGTTGAGCCGCATCCGCGGCATCCAGCCCGCCAGCGTTGTGCGGCCGGCGACATAAGGCGCCCAGCGGCGCAGGCGGCCGGAGTCGGCGGGGCTTAATTGCGCGGAATCCAATCCGGCGGCCTGCAGGATCGGCTGCAGAAAAACGTTGGCGGCAAGTTCTTCGTAACGCGCCGCCAGGTTATGATGCTCGCTCACCAGCGCGGCGGAATCAGGAATGCATTGGTGGAGACTGCGCCTGTCGTAAGGCATCCGCAGGATGCAGTAGACGGCCAGGGCTGTCAACGCGGACACCAGCAGCCATCCTGCCAGGCGGCGGCAGCGGGAGCGTTTGCAAATTGGCAATCTCGGGATCATTGCGGACGGGCATGGCCTGAGCCATCCTGCAACAGGACGCCCCGCAGGGCGGCAATGTCAGGTATTTGATGCCGGCGCAGGTAATCTTCCATCCCCCGTATGACCTTGGGAATCGTTTCAGGGTCGGTGAAGTTTGCGGTGCCCACCGCCACGGCCGTGGCGCCGGCCATGATGAAGGCCAGGGCTTCCCGCGCCGAAACTATGCCGCCCATGCCGATAATTGGCAGGGAAGTCGCCCGTGCCGCTTCCCAGACCAGTTTCAATGCCACGGGATGAATCGCCGGCCCGGTCAATCCGCCGGTCACGTTGGCCAGCGTCGGCCGGCGGTTTTCCACATCCACCGCCATGCCCGGCAGGGAATTGGTAATTGAAATTGCGTCGGCGCCGCATTCCTCCGCCAGCCGCGCGTAGGCCGGCATATCGAACAGGTGCGGCGGAAGTTTTACGATCAACGGCAGTTGGGCAGCCTGGCGCACGGCGGCGATCACCTGGCGGGACAGGTCGGGGCGCACGCCGAAGCCGATGCCGCCGGCCTTGATGTTGGGACAGGAAATATTCAATTCCAGGCCATGCACGCCTGGCGCTTCATTCAAGCGCCGGGCGACCTCGGCATATTCCTCCAGGGTTTGACCCCAGATATTAACGATCAGCGGCACGCGGTACCGGCGGAGGAAAGGCAGATAACCCCGGATAAAGCCATCGCATCCCGGGTTTTGCAGGCCGATGGCGTTTAAAAGGCCCGCCGGTGTTTCCGCCATGCGCGGGGGAGGATTGCCTGTAACGGACGCGAGACTGATGCCCTTGACCACCATGGCGCCGAGCAGGTTCAGGTCAAAGACAGCCGCGAATTCCGGTCCGTAGCCGAACGTGCCGGAAGCGGGCATGACGGGGTTCTGCATGGCTATGCCGGCCAGGTTGACGGCGGTATTGACTTTATTCATACTCTGAAGTTTCCGTCCAGGCAATATCGCGCGCGTCAAACACCGGGCCTTCGGTGCAGATGCGCGCCCACTGCCATGATTCCCGCCCGCCTTCCATCCGGCGCACCTTCTGCACGCATGCCAGGCATGCGCCGAGGCCGCAGCCCATGTTCCGGTCCATGGACACCCAGGCCTGGTACCCCAGCCGGCCGGCGATTTGGCTGACGGCGCGCAACATGCCGTTGGGGCCGCAGGCGAAAATTTCCGGCACGCGCCCGGCGGTTTCCGCGGCCAGCCAGCGCGCGAGTATGTCCGTCACTAATCCCCGCTCGCCTGCGGAGCCGTCTTCCGTCGCCACGCGCGTTCCCCAGTTCAATTGCTCAAAATCGTCAAGGCAAAGGATGTCGCGTTCCGTTGCCCCGCCGACAAATACCAGTCCCGGGATCGGCGCACGTTCCGCTGCCATGAACAGCGCGGCCAGCCCGTATCCGCCGGCCACCAACACGGGGAATTTGCCCGGACTGACCGGCGGGAATCCGCGGCCCAGCGGGCCCAGCAGGCTCAACTGGTCGCCCGCCCGCAGTTGGCGCATGCGGCGGGTGCCCAAGCCGACTTCGCGGTAGAGGATTGTCAGACTTTCGGCGTCGGTTTTAAAAACGCTGAAAGGCCGGCGCAATACCGCTTCGCCCAGGTCCGGAACGCGCAAATGTACGAATTGCCCCGGCTGCACCGCCGGCGCGATTTTCCGCGATTTCAGCTTCAGCACGTGATAGCCGTTGCCGATCGCATCCTGATTGAGCACCACGGTGTTTTCCGTGAACATGGCGGAATGTTATGGCTTTGCGGGCGGTTGGGCGGCGGAAGGTTTTTGCGGCGCCATGGGGAAGGCGCGGCCGCCGATCGGCAGTTCCGGGGCAATCTCCCGCTGCTGCGCCTTCAGTTCGTTCAATTTCGCGTCGCCTTCCAGGATCGCGTCTATTTGTTTCTGCAGTGACCGCATTTCCGTCTGCAGCGCCTGCAATTCCGGGTTGTCTTCGAAAAGCTTGGTTTTACGGGCGTTGATGGCGCGGTTCAACCGGTCCAGTTCGGCGCGCGCCTGCATGCTCTGGCGCACCAGTTCCGGATCAATCGCCACCGGCTGGAACATAGCCGGCGGCATCGCCGGCTGCACCGCCGGGGCCGGCTGTTCCGGTTGGCTTGGCTGTTCCGGCGCCTGCGGCGTTTCGCCGGACGCCGCCAGGGCTGCGGCCGATGCCGCAAAAACTGTGACGGATAATCGCTTCAACATGGGATGCTCCTTTTTGATGTTTACCGCCGTTAACGTTGCACGCGGCCGGAAGCGTCGCCGCCGGCCAGTTTTTCGACTTCGCTGACGCCGACCCGGTTGAAATCGCCGCTGATGGAATGCTTCAAGCAGCTTGCGGCCACGGCGAAATTCAGGGCTTTTTCCGGTTTGCCGCCGGCCACCAGCCCGTAAATCAATCCGGCGGCAAAAGCGTCTCCGCCGCCCACGCGGTCCACAATGTCGGTAATGGCGTATTTGCGGCTGAGATAAAACTGTTTGCGGTCATGGAGGCAGGCCGACCAGCCGTTATGATCGGCGCTTTTGCTTTCGCGCAGGGTGATCGCCATGAGGCGGAGTCCGGGGAAAGCCGCCAGCACCTTTTCCGCCAGCACCTGGTACTGGGCGGCGTCCAGTTCGCCTTTTTCCACGCGGGCTTCCGCGGCAATGCCCAGCGATTGCTGGCAATCTTCCTCGTTGGCTATGCCGATGTCCGTGTATCGGACAATTTCGCGCATGACTTCGGGGGCGCTTTTGCCGTATTTCCACAGTTTGGCGCGATAGTTGAAATCGCAGGAAACCGTCATGCCCGCCTGTTTGGCCGCCTGCACGGCCTCCAGCGAGAGGTCGGCCGACGACTGGCTGATGGCCGGAGTGATGCCGCTGATATGGAACCAGCCGGCGCCCTTGAAAACGGAAGGCCAGTCAATGCAACCCGGCGCGGCCAGCGCCAGCGCCGAATGCGCGCGGTCGTACACCACGGTGGAAGGACGCTGGTTGGCGCCGTTTTCCAGGTAATATATTCCCATGCGGCCGGCGCCGCGGACGATCAAGGATGTATCCACGCCGAAACGGCGCAGTTCGGCCACGCAGGCATTGGCGATGGCATTTTCCGGCAGGACGCTGACGAACGAAACATCCAGGCCGAAATTGGCCAGCGACACCGCCACGTTGGCCTCGCCGCCGCCAAAAGTGGCTTCCAGCACCGGCGACTGGAACAGGCGCTCGCAACCCGGCGATTTCAAGCGCAGCATGATTTCCCCGAAACTGACGATGCGTTTTTTCATGGCAGATAATTCCCCGGTCTATTTGCGTTGCAGCAGGTGCGCGGCGAAGCCGCCGAATTCATCCTTCAGGTATACCGCCGCCAGCTTGCCGGCAGCGTCATGTTTCGCGCTGGCCATATCCGCTGCCACGCCGCGGCGCTTAAGGTAAGCCAAGGCCCGGGAAATGCTGTTCGTGGCCACGGCGATGTGTCCGTGCGCGCCAAGCCCCGGGCGCTTGTTGATTTCCAGGCCCGCGCCGGCGAAGTTGGAACTGTTGCCTTCCTTCAGCGGGAAGCGGAATAATTCGGAGAACTGCCGGGCCAGTTTCAGCGAGGATGCGTCGTCCGGCAGGTTGAGCCCGACATGGGCGAATTCAAATCCCAGCACGATGTCCAGGGCCGCCCTGGTGATGCGCGTGATTTCATCGAACTTGCCGGCCTGGATCAATTCATCCTTGGCCAGCCAGCTGCCGCCGCAGGCCATCACCCGGGGGAACCGGATATATTCGGACAGGTTGGCGGCGCTGATTCCGCCGGTGGGAATGAATTTCACCATGCTGTACGGCGCGCTCACGGCCTTGAGGGTCGGGAGGCCGCCCAGGGCGCCGGCGGGGAAAAATTTCACCGTGTCCACGCCCTGATCCAGCGCCATCTGGATTTCGGTCGGCGTGGCCACGCCGGGCGTCACCGGGATGGAGGCTTCCACGCAGTGTTTCACCACCGCCGGGCTGAATCCCGGGGTGACGATGAATTTGGCGCCGGCCTTTACCGCCTGCTCGACTTGCTCGACCCTGGTCACCGTGCCGGCGCCGATCAGCACTTCGGGCAGTTCCGCGGCAATGTTGCGCATGGCCTCTTCGGCCGCGGCGGTGCGGAAAGTGATTTCCACCAGCGGCAGGCCGCCGTCGCGGAGCGCTTTGGCCAGCGGGACGGCGTCTTGCGCGCGTTCAATTTTAATCATGGGCACGAGCCCGAATTCTTCTATCTGCTGCAGGATTGGATGCATGGCTTTGATTATTCCTTGTGCGGCTGTAAAGCTTCCACTACGAAACAGGCAGTTTAAATAATTTTCCGGGCTTTGCAAGCCGTTTGTTGGTGTTTTCAGCCTGCCGGCCCCGGCTGCGAGTCGATGCAGGCTTGGGAAATGAGGTCGGACCAAACTGTGCTGCGGCTCACCCGGAGGGTTCGCCCCACCATGCATGACGGGTGTTCGGCCGGTGGGGGGAACCGCCCGCCTGCCAAGCCGCGGGCAGGTCCCTGGTGAGCCGCAAGAAAAACACAACAGTGTCAGTTTGTCGGCCTTTTGACGATAAAGTCGTAATGTGTGGAGCCAATTTCATCCCATATCCGGCATT
>CAYXEK010000058.1:0-19732 GCA_964463985.1 uncultured Verrucomicrobiota bacterium
GTAGTCTTGACGAAGGAGGGTGAGAAAATAAAGCGTTTTTCTATGGGATGCTACTGAATTTGCTCATCAGGATGAATATTAATCTGGAGGCAACATGCAGACGAAATCATTTTTAATGCCGGGCTTGTGCATGTTCGGATTCCTGGCCGGCGCGGATGCCGTTTCCCTGAATGAAGCCGGCTACGCCAAATATTATGATCGGGCCCAGGCGTTGATTCCCGGTTTGACGGTGGTCGAGCAATCATTGGTGGATGCCGCTGCCTGGGAAATCAGCGGCGGCCGGTTGATTGACGAGGCCGGCGCAATGCGGGTGGAGGCTGAAGCCGGCAGTGTGGATTTAATCTGGAAGGGCAGTTTCCCTCCCGCTGCCAGCCAGGCTGTCCTGCTGGAGTGGCGGATAGCGGCAGATGCGCCGGCCCAGGTCATGTGCCATGTATTCACGGACGGCAGGTTCAACCGGGTCGGCGCTCAAATGCCGGCTGACGGCAAGACGAACAGCGTGGTTATTTATTCGCCGCCCTGGCGCCGTTATGGCGAAATGGACAAGCAGAGATTTGACGGCATCAAGCTGTCAGTCAGCGGCGCAACGCTGGCGGGAACGGCGTTTACGGTCAAAATGGCGCGGCTGAAATCGGATTATTCCGAGGGGTTTTTCCGCCGCTCCCTGACCGTGCCGGCCGGAACAATATGGTCGGCCGCGGCTGAAGTGGGCGACGCCGTATCCCTGTATGTGAACGGGCGGCAGGTGGATGACGAAACCATTGTCATGCCGCGCCCGACCGTAAAGGGATCGAGTTATTACTTGTCGCGCCGGGTTGATATGCAAAAATATATCAGCCCCGGCCGCAATGTGCTGGGCATGCGCGTCAGGCGCACAGGCAACGCGCCGGCCGCATATCTGCGCGGTTCGGTGATCATGGCGGACGGCCGGCGCATTCCGCTTGACAGCAATACCAATTGGGTATGGCATAATGCCGCTCCCGGCGGCTGGGCCGCGTTGGATTATGATGATTCAAACTGGCGCAAAATTATGAACCAGGACGATGTGTCCAGGGAAATGGGAAGGGGTTTCGGGTACCATGGAGCGGATGCGGTGGCGGCGCCCATGACTGCTTTTGGATTTTCCTACCGTCCGCGGGGGAGCATGCCTTGTTATGACGGCTGCATCAAGCTGCGCAACCCGTTGGACAAGAAGTTGTATTTCAACGAAAACCATCCGTTCCGGCTGGAAGTCATGCTGCCGCCCGGGTTCGTGGATAAAAAGCCGGAACTGGCCTGGGAAATCCACCGGTATGACGGGCCTGCAGCAGAAAAAAGGGGGACATTTACAGAGGTGGCTGCTGGCCGGGTGGAAAAATTCGAAGATTCCGATTCGCTGGTCGGAGAAATCAATTCCGCGCGGCTGCCGCGCGGGATTTATGTGTTCACGAGCCGGCTGCAGGCGGACGGCCAGGTGGTGGAGGAACGCGATCCGGAGGCGCTGGTGGTGACCGGCCGGGTGAAGATGGAAAAAGTTGCCGGGGATGCGCTGGAGCAGGGGCTGGACCTGGCGCTGGAGCGGACCATTGACTTCACCGATCCGGATGATCCGCATCCGTGGTTTGAGACGGATCACAAGGGGCCGATCCCGGCCGGGCGCTGGGGGAGCAATTATTACCACACGGTGTCGCCGGCGCTGATCGTCGAGCGCAACGGGTTGAAATACCGGACGACCCGCCCGGTGGAGCGGGCGCAGTTTTCCTACCAGGTGGAGTTTGCGCATCCGGGGGACTGGTACCTGTTGGCGCTGGAATATCCCGACGACGCCGAACGCTGGATTGGCGTATCGTGCAATGCCGATCGGACCCCGGAACACCTGCGGCGCGCCAAGCCGGGTGAAAGTTACAGCGCGAGTTCGAAGTGCGGTCCGGCGATCTGGACGGGGGGCAAGTATCCCAACACCGGGAAAATGCTGGAGATGCAGTGGATTTACCGGCCGGACCCGGGCGGGCATGCGATCAATGTGATGTCGCTGATGCAGGACACCGCGGCGGCGGCGGCGCGGCTGAAGATATATCATGTCAACGGCCGCCTGAGCGAGTTGGATGCCGGCGGCATTGAGCCTTGCCGGCAGCGCCGGTTCGGCATGGTGACCGAGCGGACTTATCCCTGGCTGAACGGCATTTACAACCTGTTCAGCTCGTTCGACAGCGCAAGTGTCACCTTGCGCGGCGATAAAGGGGCGGGAAGTTTCACCAATAATGTTATGGCGGATTGGTGCGAACATCTGCGGCTGCTGGAGGACGCGGCCAGCCATTACGCCGAATACATGCGGTTTGCCGGGCAGAACCTGCACGCCATGGGGTGTTTCCAGTATTCGGACGCCAATACGGCATCGCAATACGTCACCGGCGATCCGCGGATTCATGATAGTTCGGAAAACATGCTCGCGCGCGTGCTGGCGGCCAACGATCTCATGTTCTACGCCTCCGTGGAATTCATCTGCACCGAAAGGCTGGGGCGACGGGAACTCGATCCGGAGTGGTATTTTGCCGACCGTGCCGGCAGCCGCGCCATCAGGCTGTGGGCCGGCAAACCGCTGAATCTTAATTTCCTGCATCCGGCCGTGGAAGCAGAAATGCTGGAAGTGGCAATCCAGTTGGCGCAATGTTTTCAGCATCAGCCGAATTTTCTGGGCATCAACTGGACCGCATATTTTTCCGGATTCTGGATTCCAGGTTACCGGAATTACGTCCACCCTTATAACGACGAGGTGGATCCGCTGGCAACCGGGTATGATGATTTCACCGTGGGGCTGTTCGAAAAGGACACGGGGATAAGGGTGGGTAAGGGTGATTTGGGGCTGGAAACTGGAAGCTTGAATCTGGGGCGGAGTGACTCTGAAGGTGGCGCGAAGCCTCCGGCTGAGCCGTCGAAAACTGGAACCGTGAACCGTGAACCTTCCGTCTGCGAACAACGCTACCAGTTCCTGACGTCCGACAAAATGAAGCCGCAATGGCTGGCCTGGCGTTCGCGCAAGATGGCGGAGTTTTTCGCGAAGGTTAACAAGGCAATCAACGCAGTCCGGCCGGGACTGGAAACCGTGGCGGGTTGTTATTTGAATTTTGAGCATGTCTGCGAATGGCGCAAGCGTAAAATCGGCGTGGCCGATTATCTGAATCTGTTCGGATGGAATCCGGCTGCATTCGCAGAACATGAAAATGTGTGGCTGATGCCGTGGCTGCCGCTGGCCGGGCGGTATCAGCCTGCAAACCGCGCGGAAAATTACGCCATGTCATGGCAATGGAACAAGGACCCGGCTTTCTACGGCCTGTTTACCGATCAGCCGCGCCGGGCGATAATGTTCCATGCCGGCTGGATCGAGGTCGAGCGGGTGGCGGCGAATTATCCTTACCGGGAGGGCTGGCCGCGGCCGTACCAGCAGACGATGATGGCGCAGCAGCGGGAGGAGATGGCGCTGGAGCCGTACGCCCAGGCCATGATCGGGATGGACCCGCAGATGGTCATGATGGGCTTCACGGATCAAACGCCTTACATAGGGGTGGAGGGCATGCAGCGCAAATTCACGCGGGTGTTGCGCCGGCTGCCATGGGGCAAATTTGAGCCGGTGCTGCATACGGGATTTGACTCCAACTTCGCCCTCCGGGCGCTGCGCGCGGACGATGAGTATCTTTTCTATGCCGCCAACCCCGGCTACTGGCCGATCCAGGGGACGTTGACGCTGGCCAATGCCGGGGAAGTGATTGACCTGGTATCGGGCGCATCCGTGCCGATGCGGGACGGGGCCATCAGGGTGGCGCTGGAGCCGTTCGGGATTGCCGCCTTCCGGGCGTCTGAAATCTCCAGCTTGAAATCTCCAACATCAACTGTGGCGATCACCGCTTGGACGACCGATCCGCTGCCGGACGCGGAACTGGCGCATATGCGGAATATTCTTTACCGGGCGCAGACCGCGGCCAAAAAGCCGGGCGGCGCGGCGGGCTTCCTGGGCGCGGAGGATTACGTTGTTTTTTCCAATGCCATCCAAACGGCGGAATCGGCCTTGGCGGAAAAAAGGTATGCGGCGGCATGGGCGGCTCTTTCGGATGCGGGATTCTGGAGCATATTGTTCGAGCAAATGCCGCGGATGCCGGACAATATCACCGATGCGCTCGAATTGAATGTGCGGCATGTGGGCGGCGGTTATATTCCCGCGGTGGATGGGATTTTAAATGATCGCATCTGGAAATCTAATCTGATAGATTTCACCGGGCCGTTTGTCGGCCAGGATGGCCGGTATCCGGCGGCCCGCACAATTGCCCGCGCCGGCAAGCCGGGGAATGTGCTGTGTTTTGCCGTCGCATGCCATGATCCGGAACCGGAAAAAATCAAGTCCGGCCCGGCGGACGCGGAAGGCCGGGCCTTATGGGAATCGGGGGATGACATGCTGGTCATCACAATCATGCCGGATGATAAACATGCCTATCAATTTGCGGTGAATGCCGCCGGCGTCAAGTCCGCCCGGCAGATCCGGGGGCCGGCCAACAAGGCATTCACTACGGCCTGGGACGCGGCGATTGTGAAACATGACTGGGGCTGGCAGGCCGAAATGGTCATTGACCCGCGCAAATCATTCGGCGGTTTGATGCAGGTTGGCGGCCAGTGGCAAATCAACCTGCACCGGTTATTCCGGTCGGATATGATGGCCGTGCCGGCATCCTGGCAATATACGGCGGATTGGCAGTTGAGCGATCAAATGGGAATCATCAATTTCAAACCTTACCGCTGAGGCCGCTGTTCATGAGTCATCAACCTTATGCCACAGATGGATTGCGCCTGACCCTGTCAGGGCCATGGTTGTTTGCCCTCGATCCGGATGATATCGGGATGCGGGAAAAATGGTTCGACCTGGCCGCGCCGTTCGATATCCCGGTAAAAGTGCCCGGCGCCTGGCAGGCGCAGGGAATCGGCGACCACCGGCATCGGCCGGTTCCCTGCCAGAGCGCCATGCCGCCGGTGGAAATGGAAAAGGTTTCTTACCGCGGCACGGGCTGGTATCGCCGGTCTTTTAAAATTCCGGCGGCATGGCAAGACAGGCAAATCTGGCTGAACATGGGCGGCACTCATCCGGTGTGCGAAATCTGGATTGACGGCCGGAAAGTCTGCCGGCATATCGGCAGCCAACTGCAATACCGGGTCAATGTAACCGATTGCGTGAAGCCGGGCGGCGAGCATGCGCTTACCATACGCATTTCAGAATTTCCCGGCGAACCGCGCGGCCGCAATTACCGCAATCCCCTGAGCGGCACTTTCCTGGACTGGTGCAACACCTGGAGCGGCATTTACCGTGAGGTGTCTCTGGAGGCCAAAGACGCGGTCCGGATTGACAATATTTCCGTTTTTCCGGACATTAAAAACCGCGCCGCCAGCATCCGGGTCGCGCTGGGCAGGGCCGGGACAGCCGAATACCACGGCGCGCGCTTGCGCGCCGTGGTGACGGGCCCGGAAGGCAGGGAAGCCGGCCGGGCGGAAATCGTGGTGGATGCCATCCATGACCAAACCGTTGCGGAATTGCGCGCTCCCATTAGCGAGGTGCGGTTATGGTCGCCCGATACCCCCGTGCTGTATGGCATTGCCGTTACGCTGGACGGCGCGGGCGTGCATGACGAGCGCCGGGACCGGTTCGGGATGCGTGAATTTGCCGTTGCCGGCGACAGGATCCTGCTGAACGGCCAACCGATCTGGCTGCGCGGATTCGGCGATCATGTCATGTTTCCCCTGACCCTGGATCCGGGCGTGGAGCGGCCGCAGATCGAAAAGGAACTCAAACGCGCCAGGGAGTACGGGTTCAATCTCGTGCTGCATTACGTCATGCCGTACAAGGAATACCTGGACGTGGCCGATGAAGTGGGATTGCTGGTGCAGGAATGCCCGATCCTGACCTCGGCCCGCTGCGGCGACCGCGGGGTTTACATGCAGCCGGCATACCTCGAACAATGCATCCGGCAGAACATCAACCATCCGTCGGTCATGGCTTACTCTTTCACCGCCGAGGTGTATTTCCATAACAAGGAGTCGCGGTTTATCCGGGATCTGGATTGCCTGGTCAAGGCCGCCCGCAAGCTGGATCCGACGCGGCTGATCAACGCCTGCGCCGGCGTGGACCGGGCATGCGCGGAGCGGGACGATACCGACATCCTGGAGATGGCGGGCGGCAACACCTGCAACCCGGCGGAACTGGATGTCTGCCGCAAGCCGGTGCTCTTGCACGAGTACCGTTGGTGGTCCTCCTATCCGAACCCGGAATTAAAATCCAAATACGGACCGTCGGCCATGCGCCCGTGGTTTTTTGACCTGGCCGAGCAGGTGGCGCGCGAAAAGGGGTTTTATGACCTTTTACCGGTGTTTGTGAAGAACTCCGAAAAGCTGCAGGCGCTGGAGCGGAAAATCGGATTGGAAAAAGCCCGCCGGTCCCGGGGAGTGTGCGGCTACGAATTGTTCCTCGGCAAGGACACCGGCTGGGCGGTGGAAGGCCTGTGGGACGATTTCGGCGATCCGAAAAACGTTTCCGCAAAGGAGTTCCTGCGGACCAACGGCGAAACCGTCCTGCTGATTGACAAGGATTACTATTACCGCAACTACTGGTCCGGTGAAAAAATCGCAATTGATTTGTGGCTGTCGCATTTCGGCCATGCGCCGATTGTCAATGCCCGGATAAACTGGAGCCTGACCGCTGGTACCGGGGAAATACTTGATTCCGGCGGGATTGATCTTCCGGGATTCCCGTGTCATCAAACCGAAAAAATCGCCTTGCTGAAAATTTATCCGCCCAAGGTGTCCCGTTCCACGCGCGCGGTTTTGCGGGTCGAATTGCATGCGGGCAACCTGCGAGTTGACAACGAATGGAATTTCTGGATCTTTGCCCGCGACCTGGCGGGCCGGCCCGTCGGCCGCATCGCCAACATCGGCATTCATTCCTATTGCTATGATCTGGACTTTTTCGTGAAAAAGTCGCCGGAAGATTCATTGGAAGGTTTTGATTGCGTGGTGACTAACACCCTGAACCCGCGGTTGATTGAATATCTGCGATCCGGCGGGAAGGCGCTGCTGATCGCGCAGGGCGTGTTTCCGGAAATCTTCTGTGAATTCAAGTCCAACCTTTACAATGGGGCGCCGGAAGGCAATTCCGGCACGGTCATCGCCGATCATCCCGCGTTGGAGGGATTTCCCCATGACGGCTGGTGCGACCTGCAGTTCTACGGCTTGATCGAGGATGCGCCGGTGATCAATCTTGACAAATGGCCGGCCAGGATCGAACCGATCATCCGTTCCATCAATAATTACCAGATGGGCATTAATCGCGCTTACCTTGTGGAAGCCAGGGTGGGGCGGGGCGCTTTGATGACGACCACCTTCAATTTCAAGACGCTGCGCGGCATCGGCCGTTATTATTGCGAGGTCGAAAACACGTATCTGTTTGACCGGCTGCTGCGTTATGTCATGTCCCCGGCATTCAAGCCCGCGGCGGAGGCGCCGGCGTCGTTTTTCGAAAAACTTGCGGGGGGCGCCGCCAGTATCGCGGACGCCGGCGCCGCCAGTCAGAACCCCGCCTACCTGGTTAATTCCGGTGTTTAGCTTGATCATTTTCCCCCGATAAAATTACAACAGGAGGTGGCCAGTGAAAGCGCGCAAGATTGCCCTGTTAGCCTGCTCTGCATTGTGTTTCGCCGCGATTGGCCGCGGCGCGACCTGGCACGTGGCGACAAATGGCACGGATGGCGCAACTCCACCCTGGGGAACAAGCTGGGATACGCCGTTTGCCACGATCAGCAATGCCGTCGCGCACGCCGGCAGCGCCGCCGGCAGCCTGATCCTGGTCTCCAATGGCCATTACGAGTTATCCGCCGAAATCGTCCTCACCAACGGGCTGATTTG
Organism: uncultured Verrucomicrobiota bacterium; assembly: GCA_964463985.1. Taxonomy (GTDB): domain Bacteria; phylum Verrucomicrobiota; class Kiritimatiellia; order JAAZAB01; family JAAZAB01; genus JAXGPF01. The sequence continues at coordinate 7,915 of CAYXEK010000058.1, forward strand.
CCGCGGGTTCAGCGGCAATCCGGCCGACGTCGTACTGGATTGCAGGGGCCTCTGCCGCGCATTCTTCATGAATTCATCCGCAGTGGAGTCGGTGAGCGTCACCAACGGCAATCTGTCCAATCGTTACGGCGATGGCGGCGGGATTTACGGCGGCGCGAACAGCATGGTTTCCAATTGCATTGTGGCCTTGAATAACGGACGTTATGGGGGCGGCATCCGGATCGAAACGGGCGGCGTGGTGGCGGATTGCATGATTGCCACCAACAATGCCACCCACCGCGGCGGCGGCGCCTACATTACTGACGCGCAATTTGTCCGCAACGGAGCGGTCGGCAATTCGGTGTCGAACGAAGGCATGGGCGGCGGCATATGCCTCGTTGGTAATCCCCGGGTTTACAAGTGCGAAATCCGGGACAATATTGTCACCAACGGCAATGGCGGCGGGATTTATGACAGCAGCGCGGGATTGGCGGATTCCTGCCTGATTGCCGGGAACAGGGTGGTCGGCACCAGCGACAACAAAAGCGGCGGCGGGATTTTTGTGGCCTCCGGTTCGGTGTATTCCAATTGCGCGGTCGTCGGCAATCGGCTGGATTTGAATACAAGCGCTTCCTACGGCGGCGGCGGCATATGCGTCAGCACTTATGGAACACCGCAATTATATAATTGCCTGGCGTGCAGCAATAGCGCGGTATATGGCGCCGGCCTGTTTTTTAACCTGCACACGCGGGCAATACTGGCGAATTGCACCATTGCCGGCAATACATCGTCCAACAACGGGGGCGGCATGTATGTCCGAAGTGGAACCAATATTTTCGTCAATGCCATTTTTTATGACAACCGGTCGCAGTTGAGCGCATATACCAATTATTACATCAGTTCCGGGGCGGCCCCGGTATTTTCCAACTGCTGCCTGGCGCCGGCCCCGGAAGCCGGATATGACGGCGGCGGCAACCTGGCCGATGATCCGGCCTTTGGAGATTCCGCTGCCGGCAAATATCAACTGCAACGGCATTCGACCTGCGTCAATGCCGGACTTAACCAGGCATGGATGGCCGGCGCGTACGACCTGGATGGTCGGCATCGGCTGGATCGGTTCGCGCGGGTTGCGGATATCGGGTGTTATGAATACGTTCCCATGGGAACCATCTACCTTATGAAATGACCGCGATATGGCTGCCTGCGTGAAAATTCCTGAACGCGAATTCGGTCCGGCGCCCTGGTGGGCGTGGCTGGGCGCTCCGACGCCTGCTTCGATTGACCGCGACCTCCAGCGTTTTCTGGCTATGGAAGTGCATGAAGTCATCATCATCCCGCTTTACGGGCTGCGCCCGGAATATATGGGGCAGGAATATCTGGAGTTGATTGGCCATGCCTGCCGGCGTTGCCGGGCATGGGGGATGAAGTTGTGGCTTTACGACGAGTTCAACTGGCCCAGCGGGACCTGCGCCGGCAAAGTCTTGCGGCAATTTCCTCAATATCGGCAGAAATACCTGCAGGTAGAATGCGCCCACCGGAATTCCGCCGGGCGTCGGCGCAGCGCGGCATGGAAGATCGTTGAAAACGAAAAATTCCAGTTGGCGGCTTATGGCGCGGAATGGGCTCGCGAGACGGCCGGATACCTTGACACGCTTAACCCGGATGCCGTCCGGGCTTATATTAATCTCACGCATGCGGCATATGAAAAAGCCGCCGGCGATTATTTCGGGAATGTGATTGTCGGGTTCTTCACGGACGAGCCGGTCATGCTGGCCGGCGGCGGCGGGCTGCCATGGACCCCGGCCCTGTTCGACCTGTTCCGCGCCCGCCATGGGTATGACTTGCGGACGCGCCTGGCAGCGTTGATCGAAGATGCGCCCGAATCCGCGCGGGTGCGCCGCGATTACTGGAGCCTGGCGGCCGATTTGTTCCAGGAAAGCTTTTTCAAACAATACGCCGGTTGGTGCGCCGCGCGCGGCCTGCGCCTGACCGGCCACCTGCTGCACGAGGAAACGCTGGCGTCATGCGTCCATCGCAACGGCGACATGTTCGCCATGCTCTCGTCCATGCAGGTCCCGGGAATAGACATGCTGCGCGGCGCGGCAAGTTTTGACGCCGGCCGGATTATTTCCGTGGAAGAGAGCCGCAAGCGGGATATCACGGGAAAATTGATTGAAAGCATCGCTTATTTCAGCGGCAAGGAGCGGACCCTGTGCGAGGCCTTCGGCTGCATGCCCCATAGCGCCACCATGGCGGATTACAAACGCGCCGCCGACTTTCTTTTCCATCACGGGCTCAGCCTGATCAATGACAACCTGTTCGCCGATTCGTTGGGCAGTTTCCGGAAATTCTGCGGCGGGCATTCATTCCTGACGCCCTGGACGCGGCATTACCGGGTTTTTTCCCGGTATGTCCGGACCATGTCCCGCCTGAATGCCGGCTCGCGCCTGGCGGTATCCGTCGGTCTTTACTATCCCGGCGCGGACGCGCGGGCGCGTTATGCGCCGCCGCAATCGCTGGGGTTGGGCCCGAATTTCCATGATGCGGCCTGGACGGCCACCCAGGCCGCACTGCATGCTCTGGCCCACGGGCTGCTGCGGCGGCATTGGGATTATTACCTGGTCTTTGACCAGGTGCTGCAAGCGGCCAAAACCGTTCCGGGCGGACTGCGCATGCGGGAGTTCGATTGCCGGACGCTGATTTTTCCGGATGTGCATTATGTGGATGCGGCGACGGCTGCGGCCTTGCGCCGGTTTGTCCGGGCGGGCGGCTGGATGCTCTGCGTCGGGCGCGTGCCGATGGCCCTGGATCAACGCGGAAAAGCGCGGCCCGGCCGCTGGGGCGCGGCCGCGCGTGTCATTGAAATCCGCGCCGGCGAGGGGGAAGTCGCGGCGGAAGTGGCGCGGTATCTGCGGGCGCATGGCCGGCCGCCGGTGCAGATCGGAGGCGACGGGGCGTCCGACGTGATGGCGACACGGCGCGAAACGCGGGCGGGCGCCGTTCTGCATTTGACCAATTTCGGCGCGGCCGCGGCGGATTTGACCATCGCGCTGCCCGGCGCTTGGCGCAAGCTTGACCCTGTCACGGCCCAGCCGGGCAACTGGCTTGCCGCCGCCGAGCGGTTGTTGCCAGGCGAATCGCTCTTGTGCCTGCGCGCGGGCCCGCAGCGCACGCGCGCCGCCGCGCCGGCCTTCCGTCGGCCCGCCGCGCGGCTGGATGAAAGCTGGCATTTGAATTTGCCGGACGGCAACGCCGCGTCGTTGCCGCTGGCGGTTTATGCCGGCGCACAATCGGAACGCCCGCCGGCAGCGGACGCCGCCGGCTGGGCGGCGCCCGCCGCTGAAAAAGCGCCGATGGAATTGCTGCCGGAGCGTGCCTGCTGGCTGCGGCGCGAAATTGACGTCCGGTTTAAACCCCGGCGCCTGGAATTGATCGTGGATGGCTGCGACGCTTGCGATGTCTTTTTCAACCGCCGCCGGGTGCGCCTGGAGCAAGCCCGCGTGCCGGTCTGGGACGACGGCAATCTGTGCGGCGACCTCCTCCAATACGTCCGGCGCGGCCGGAACGAAATACTGGTCCGTTATGCGCCTGCCCGCATCCGGCAGTTTGTCGCGCGCATGGTGCCGCTGAACGATTTGCCGCCTTTTGTGCTGCGCGGCGATTTCCTGGTTGGCAGCCGGCTGGACCGCCCGGAAATCGCGCCGGTTCTGGCCGCGCTGCCCGGCCGGGTGCAGACCGGGCCGCTGCAGCCGCGCGGCTATCCCGGTTTCGCCGGCACGGCGGAGTATTCCCAGACCATCCGCCTGTCCCGGCCCCGCGGGCGCTTCATGCTGGACATGGGGCGCCAGAACGACCTGTTTGAAGTGGAGATCAACGGCCGGCCGGCGGGCGTGTTATGCTGGCCGCCCTACCGGATGGAAATCGCCGGATTGCTGCAACCGGGAGCCAACCGCTTTGTGTTCCGCCTGCGATCGTCGCTGGGCGGCGTGGTGAAAAGATTTTACGCCGGGACGGAAGCCGTGCAGCCGCCGGTCGGAATTTTGGAGACGCCGGTCTTGTATGCATATCGAGGATAAGTTGCAGTCGCGGGAATGGCTGGCCGGCGCGCTCGACGCTTTGGATTTTGGCGATGATGCGCCGGATATCCTGGCGGCGGTGAATCAGCAGGAACTGCTGCGCCCGGCCAATATCGCCGCTTTGGAATTGTGCGTGGAGAAATGGCGCACCGGCCAGAGATTGGCGGCCAACGACCTGAGCGGCATCACCGTTGACCGGTTTTTTTTCCTGAAAGCCATGTGCGCGCTGTTTGTTCCCCTGATCAGGACGCGGCATGCCGCCTTGGGGCTGCCGGCGGAAATTACCGCTGAAACCTGCCGCGGGATCGGCGCCGGCGTCTTTGCCGCGCTCCGGGAATATCCCGACGAACTGGTGCACAAACTGGGGTGGGCCGGATTGTATTGCCGGGAAATCATGTTCAAGGCCGGCATATTCGTTTACCGGCTGGCGCCGATTTCAGAAAAATTGCCGGTCTGGGCCTTCCGCGAACGCGCTTCCGGGAAAGTCGCGGCCGTGGCGGCTGATGGCATCGCAGTCGCCGCGAATGGCTTGATTGCCGCAAATGGCCGCCCGGCGGCGTTTGCCGCCCGCCTGCGGGAAACGCCAACGGAAATCTCCGGCAATTTGGTTGATCCCCGCGGCCGGATTTCATCCGCGAGGATCACGTTGCCGTTGGATGTCTGGGAAAATGTTTTAAAGCCGGGCATCATGACCGCCGAAATCCACATTCCACCGGGGCGCAGCATGCTCAGCGCCGATTGTGGATTTTCCGTGAAATGGGCGGCTCAAATCATCCAAAAATATCTGGCCCGGCAGGGCGCGCGCTGCCTGACCTGCATGTCCTGGATTTTGAGCCCGGATTGGCCGGAGCTGTTGCCGGATTCCAACATGGCCAAATTCATGCGCGAGGTCTACCTGTTTCCCATCCAGGCGCCGCCCGCCATGGGGGTGAATTTCGTGTTCCGCAAGCGGCCGGAGGATTTGGACTTGAAAAATGCGCCGCGCCAGAGCCGCCTGCAGCGCATCATGCTGGAACGGCTGGAAAAACATGAGCCATTGTACGGCGGCGGCATGTTCATGCTTTTCGAGGATGTGGATAAGTTCGGAACGCAATATTACCAGGGGAAAATGCAATGAATTGGCGGAAACTTAAAGTCGTTGTGTTCGAAAGCGACGACTGGGGCGGATTGGAACGCGGCATCCCGGATATGCGGACGCAAAAACAGTTGAAAACAAACAAGGATATTGTCCGGGCGCTCCAAGTCAGGCCGAATGACCATCGCCGGTATTACGTCATCATGGACACGCTGGAAAGCACGGCGGACCTGGACGCCTTGTTCCAACTGCTGCTGCATTTCCGCGGCGGCGATGGACGCCCCGCGGTGTTCACCCCGGTATATCTGCTGGCCAGCCCGGACTACCGCGCCATCCGGGACGGCGGGTTCACCCAATACGTTGACATTGGCATTGACCGGCCGTATCCGGCGCTTTACCGGCGCTGCGGCGACATCACCGCCAAGGCGCGCGAAGGCCTGCGGCTGGGGGTGTGGGTGCCCGAATCGCACAACACGCGCATGGCCGCCCATATTGATCCGCACAAGTGGGTGCGTTTGTTGCGCGAAAAAAAGGATCCGGCGCTGAACGCCTTCTTCAAGCTGAACATGATCGGCCGTCCGTCTGAAGTTTCGCCGGCGGCTTTGGGCAAGGAATTCGATTCCATGACGGTGCCAGAATTGCGCGCCTGGGTGGCCGCGGGAACGCGCTATTTCCGCAATGCCTTCGGCTACGCCCCGCGCGCGGCCGGCCTGGCCGACGCGCGCAACTGCTGCCGGATCATGGAGGACATTGTCGCGAAAATCATGGTTGAAAACGGCGTGAAAACGATCTTCAATGGCGTCAACCGCGGCATGGGCGAGTACGACCGCAGGCTGGGTTTGACCTATATCCGGCGCAATGTAAATTTTGAGCCGCTGCTGGCGCCGCGGGATCAGGTGCAGATCGCCTGGCGCAGCGCGCTCCGGGCAATCGAGCGCGCCTGGGATGCGGATCAGCCGGCCATCGTCAATACCCATCGCCTGCATTATGTCGGCATGAATCCCGCGCAAAAGGCGCAGGGATTCCGCCAGCTGGAATGCCTGCTGGACGGGATTCGCAAAAGACATCCGGAAGCGGTTTATATGAGCAGCCATGAAGTGGGGGACTTGTATCGCCGGGATGCTTGCCGCCGGCCCCGTCAAAAACGTCCGGCGGCGGTAACGGCAGCGCGCAGGTGGACACTGCGCCCGGCGGCGGAAGATGTATTGCCGGCCGGATGAATTTCAATTTTGAGAGGTAGGGAGACAAGCGATGCAGGATGGCGTGGTGTTCCACCCGAAATCCATCCGGACAACATGCGGGCATCTGCTGGCGGCCGTGGTCTTTCTGACCCTGGCGCCGCTGGCGGCGCATTGGCTGTTTTCCGGGATGGGCTATAATCCCACGGACGACGGATTTACGCTGGCCTACGCCCGGCGCATCCTGGCCGGCCAGATACCGCACCGTGATTTCATCATCATCCGGCCGTTTCTTTCGCCGGTCATGCATCTGCCGGCAGTCGTGTTTGGCGGCGGGCAGATGTACTGGATTTCGCGGCTGACGGTCTGGCTCCAAATCGCCTGGATCGCCTGGTGTGGCGTGGAATTGACACGGCGCCTCTGCGGCTGGCCTGAGCGGCCGCGGGATTGCCTTGCCCTGGCATTGGCGGCCTTCGTATTTACAGCCAACACTTTCCCCATCATGGCCTGGCACACGATTGACGGCTTGTTTTTCCTGATGACGGGCATGTTGCTGGCGACGATGCAACGGCCGGCCTTGCGATACGCCGGTTATTTCCTGGCCGCATACGCATACCTGTGCAAGCAAAGTTTCGTCATGGCCGCGCCTTTGTTGCTGCTGATCCTGGGCGATTGGCGCAACTGGAAATGCTGGGCTTCCGCGGCGGCTCCCGGCCTGGCATATCTGGCTTACCTGTCCATCTCCGGCGCGTTGCCCGATGCCTTCATCCAGTTCCAGTCCCACAGTTCGCTGCAGCCGGTCGCGGACAGGTACGCCGTCCATGTCAACGGGTACATCTTCTGGGTCTACCTGGCGCTGCGGTTATTGCACGGCCGCCTTTTGGCCGGCCCTGCCCGGCCGCGGCCATGCGCCTGGCCGGCCTGGGCCGGCTGGGTTTTAATCCTGGCAATGCCGGTGGCGAATTCCATGTTCAAGCTTTACGGGGGAGGCTCCAGCGCGTTTAACTGGTTCTGGGCCGTGGCGGGCATTGTGGTGTTTGCCGCCGTGGAGCGCCCCTGGCCGGCGAACCGCCAGGTGACCGCGGCGCTGCTGGCGCTGCTGGCGGGATGGAGCGTATCCATTTCCGTGGGCGCGATTAACCCGACACTGGCCGGCGGCTTCCTGGCCGCGGTGTTGCTGGCGCAGGGCGCGCCGGTCTTGCGCCCGCACCCGCGCATCGCGTCGCTGATGCTTGCCGTCCTCGCCGCCCTGGCCGGCTTCTGTCTCTGGCATGGCCGCCAGGCGTTTGTTTACATGGAAAAGCCGGCCGCCGGCCTGACAAAGCCGCTTGACAATGTGTTTCCGGGGGGCGGGAAACTGCGCACCAATCCCAATACCTACAAGTTCCTGCTGGATTTGCAGCGCGCCGTGAAATTGGCCGAAGACCTGGGCCGGCCATACGCCATCCTGCCGGATTTGCCGGGCTACTGGGCGGCGGCGGAACAAATCAATCCGTTGCCGATCGATTGGGCCAAGAATACCGAGTTGACACATCCGGACGTCATGCGGCGGCTGCTGGCGGCCATCGACGGCCAGAGAGGCCGGGTGACTTTTCTGGTGCAGAAATTCGAGGCGTTTCCGCTGCGTTACGGTTTCAGAAAGTTGACCGATGACGTAAAATTCGCGGTGGCTTTGCATGTGCGCCGCAATTTTGCCAAAGTTGCCGATACCGAGTGCTTTGAGCTTTATCAATGAATTATGACCGATCATCCGAATCTGCCGGCAGGGTCGCCCGCATTCTTCCAGTGGCGGCTTTTTTTACGCTGGCGCCGGTCCTGGCCCACCTGGCGTTTTCGTGGATGGGATTCAATGCCGGCGATCATGGATTGATGCTGGCCGGCAGCCGGAGAATTTTGGAGGGACAATGGCCGTGGCGCGATTTTACCGCATGGCATCCGCCATTGCCTTATCTGCTGCATTTGCCGCTGGCGGCAGTCGGCGGGGAATACATTTTCTGGTGGGCGCGCCTGGCGGTCTGGTTGGAATTGGCCGCGGCCGCCTGGTGCGCAGCCGCGCTGGTCTGCCGCCGCTGGACACTGGAGCCGCGCCGGCTGTTGCAGCCGCTGCTGGCCCTGACCGCCCTGGCGGTGTCTGCCCATAATTTCCCGCTCGATTTGCATCCCACGCTGGATGCCTGGTTTTTTTGCGCCATCGGATTATTCCTGGTTGACCGCGGCGCAGTAACGGCGAAAACCTTCGGCTATCTGGCATTGGGCGCCGCCATGCTATGCCGCTGGAGTTTCGTCCTGCCCGGGGCGGCAGCGCTGCTGGCTTGCGGCGGCTGGCGGCGCGCGCGATTCTGGCTTTGCCTGCTGCTGCCGGCGCTGGGTCTGGCGCTCTGGCTGACATGTACCGGGTTGCTGCCGGAGGCCATCGCCCAGATGTCAGCCGGAGAAAACTGGGGGCCGGGAATCAGATGGTTGCGTTACCGGGGAGGCGGATTTATTCTGGCAGGCTACCTGGGGATGCGTTTGCTCTGGCGGGAGCCGCCGCTAAACTGGCCGCGTCCGGCGGCGCGGGCGGCGGGCTGGTTGTTGCTGGGGTTCTGGCCGGTCTGGCGGACCTGGCATGGTTTGGCCTATGGCGAGTTTAATGCGGATGCCTTCGGCATTTTTTGGCTGGCAGCCGGCGTGTTCGCCTATCTGGCGCTGGATAATCGCCGCCGGCAACCGGAGTCCCGCAACATCTTGCTCCTGTTCCTGGCAGCCGCGGCCGCAGCCACCCCCGATGCAACCTACTATCCAAGTCCCGCGCTAGGCGCCGGCAGTTTGCTCCTGGCGGCGTCGGCCTGGCTGCTGGCGGTCGTGCGCCCGCGGGTGCGCGTCGGCCTGGCGTTGCTTGTGGCCGTGTTGTTGGCGTCGGCTATGAGCCGCGGTCGTATGGAACACGGAAGGTATGAACAACCGGCGGTTCGCCTGACCCGCCCGCTGGCGGCGGTGCTGCCGGGCGGCGGGGGCATCCTGGTCAATACCAACGTGTATGCCTTCCTGGCCGATTTCCGGCAAGCCCGCGCAATCGCCTCGGCGACAGGTCTGCCCCTGGCGGTCATTCCCGAAATTCCCGGTTATTGGGTGCGCGCCGCGCAAACCAACGGCATGCCAGCCGATGCCCTGGTGGCGCCGCGCTATGCTTCCACCAACCTGGCCGGCCAGTTGCAGGCCGAGACGCTCAACCGCGCCGACAACATGGCCGTGCTGATGCAGAAAACGCACGGCTTGCGCCTGGATCTGGGCATGCGGCGCCTGCCCGGCCTTTGGAATATCCAGGTGGCGCGGCATTTGTCGCGTAATATGCGGAAAGTCGGCGAAACCGATAGTTTTATAGTTTATGCGCCGCCGCCGGCCGAGCCGGATTGACCGGCAACGCGTTCAAATTCACATGCATCCGTGCGGAGGTCTGTATGCCGCCCCTTCAGGGAAAGGATATCTCGCCAAGGCGCCAAGACGCAAAGGAAAACCAATTTTAAAAGTCCTGCCAAATTATTCTCGACTAAATTTGAATATTTGTGAAATACTAACCCCGTTAATGGATATGACGGGCCGGCATGGACTGCCAGGAACCGGTCCTGTGCTTATTTGACGAAAATTTGTTTTTTGGGCATATTTCCACCATACTGAGGCGCAATGAATAATAAAGCAAAATTCCCCGGAATGCTGCTGGCCGCGGCCGCGATCATCCTGTTTGGTTTGATCATGTTCCGGTCGGCGCTGGCTTCGGGCGTGACCCTCTTTTCCACTGACAACAACATCGGCCACAACGCCATGATCAAATCCTTTCTGCCGGGCGCCTTCCTGGGTTGCTGGTATGATTCCATCCTGGCCGGGCAGGGGGAGTATATACCGTCCAGCCTGACTTTCGGCCTGCTGGCATTGATGTCGCCGGTGTTTTACACTGATTGGTTCCACGCCATTTGCCTGTGCGGCGCCTCGATTTTCCTGCTGATGTATCTGCGCCGGGAGGGACTTGGCTGGGCGGCCGCTGCTTTGGGTGCCCTGGCGGCTTGGTGGTTGGGCGCAAATTTAACCTTGACCTATGCCGGCCACAATTCGAAGTATGCCATCCTGCTTTTCGCCGCAATGTTCCTCTGGCTCATGGGCCGCTTGCCGGCATCGGACCGGCGCGCCAGCGGCATGATCGCCGCCGGCGGCGCCATGGGCATGATGATTGCCGAGCAGGCGGATGTGGGCTTGTTTTTTGCCCTGGTCCTGGGGCCTTACGCCTTGTTCGTGCTTTGGTTCAAATGCAGGGCGCGGGGATGGATTTTCGGCAAGTTGATTATGCTGCTGCTGGCGCCGGCGTTTTTAATAGCCTTGCGTCCGGCCCTGGAAGGTTATCGCGCCAACATCAAGGACGTGGCGGCGGTGGACGAAGAATCGCCCGGCGCGAAGTGGGAATTCGTCACCCAGTGGAGCTGGCCGCCGGACGAATCCATTGATTTCATCGCCCCCGGCTATACCGGCTGGCGGTCCGGCGAGCCGGCCGGGCCGTACTGGGGCCGCATGGGACGGTCGGCGGGATGGGAAACGACCGGCCGGGGATTCCAGAATTTTAAATTGGAAAATGTGTATCTGGGCGCATTGCCGGTGTTCCTCGCCGTCTTTGCGTTGACGGCCGCCTGCGTCAGCTTGCGGCGGCGTCATGCCGTTGCGGCGCCGTCCTGCCGGTTTAATCCGGAAATATGGTTTTGGGGCATTGCGATGGTTGTGACTCTGCTTTTGTCATTCGGCAAGTATTTTCCGCTGTATTACCTGTTTTACAAGCTGCCGCTGGTAGGCAACATCCGCAATCCCAACAAGTTCCTCCAGATATTCCAGCTGACGCTGGCCGTTTTGGCAGCCTATGGCATGGATTTGGTTGTCAAGTTGCGAAAAAATACCGCCGCTTGATTGTCGGCATTGCCGGGCAGAATCTTGCCGAACAATCTAACCAGTTTCAAAAGTCTTGGACGACGTATAAGTCGTCCTCCAAAATGCTAAATCAAACCGTTTTTGGAGGGTCGGGTTCCACCCCGACCTTTTTGGTTGGACTTTTGAAATTGGAATTGAATGGATGAAAACCGGACGGCTCACCAAAGGTTCGCCCTCCAGCAGAAGGCATATTGACCAATATTGAACTGCAGAAGATCGAATTCATTTCCTTCATTATTCGGATATTGTCATTCGGCAGAGCCAATTTCAAAAGTCTCGGACGACGTGGAAGTCGTCCCTCCAAAATGGGAAAACAACCCGTTTTTGGAGGGTCGGGTTACACCCCGACCATTTTGATAGGACTTTTGAAATTGGCTCGGCAATCTGCAGTTTGCCGGGGTTGCGGGTTTTGCCCGTCTTGGGATTTAGAAGCCGGCCGGCATTAAACCGATAGGACTGGCGGGAGGCGCAATGCGGATTGCATTGGGGATGAGCGGGGGCGTGGATTCAGCCGTGGCGGCATGCCTGCTGCGCGAGCAAGGCCATACGGTCATCGGCGCCAC
>CAYXEK010000058.1:19832-21101 GCA_964463985.1 uncultured Verrucomicrobiota bacterium
TGGTGCTGGAGTATTTCAAACGCGAATATCTCGCCGGCCGCACGCCGAATCCCTGCGTGGTGTGCAACCGCGACATCAAGTTCGGCCTCCTGCCGGAGCGGTTGCGCGCCGCCGGGGTGGAATTTGACGCCTTTGCCACCGGGCATTACGCCCGGGTTGGCCGGAACCCGCAAACCGGACTGTTTTGTTTGCGCCGCGGCGCCGACCGGCTCAAGGATCAATCGTATTTTCTGTTTTATCTTGATCAACGGCAATTGGCGCAATTGCAATTGCCGCTGGGGGAGTTGACCAAGCCGGCGGTAAAAAACCTGGCCCGGCGGTATGGCTTGGAATCATTGGCCGAAGCTCCCGAAAGCCAGGATTTCATGGGCGGGGCGGACTACGGCGGCCTGTTTCCGCCGGACGCCATCCGGCCCGGCCCGGTGGTGGACGAATCCGGGCGCGTGCTGGGCGAACACCGCGGCATTGTGTATTATACAATCGGCCAGCGCGAAGGGCTGGGCATCGCTTCCGGGCGGCGGATGTTCGTCAAGGAATTGCGGCCGGAGACCAACACGGTGGTCCTGGCGGACAGGGAGTCGGTCATGCGCGATGCCTGCCTGGTTGAGGATGCGCATTGGATCGCCGGGACACCGCCGGCGGCGGAAGGGCCAGTTGTATCCTGCCTGGCGCAACTGCGCTATCGTCATACCGGCGCTCCGGCCAGACTGAAGTTGTTGGACGGCGGACGGGTGCAGGTCAAGTTCGATGCGCCGCAATTCGCCATAACACCCGGCCAGGCGGCGGTGTTTTACCGGAACGATATGGTGCTGGGCGGAGGATGGATCGGCAGAGAATGCTGAATTATGAATGTTGAGCCAATTTCAAAAGTCCCCCGGCGGGCTTGTCCCGCCGGAGACCAAGTTTATGCAAAACGCCGCATGTTGTTGAATAAATAACGCACAAAAAACTGGCGTTACGCCCGGATTTGGATACAATAGAGGCGATTTTAAAGAGACTCGATGGACGAGTTCCCTGGATATTTACGCCGATGAATCGCGCCAAAGCCAAATTATTCCGCGCCGGGTTCACCCTGGTTGAAATCATGGTGGCCATGTCGGTGCTGGCGGTCCTGGTGATGATGATCGGCAATATTTTCCAGCAGGTGTCCGACTCCTGGAATATCGGCACCGAAAGCGCTGACGCCAATACATCCGCCCGCGCCGCCATGAATTTCATGGCCCAGGAGATTGCCCAGGCCGTCGCCGGCCCGATTGAGGCCGCGCCGGG
>CAYXEK010000059.1:0-19416 GCA_964463985.1 uncultured Verrucomicrobiota bacterium
GCGCCGGGGCGGCCGGATCGAACTGCAAATCGCCCAGGGCATTGGCCAGTTCCGCCAGCGCCACCCAGGCTTCCTTGCGCGTCTGGACCAGGTTGCCGCGGGCATCCGCCAGGCTGCTTTGCGCATTCAACAGATCCACGATGTTTTTCAGGCCGGCGGCGTATCCCTGCGCGGCCAAATCGTAGGCGCCCTGGGCGTTTTCCAGGTATGATCGGCTGAAATCCAACTTGCGGTAGGCGGTCTGGTAGGAATGATACTTGTCCCAGACTTCCGCCGCGGCCGATAGTTCGGTTTCCCGGAGTTCATGGCGCGCCGCTTCCCGCTCGGCTTCGGCGGCGCGCTGTTGCTGCCGCCGCCGGCCGCCGTCAAACAAATCCCAATCCAGGCTTAAAGCCCCCAGGTATTCAAACGTGTCGTCATCATCCATGTCCGCGCCGGAATAGCGGTGCCAGTAGCGGTTGGCGGAGGCGCCCAGATTGAGCGAAGGCCAGCGTGCGGAACGGGCCGCGCGCACGGCCGCTGCGCGGGCTTGGAGCGCGGCGCGCAACGCCGCGACATCCGGCCGCCGCGCGATGGCGGCATCCAGCACGTCCCGCAAGTCCTGTTCCGCCGGCGTCGGCGGCGCGTCGGCGGCGGGCGGGGCAATCTTAAACGCCGCATCCGCCGGCAAGCCGACGGCGGCCGCCAGGCTGCCGCCGGCGATCTGCAACTGGCCGCGCGCATTCTCACGGTTGTACAAGGCGCGGTCGCGGTCGGTCAAAGACTGCAACACATCCAGTTCCACGCCCAGCCCGGCATCCCTTTTCTTTTCCGCCGCTTCCAGTGTTTTTTCCGCGGCGGTCAAATCCGCTTCCGCGGATTCCAATCCCGCCTGGGCGGCCATCAGGCCATAATAAGCCTGCTGGACGGCCAGCACCAGATTCTGGTAGGCCTGGTTGAAATAGAAATTCTGCGCCCGCAATTGCTGCAGGGCCGCCTCGCGGTCGGCCCGGCGGCCGCCGCAATCCAGCAACAGCCAGTTCAACTGGGCCGACGGCCCGTAGCTGGTGGTGTCAATTTCCGTCATGGCGGCATTGGCGTCGGTGCGTTGCCAGGAACCTTTGCCGCCGGCGGTCAGTTGCGGATAATAATAGCTGTTCGACTGCCGGAACTGGGCTTCCGCCGCGCGGGCCGACTGCCAGGCGCGCCCCAGGGAAGGACTTTGCGCCAGCGCCAAATCCACCAAATCCGGCAGGCGCAAGTCGGCGCTGGAATCCGGCGCCCGCGCGGCCGCGCGCCAGGCGCCAGGTTCTGCCGCCGGCGCTCCGGCATCCGGCGTCCATGGCTGCGCGGCATCCTCCGGCGACCGCACCGCCTGGCAGCCGGCCGCAGCCAGCGCCAGCAAAACCGCGCCGCACGCGGCGGACGCCGCGCGCCATAATCGTAAATGTTTCATGGGGACTTCACGGGAAGCAGGACTGTAATGCATATGATTTAAACAAATACCGCCCGGCAGGTAAAGTTTTAATTTTGACTTGACATTACCGGCGCGAAGCATTACAAGTCATTACAGCATTCCAGCATTCATTGCGAGAACCGCGCAAGCAAAGTTGATTCAGCGCGGCCGGCTGCGATTGGCGCAGCAGTATCTTTCCCTCCACGTCCGGCAGGCAGAGATTTTTAATGCCCGGACGGAAGAGGAAAGACACATGCAGACCAATAATGTATTCGCAGCGCTCATCGAGCCGCTGCAACGCGTTGTAGCCGAAGAAGGCTACACCACCCCCACGCCGATTCAGCAACAGGCCATCCCGCATCTGCTGGCAGGCCGCGACCTGCTGGGCTGCGCTCAGACCGGCACCGGCAAAACCGCGGCCTTCACCCTGCCGCTTCTGCAGCAGCTTGCCCTGCGCCCCCAACCGGCGCGCAGCGGCCGGCCGCGCGCATTGATTCTCACGCCCACCCGCGAACTGGCCGCTCAGATCGGCGACAGCATCCGCACTTACGGCCGGCACCTGAAAATCAAGCACGCGGCAATTTTCGGCGGCGTCGGACTGCACCAGCAGATCCAGGCCATGCGGCGCGGCGTGGATATGGTGGCGGCCACCCCGGGCCGGTTGCTGGACTTGATGTCGCAGAATCATATCCAACTCGACCAGGTAGAGTTTTTTGTCCTGGACGAAGCCGACCGCATGCTGGACATGGGATTCATTCCCGATGTCCGCAAAATCATCGGCAAACTGCCCCGGGCCCGGCAATCCCTGTTCTTTTCCGCCACCATGCCGCCGGCCGTCGCCGGCCTGGCCCGGGAATTGCTGCGCGATCCGGCGCAAATCACCATCAATCCCGCCCAGCCGACCGTGGAACGCATCGCGCAAAAAGTGCTTTTCGTGGACAAGGAAAACAAGGATGCGCTGCTGGCCGACTTGATCGGCGAACAGAAAATGGACAAGGTCCTGATCTTTGCCCGCACCAAGCATGGCGCGGACAAGGTGGTGAAGAAACTTGCCGACGCCGGCATCAGCGCCTGCGCCATCCACGGCAACAAGTCGCAGACTGCCCGCACGGCGGCCTTGCAGGGGTTCAAAACCAGCAAAGTGCGCGCGCTGGTGGCCACCGATATCGCCGCGCGGGGCCTGGATGTGGACGGAATCACCCACGTGATCAATTACGACCTGCCGGAAGAACCGGAAACCTATGTCCATCGCATCGGCCGCACGGCCCGGGCCGGCGCGGACGGCGATGCCATCGCTTTCTGCGCCGCGCGCGAGCGCGAGATGCTGCGGACCATCGAAAAACTCATGCGCAAAACCGTTCCGGTGGTCCCGGCCCACAAGTACCATTCCAGCACGGCCCAGCATGCCGTCGGGTCCGCCGCGCGTCCCGAACCGCGCGGACAGCCCGGGCAACGCCGCGCCGCCGGCCGGAGCAGGCAGTCGCCCAACCGTCAATTTGCAACACGCCCGCCGCATCCGGGCGGATCGTTCGGCCATGGCGGCGGCAGATTCAAAAAAGAGCGGAAGGCTCACCAAAGGTTCGCCCTCCAGTAACTGCCGGATCAAGCTTCCTGGCGCCGCTTGATATTTTCCGGCGGCTTGACGATCGCCGCCCGGCGCGACCAGCCGCTTGCGGCAATCGCCTGGCGCTGGTTTTCCATCCGCCGGTATTGCGCCTGGAATTCCGCGTCCGTCAATCCCGGGAAATCCGGCGCCAGGACGCACAGGCGCATGCGGAAATAATCCGCCGCCAGTTTCCAGTATTGCGCAGCCGCGGCAAATTCCGCTACCTGCGCTAGTTCGCGGTCATTGACGCACAGGCGGCCGGCTTCCGCCACGCACTGGTCAATCAATGCCGGCGTCAACTCGTCCAGGAAATAAGCGATATTATGGGCGTTCGGCAGGAGATGCCCCTCAGCCGGCGGAACATATTGGAGACTTGGATGCGCCGCGCCCGCGGCAATTTTACGCGCGGCCCGGCCCAGCCCTTCGAAAACCGGCCGGAGCGCGGCGGCAGCGGCCCCGAACATGCCCTGCAGCCAGTAATCCAGCACCTCGTCGTAGTCGGCATGGTCATTCCACGCGGCGGCGGCGAAAGCCAGGTAATTCAGCCCGTAAACCCGGTAATTCAGCGGATTGGTTTGCAGCGTGGCCCCCTGCACGCCCAGCGCGATCAATTCCGGCCATTCTTCGATGATCACCCGCGCCATGGGATACGGCAACGCGGATTGGGAATTCATGCCCATATAATATTCATAAAGAATGAAGCTCCGCGGTTTGGCCGCGGCCCATTGTTCGATCAGGCCGCGGAAAAATCCGTTGATCCGGCAAGGCGTGCCGCGCGCCAGCGGATGCGCGCCGCAGCGCCAGTACATGGCGACCATCGGCAAGATCCCGGCATGCAGCCTGACCCGGCGCGGCGGCCACTGCAGATCAATGTAATATGCCCCGCCAACCTTGACCCCGGGGAATTCGCCGGCCAGCGCTGCCGCGACCGCGTTCAGCAGCTTCGCATAACGGTTGGACAGCAGGCGGTTTTCGCCCTCCGGGGAACGATGCGTTTGCCGGGACGGCGGGACGTCGCCGGGATGGTCCAGCCTGGCGCAAGCCGCGCATTGGCATCCCGGCCCCCAGCCATCCTGGGGAATGACGCCGACGATTTTGACTTCCGGATTGCGGCGCAGGAAGGCTTTGATGTTTTTGACGATCTCGGCTATTGCCTCCGGATTGCTGGAGCAAACGGCCAGTTGCGGCGCATTGGCGCGCCGCTGCCCGTCAATCAGCGGATACCACTCCGGGTGGTCCTTGAAATATTTGCAAGGCGGCAGCCAGACGCCCAGCAGGTTATGATGATTCATGTCCAGCTTGAGGCCGCGGCGGCGGATGGCCGGCAGCAGATTTTCACGGAATTCCGCTTCGGTATAGACCGTATCGCCATAATCGCGGACTTCGCCGGTGTGCGGGTCGGTAGTCCTCAAGCTTGCCACCATGTCCGGCGCCAGCGGCAGGTACATGATGTAATTAAACCCGTTTTTGGCCATCCAGTCAAAAGCGGCCAGCATGGATTCCCAGGGATAACGCTCGGTAAACTGCATGCCGCGATACCATAATCGCGGTCGCTTCACAACATTGGCCTCCGGCAGATTCAGGGCGGCCAATCGTGGAACATGTTCGCCATTGGGGCCGGGCGCCGCAAAGCGGCACCCGCAAAAATCCCTGAGCAATCCGTAAACGCCGTAGAGCGTTCCCAGGGGGGAACCGCCGCTGACGCGCATGGCATCGGCGCCGACGGCGATGCGATAGCCTTCCTCGCCCAGCGCCGCATCGCCGGCATCTACCCCCAGATGCAAGGTCGTTTTTGCGCTGAATCTCAGGGGTTCCCCCAGCATGGCCCGGGCGTACTTCAGCAACTCGTCCCGGGCGAAGCGCATGGTTTCATGCGCGGGTGAATCCAAAACAATCAGCGGAAAATCATCGGCCGTAATTTTCATTTTCTGTGGTTGCGCTCCTATTGGTTTACCGGCCGGCGGCGCGTAATCGCCGCGCACCGCCGGCTATTCGATGATTCCGCGCGGGAAAGCCTGAAGCCAGCTTTCATAGTGCCGCGTGTCGCGTTCCACCCAGGCCCGCATGGATGCCGCCGTCAACAGGTTTAACGCCTGATCCCGGATGGCGATCGCTTCCCGCACCCGGCCGACCCGGAACAGCATTTGCGCGTACATGAAATTTTTCAGCGGAGCGCTGCGGTCAAAGTCGGTGAATTTAGCGGTCACGGCCCTGATCCATTCCGGCGGGAAACTGTAAGCGCCATATAAAGGGAAGTCGCCGCCGGCCAGGGGTTGCCCCGCCCATTTTTGCCAAACGCGCGCTTTTTCATCCAAACCCATCCGGTCAAGGGTATTGGCGATGTTCGCGGCAATCTCGCCGGACAAGGCCCGGACGGGCTGGCGATCCCGCTCCATGCACCAGGCCAGCGCCCAGAATGCAAGGGCGCGGCGGTCGTCGCCCTGTTGCTGGTAAATCCGCGCCAGTTCGCAGGCTTGAGGAGTCATGGTCGAGCTTAACTGGCCGGCGAGTAGCGCCTGCGTCAGAAGGCCCGGCAATTGCTCCAGCGCCCCCCTGTTTTGGGCATCCCGGATCAGCGTCAGATATCCGTAGCAGGCCGGCCCGGGCTGCCCGGTATCCCGCAAATCCGGCGCCAAGACAAGTTTGCGCGCATCCTCGATTCCGCGCGGCGGGATGGGATTCATTTCCGCGTAGATGAGATTCCGGTACAACAGCACACTCTCCCATGCGGTTTGGCCGGTCAATTCCAGAAATCGCTCCGGGTTGGATTTCTGGTCCGCCCCATACAGGAACACCAGCGCGCCGGACAGCTTGTTGGTGATCGCCAACGCGTATGCATCAGGGTATTGTCCCGCCGCGTACAGTTCCTTGACTTGCAGTTCCGCGCCGGTCGAATCGCCGGCGTTGGCGTGTTTTGCGCCCAGAACCGCCTTGCCCATCACGCGGGGATTGGAAAAAACAGCGGCGCCCGGCGCCGACCAGAGCATGGTTTTGAAGCCCGTTTGTCCGTCCATGTCAATCACCATGACATCCAGCCCGATTTCCAGGCCGGCCCGCGCTTGCAGCTTGAGTTTTGTCCAGGGGATGGCCGCCGCGACAAAATACCCGTCATCCAGCCGCCGGCCGTCAACCTGGATGCCGGCGGCATCGGCGGGGCTTTTAACCCCGGTTTCCGTGCCCTGGTGCAGCAGGACTTCGGCCTGGCCGGTGGCATCCGCCGGCGGCACCAGCTTGATGTTAAAGTCGTCGGCATCGTAAACGTTGCGCCCATAATCGCCGGCCAAATCGGCGTCGAGGTAAACTTCAATGCTGTCGCCGGCATTGGCCCGCGGCAACAGCACGTCATCACGCACCCGGAATCCGAGATAAAGCGCGTTCGTATCCCAGCGCATAAAAACGCTTAAAGCCAGGTCCTGGGCGCCGCTCAATTGCCAGGGTTGCTTGGCAAACCGGATATCGCCTTCCCCGCGCAACTCGAAGATCGGCGGATGCCCCCATTGCAGAGGATCCAGCGCCAGATTGACCGGCGCGGATGTTTCCGGGATCACCGCGCTTTTGACGGCATGTTCGGGCGCCCACGCCGTTTCCAGCAAATCGTTCCAGAGGAGCGTTGTGCCCAGGGCTTCCGCCGCATCCGCCCATTCGCCGGCCTCAATTCTGGCGGCGCAACTCTTGATCAAATCCTCGGCATCCTGCAATTTGCCGCGCCGTTGCAATCCTTCCCGGTCCCGTGCTACCCGGTTGGTGAAAGTGTCGAATTGCGCGGCGAAATATTTTTGGCCGGCCGGCGACACCGCGGTTTGCGCGCCTTTAACGGCGCCCAAATCACGACTGCCGGTGATTTTGAAGGTCTTGATCTGGTATGGCGCCAGCGTCATGTCCCACGCCGGACCGGCGACGGCGGCGGCGGCAATCAGGTCGGTCACCCGCGCGCCGGGGGCAAACTCCAGTTTGACCGCCAACTCCCAGTAGTGCGGATTGGCCGCATACCCGTAAATATCTTCCCCGTACCGGCAAAGCGCCACCCGGATATTCCGGCCCAGCCCGTTGCCATGCCGGGGCTGGTAAATACCGTTCGGCAGGGAGCGGTAAGCCTGGGCAAACCGGGCTTGTTCCGGCTCCCGGCCGTTCCACATTGCGCAGTCCACAATCGAAAAAAACATCAGCGCGGGATTCATCCGGATGAAAACGTTGGCGTAATAGTCGGCAAAGAAATCGCTGCCCGGCGTCGGCCAGCTTTCGAGGCCGGAATAGACCATCGGCCAGTCCTTGGGCGAATACAATTGATACTCGTACCAGCTGTAGCGGATTGCCGCGCCGCTGCGCCCGTCATTGGCAAAGGCGGCGGTATAGCTGTCATGATGCGCCCGGGCGCGCCGGTCATGCCCCTTGCCTTCCAGGTAATAAGCCGCCGGCCCGTCGCAGAAAACGTCCTTGATGAAGATGACGTTCTCATCCGCCTGCAGCGCCTGGACGTCTATACCGTAGGGGGTATAAGCATCCAGGGCCTCCACCGGCTTGTAATCGGCCCGGTAGGGGCCATGCACGTAATCGCGCCCGAAAAAATGGGAAACCACCTTCAAATCCGCGCGCACCGCCCGGAGCCGCCGGGCGATTTTACGGTAGACGCCGGTCATTTTATCCTTGCGCCATTGCGCCCATTGGGGTTTGGCGTTGGCCATCAGCCAGTCGTAGCGCCCGGCAAACCGCCGCGGATCGTCCTTTTCCGCCGGGATTTTCAGGCCGGTTTCCTTTTCAAACAAGCCGATGGTCCAATCGCCGTAACCCGTCAGGTAGGGCTCCTTTTCGTCCGCGGCCCAATTAATTCCCCAGGCGCTGCCCAGCACGGTGTGAATGACGACGCCCTGGAAGGCAGGCAGTTTGCCGTAAAGTTGCAGCAGTTCATCCATCAGGGTGTCCAGGTATTTTTCCGTCTCCGGATGCAGCCAGTTGGGATTCAAAGTTCCGAACAACGCCAGTTGCTGGCGGCCGGATTTGTCAACCTGGGCCGGCGTATCGGCGCCCTGCGCGACTTCGATGTCGGTATGCCGGATGGTCTGCTGGGGGAACCCGATGATTTCGGTGCCGGCGAAAATTCCAAGATCGTTTTCTGCGAACAACTTGGCTGTCAGCGTCATGGAATCCTTGAAACTGCCGAAAGTTTCCAGCGCTGACACCCGGAAGGTATCGCTCGGGTACAACACGCCCTGGTACATGTAGACGCCGTAGCCGATGCAATTTTCTCCGGCGAACCGCATGCGCTTGACCAGGTTCATGCTGGTTATCAGCCAGGTCCGGTAAAAATTGGGCGTCTCGCTCAGGATGAATGCCCGCCGGAACCGGCTGGCCAGCGGGCTGGAGAGGCAGCTTTGCATTACCGCCCGCGGCCCCGGTTCCAGGCGCTGGCCCAGCCAGCGCCGCGGCCCTGGGGCATCGTTGATTTTGACCATCGGCACATCGTTCAGGATTTCATACACCCTGATTTTGCCGATCCGGGCGGACCTTTCGGGCGACCAGGGCGCCTGCCCCGCAATCGTTCCGAAAGAGACGGTGTATAACCGGCCCATCGGGAAGAAGACCGCATGGTGCTGCCGGATGGTGTGCGTGAGCGGATTTTCGCCGCCCAGCATCACCGTATCGTTGGCGCTTTGATTGTCCGGGTAATACCCGCCGCCCAGCACAGTCGGCGCGGCCGTGATCCACATGGTCTGGCAACGCGTCGTATCGTCCGGGTAATCCGCCAGGACAACATGCGGCCGGGCCGGATTGTTGATTCTGAATTTCCAGGACACGTAACCGCCAATTTCCGGCGGCTGGCGAAATTTACCCAGGGGCGTGGTGATGACCGAACTGGGCGCTTCCTTCACGCCGTGCTTGCCCTGCTCACGGTCCGGGGCGCAGGCCACAAACTCGCCCGCCGCCGGCGCTGCTGTCGGGTCAATTTCGCAGACCAGTTTTAACTCCATGCCGTTGGTGTAATCGCCGGGATGCAGGACC
Source organism: uncultured Verrucomicrobiota bacterium (assembly GCA_964463985.1). Lineage (GTDB taxonomy): Bacteria > Verrucomicrobiota > Kiritimatiellia > JAAZAB01 > JAAZAB01 > JAXGPF01. The sequence continues at coordinate 9,039 of CAYXEK010000059.1, forward strand.
ACCGGCTGCGACACCGGACCGCAGACGGCAAATTCGTAGCGGTATTTTTCGAACAAGACGCCGTTTTCCGCCAGTTCCACTTCCAGCGCGTAAGCTTTGTTGGCCGGCAACTCGCCGGCCCGCGCCTCGAACAGCGCCACGTGATCGGCGCCGTCCGTTTTCAGCGGCAGGGTGTCTTTTTGAATCAGCGTATCGGCGGCGATGTAATTATCGCCCATTTCGTCATAGAGCGCATATGCAACGGCCGCCGTTTTACCCGCCCGGACGGGCGCCGCTATCCGCAATGAAATATTTTCCCCGGCCGTGTAAATCGGCTGCCCGCGGCCATCCGCCGGCTGAATGTCCAGCAGGCCTTTCCAGGACGGGTTGAACCAGTAAATCCGGGACAGGGTGTCGGCCGCCGTGTTGCTGGTCACACCCACCTTGCCCCAGACGCCGGTACCGGCCTCCGGAAGGAATTGTTCAGGTGTAACCTGATCGGCCACCTTCCATGAATCGCCGCTATCCAGACGGAAATACTCGCCATTCCCGCACAGCAGCGCGGCGTCAAACAGCAGGCGGTTGACGCCCCCGCCAATGGCGCCGGAAGTGGTTTCCACGACAATCGCGTTCCGGCCCTTTTGGAAAAGTTCCGGCGGCAGATTGTAATTCCACAGGCCATTCTGCATGTAGGGATGGTTGCCCCGCGACTCCGCGGCCTGGCGGCCGTTGACATATACCGTAAAATTCAAGCCTGCCTGGATCGAGCAGCGCGCCCACCGCACCCGGGACGGCAGTTCGAAATCCCTGCGGAAGAACGGGTGATATTCCTTGACGCACGGCTCGATCCAGGCGATTTGCACTTGATTGTCCGGCGTATGCGCAACCAGACGGACCCCCGAATAAAAAAGGAATCCTTTCCGCCGGCTGGGCGGAATCTCCAGAACCACGGTTTGCCAATCCTGCCCCTTAATGCTGACCGGTTTCAGGAACTCGACATCGCTGGCAAAACCGTTCAGACTGTGATTGCGCCGCAAGGCGATGCTCCAGACGCTTTCCGGCAGGCTCTGCCGGATGCGCATCCGGAATCCATACAGGCGCAGGCCGCGTTTGGCGACATTCAGTGAATCATGGCCCAGCTTGATCGGCTTTTCACCCAGGTTGACATCGCCCCAGCCGAAAAAGGAATCCTTGCCGCGCACCGTAAAGCTCAATGCGCCATCCCGGTTGGTGAAGGCTTCCAACCCGCTGGAATGTTCGATGATGCCGCACAGCGTGCCATTCGTAAAATTCCAATCGTAACCGAATCCCTCCCGGGGGTACGCGGCGACGCGGGCTTCGCCGCCATGAATGAAAGCGGCCTTCAAATAGCACCTTTCCGGCGTCAACCCGGCTTGTTGCATCGCCGTCGCCAGTTCGATCTGGCCCTCCGGCAGCGCCGGCGGCATTTCCGCCCCGCAGGCCGGCAGAATTGCCGCCAGCAGTAGCGGTAAAATCGCGATGGAATACTTCATACTGATGCTCCCATCTTACAAGTTGTTTCCAAAAGTCGATTTTCTGCTACATGCCGGCGGCTAGCGCACACCGTAGAGCGTGCCGCGCGGCACGCGCTCGTAACAACCCATGTCCGCCAGCCGCGTGAACCGGTCCAGCCGCGGTTTTCCGTCCAGGTCCGTACTGCCATCCGCCGGCGGGATCATCCACGGCTGATTCACCCCGGCATCCGCCGCGGGCGAGCCCTCCCCCAGGCGGTAGTCGCCCTGCGCCAGATTCACAAACAGCGGATCGGCATCGGTATTGCCGGTGCCCAAATCCGGCAGCGGCAGCGTGCAGGAATTGGTGAACGACACATACGCGGAATTCTGGTGGTTGCTGACACCGCCGGCGGCCAGGTTGGGATTGAACTGCGCAATGCAATTCACAAGGCTGTTGCCGGCATTCGTCCCCGCCACCGCCGCGCCGCCGGCCAAAACGTTGGTATTGCCGGCGATGGTGCAGTTAAACGCCTGAACCTTCCCCAGCATGTGGAGCGCCCCGCCCTGGTTGGTCCCGGTATTGCCGGCGAACAGGCAGTTGCGCAAGACAGTGTTGGTGAGGTAGGCGCCGGCGCCGCGCACGGCAGAATTGCCTTCCAAACGGCAATTGATGCCGGTGACCGCGCTGTTGCCGAAAACATACACCCCGCCGCCGCCGGCCAGGTTGTCGCCCAACACCCGGTTGCCGGCAATCGTGCAATTGCGCACCATGCCGGTGGCATCCTGCAGCGCAATCCCGGCGCCGCCGCCCGTGGCGGCGCCGGAGGAGCAATCGTTGGTGTTGTGCAGAACGACGCAATCAACGATTTCAACCGCCTGGTACGCGGAATAAATTCCGGCGCCATAACTTACATAACAACTATTGCCCGAAAACTGGCAATTGGAAACCAGGCCGCTGCCGCCATACCGCATGGTCAATCCGCCGCCCCAGCGGAAAGTCGCATGATTATTGCTGAAAGTACAGTTGCGCACCTCCCGGGCGCCCGCTAAACCGCCGTAATAACCGGCGACGTTGCCGATGAAATCGCAGTTGACAAATTCGCTCCGGCTGCCCAGGCCGCCTCCGCCTTCGTTTGCCGCCGTGTTGTTGGACACCATGCAATTCCAGAAAAGCCCGGTGCCCGTGTAAAGGACATAGAACCCGGCGCCGCTCCCTCCGGCTGACGGCATGCCGTTGGAAGCGGAATTATTGATGATCTGGCAATTGGTGAATGTGCAGACTCCCCGGTTAATATACAAGCCGCCGCCCTTGGCGGCGTTCGCGTTGGTCGCGGCGGCATTGCCGCTGATGACGGTGTCCATGATCAGGTAGTTGCCGTAAGTGTTGCAATATATCCCGCCGCCATTCCAATCCGCCCGGTTGCATGTGACCACGCAATTACTGACAACGACATTGCCGCCCTGGTTCAGGTAGATGCCGCCGCCGTATTGGTTGCCCTTGACGCAGCCGTTGGAGACCGTAAGGGATGCCAGCATGGTGTTCTGGTAGGGCACATAAATGCAGCGGTTGGTGTTGAACGGATAATTGCCGTCAATGATCACGCCGGCAGGATCGTCATGGAACCCCCGGATGGTCAGGGATTTATTGAGATAAATTTCGTTCGTCAGGCGATAGTAGCCATTGGAAACCAGGATCGTTTCCCCGGCCGCGGCCCGCGCAACGGCATGCTGGATATTGGTGGCGGCGGTGCCCCAGGTTTCGTAATTGCCGTCGGGATTGACGCCGGGCGTGCCCGGCTCAACCACGTAACGATCCGCCGCGCCGGCGCGCAAACTCAGGATTATCACCAGACATCCCGCGCAAATATAACTACTGGATTTTGTCGCTCTCATTTCACCTCCTGAAACACATCATCGGACAGCCATTTGGGATCAATTGTCTGCGCCCGATATTCATCGGGCTCGTAGGGTGTGGCTACCGTGCCGGCCTCCAGTTGCATGGCGTCCACCCAAACTTCGGCTTTCGGCTGGATTTTGTCCGGAACCACCCGGATACCGGGCTTGAGCATCTTGCCGGCGGGCGGCCATTTGGGGTTCTCCCCTTCGCGCAAGCGGAAGGCCCACTCAATCCGCTGCCAGTCAGTGCCAATTTTGAAATCCTGCGTGATCCCGTCGGTCTCGGCGTAATTCCGGTCCGGCGGATCAGGCAGCACCGCCAGGCGCACGGGAGTATCCGGCCGGCTGGCCTTGACATAGGCGCTGAACACGTAATCCGTGTCATACTTCCAGCCGGTCCAATACCGGAAGGAAACAGTCGGATAGTAAAACACGCGGCTGGCGGAATCCGCCAGCAGGCGGACGCTGTATTTTCCATGATAAACATTATTGGTGTCCTGGCCGAAGAAATTAATGCCGAGATGCCGCATTATGTAGCTGTGAATCCAGTTGTCCGGCAGCATGGGCAGAGTATATTCCTCAAAGCTGGAATTCTCCAGCATGTTTTTCCGGGAACTGTCCTTGATCAATATCTGTTCCTTGTCATCCACCGCGCTCCAGATGAATTCATCCTCTTTTTGCTCGTAGCCGCCCATCTGAACCGTGCGGTCGGTCGGAGTGTAATATTGCCGATCCTGGCCGGACTTCCGCCGGCCTGCCAGCGCGTTCATGCCTAATGCCACCGGGGCGCCCCGGGCGCGCCGTGAATTTTCCACCCGGTAAACCCTGACCCCAAACGGCTCCAGCACGTCGGCGAACAACTGTCCGGCAACCGGGTATTCCTTTTTGTCAAAATATCCGGTCACGCGGCTTCGATCCGACAGCGACGACAAAGCATATTGCATTTTCAAGGGCGCCGGCCCGGTATTGGCAACCATGACGATTTCGCCGGAATCCCCGCCCGCAAGGTCGTGGATCAACGCCTGCACCAGCGGCATGTTTTCCGCGCCGGGGCCCCGGCCGTTAGACTCCGATCCGGGCGCGGGATCGAACAAAGTGCGCGGCGGCGGCAGGGTCGGAACCGCCGCCGGCGCGGCGGCATTCAGCGTCAACTCGACTTTCTGCGGGGGCGGGTTTTCCAGCAGCGCCGGCGCCAGGCGGTTGATCTCGGCGACGGTATAAACGAGCACCCGCCAGGTAACCGGATGGTAGGTGTCGTAATCTGAAATCGCGAAGAAAAACACGCCCTTGGCGCCCTGAATCAGCGGCGCATAGATGCCGCAACGCCGTTCGTCCGGCGACAACTCGCGCCGGTATTCCATGCGCTGGCCCTGCGGCGTGGCGAAGATCGGGCGGCGCCGGTACTTGGCGTTATGAAAGCCGCCCTGGATCCAGGAAGCTAGCCGGTTGGGATTGGAGTCCGGCCCCCAATACGCATGGAGGCCGAAGATGTCGTAAGCATCGAAAAATTCCGGAAAAAGGCCGCGGGCGGTGGCGAAAATCAAATGATACGGGTCCGCCTTGCGCATCAAGGCGGCATGCGCGATCGCCTCATAAAGCACTTCCCGGCTTTCTTCATCCCGCCCTTGAATCATGGCCAGATTGGGCACATGGCGGTATCTTTCAATGATGCGCGGCATTTTCGCCATCACCAGGTCGTAATCCCGGCGGATGATCGGGGGATTATTGTGGGGGATGGTGATATGCCCCAAGGTCGGGGGCATGATGTAAAGGCCGGCTTTTTGCGCGTTGGCGTATTCCTGGATATTGGCGTCAATATCCGCCTCCAGTTGTTTTTCCATCTCCGGAGTCCAGGGATCCCCGGCGCGCGAGCGGCGTTTACCCATGCGCGAGCCGACCCAATGGATCAGCAGGTTAAAACCGGAATCCACGCAGCGCTTTGGAAAATCCTCCGGTGCGCGTTCCCAGGTTTTTTCGTCGAACACATTGATCGTGCCGAACCCGGCGATGTTGCAGAACCCGATCGGGAAAAACGGCTTGCCGTTCAGCAGCATGCACATGCGTTCCTGGTCAACCTTGGTGACCGTGATGCCGTCCGGCGGCGGCGGTTCAATGCGGATTGTATTATTGCGTGTGGCCACCGTCTTGCCGGCATGATCCGTCAAATTGACCGTCACGCCATACGTGGCGGCCGGCCAGGCGGATGGATCATATTCATAGACCACGCCCTGGTTGCGTGTTCTGGAAAATGTCGCCTGCTTGAACACGCTTTGATCCGGGCCGGTTATTTTCAATTCCAGGCGCAATTTCCGCCCGGCAAAATTCTCGTCTGAAAACACCGTGCCGATGATGAGTCGGCCGTGATTTTCACCGGAATAATAATTCAGGTCGGGATACACGGTCAGCGTCTGCAGAGCGGCGGTGCCCGCGACTTCAATCCAGGCTTCATCGCGCGCCTGTTCCTCCGCAATCGCCGCCATGACTTTGCGTTCCACCGGATCGCGCACCGGCACGGTGATGGTCAAATTGGTGGCGCCGGAGGCCGGCACGTCTATGGGAATTGCATGCCGGGTTTTGCTTCCGCCGGCCAACTCGCAATCTTCAACGATGATCTCCGATTTGCCGGCAACTCCGCCGGGGTTGGACACCAAAACCTTGAACGAAAACGAATAGGCGTCATTATTTTCCTTGAACAAGGTGGTATCATAAGCGCGCTCGATCAGCGGCGCGCATTGGGGCTGGATCGGCATGCCCTTTAATCCATTCAGGACGCCGAACGATTCCGGGCTGTAATACGCAGATCTGTTCTTCCCGGAAAGCGGCGCCCATGTGATTGACTGCATGGCATGGGAATCCGGATCCAGTTTGCGGTTGCGGGTGATATTGAATCCCAGGTCTCCGATTTTATCTCCCTTGAAGATGTAAAGCGGAATGGCGATTTCCGCCTGCCAGCAGCCGTCCGTCACGCTCACGGCGGACGGCCAGCTCACCGACCAGGAGGGGAACTGGGTGGGTCCGACCACGCGCTGCTCGCGTTTCGCGCCGCCGGCGCCGAGCATGAAATGAAAATAATCGTGCTTGTCGCGGTTTGGCGACTGATCAATGAAAATCTCCACGCTGTCATCCTGGGTGGCGCCAGTATTATTGCGCCCGCGGCGTTCGGCCGCGATGGATTTGCCTTTTTCGTCTTCGCAGCGGAGGCCGAGATAGAGCCAGTCCGCGTCATGCGTCAACCGCACCAGCGTGGCGACGGCCGCCAGGCCGCCCGTCCCGACCAGGCGGTTAACGTTCACCGCCGCGATATTGCTCCAGCATGGATCATCCAGCCTCCCGTCAATCGCCGGCGGACGTTCCGCCGGCACAGAGGTCATAACAAGCGGCGGTTGAACATCCGCCGCAGCGGCCAGCAATCCGATCGTACACAAGCTTAAGATTATGACTGTTTTTCGCATATTCCTGCCTTTCATGATGATACTGATTATTACCAGCAAAAAATGATGCATGTGCAACTTGCCCGGGTTAATCCAGCGCGTACCAGCCCTGGCCGGCCACCGGCCGCAGCCGCGCATGCGCATGCGCGGCGCCCGCGGCGGGCCAGGGTGGTTTGAACACCCACAGCCGCCGCAAATTATGCGCCACCACCTCGGCCCGGCCGTCGCCGTCCATATCCGCAACCCGCACCCCGTAACTTTCGCGCGGACACAGCGGCGCGTCGGGCAGCATCCGGTCGCTGCGGTAACGTTCAGTTTCCGCCACGGAACGCGGCGAAGGCGCCGGCGCGGCTTCCGGCGCCGGCGCAGGGAATTCGCAAATCGTGCGTCCATCCGCATCCACCATGCGCGGCCAGCCCCAATCCCGGAGGATGATCGCATCGCACCCGTTTTCACACCCCTGCGGATAGATCAAAATCCCCTCGCCGCTGTGCGGCTTGCGGGTAAAGCCGGGCAGCTCCGGCCAAAGCGTTTCCGGGCTGAAGGCATTCAGCAAAAGACCGTCGTCCCGCACAACCAACAGCGCATTCCCGCGGAGATTGCCCAGGAAGACCAGTTGCCGGTGGCGCGGGTGCGGAATAAATTGGCCCGCCAGGACGTGCTGCGGATGACCCAGGTCCAGTTGCCAGCGGCAGCGGCCGGCCAGGGTTGCGCCATACGCCATGCGGCTGCCGGCATAGATGATGCGCGGTTCGCGGTCAGGCCCGTAAAGCGCGATCTGCAACTGGTCCACATGCTGCGCGTCCGGATCGTAAGTTTCTACCGGCGCGGCATCCAGCCGCCATAACCGCCGGCCTCCGGCGTCACAGGCTTCATAGCCGATCAATAATTCATCGTTGCCATCGCCATCCAGGTCAAACGGGCGGGGGGAGTGCCCGGAACCGACGGTCCGGGGCAGCCGCGCCACGAGCTTCAAATCGGCGTCGTAAATCGCCGCCGGGTCGCCATACCAGAACCCAGGCGCGCCGCGCTCGGTGTTTTTCACCAGCAGCCGCTTGCCCGCGCGCGTGTTAAAAGCACGGACAATCCCGAAGTTATCCGATTCCAGTTCCGCCTGCTTGAGGATCGCGCCCGTGGCGCCGGCCAGCAACAGCAGCCGTTGCCCATGAATCAAGGCGACTTCCTGGCGTCCATCGCCGTTGATGTCGTCACACCAGACCAGTTGGTCAGGGGTGTGGGTGAAGCATTCCATCGCATCCACGTAACGCTTGGTCTGGCCATAACGCCACAATATCTTGCCGGCGGCATCCAGCGCCGTGAGACAGCAGTCGGTGCGGCGAGTGCGGTCGCCGTCGCCGTAAGGCGCGTCCCAGAATGGATTGCCCGGGGAGAACAAGGCTGACTTGTAAATCCCCGGCGATTGCAGGCAAAGATATTCCAGCCGGCCGTCGCCGTTGATGTCCGCCGGAAAAATTTCATTGGCCGGCGCACCGGCCAGGTCCAATGTCGTCAACAATTCCGCCTGCATGCGCGTTCTCCCAGCGGGGTGGTCCCGCATCCTGAAGTCATTATTTCGGATCAACCCCGGCGCCCCCCATAGGCGTCGCGCTGACAGACCGTGGCCCGGATGCTCGTTTCAAGCTGGACGGCGTCAATCATCGGTCACGCCGCCGGGTCAGCGGATGCCGAATAGCATGCCGCGCGGCACGCGCTCGTAACAACCCATGTCCGCCAGCCGCGTGAACCGGTCCAGCCGCGGTTTTCCGTCCAGGTCCGTACTGCCATCCGCCGGCGGGATCATCCACGGCTGATTCACCCCGGCATCCGCCGCGGGCGAGCCCTCCCCCAGGCGGTAGTCGCCCTGCGCCAGATTCACAAACAGCGGATCGGCATCGGTATTGCCGGTGCCCAAATCCGGCAGCGGCAGCGTGCAGGAATTGGTGAACGACACATACGCGGAATTCTGGTGGTTGCTGACACCGCCGGCGGCCAGGTTGGGATTGAACTGCGCAATGCAATTCACAAGGCTGTTGCCGGCATTCGTCCCCGCCACCGCCGCGCCGCCGGCCAAAACGTTGGTATTGCCGGCGATGGTGCAGTTAAACGCCTGAACCTTCCCCAGCATGTGGAGCGCCCCGCCCCGGTTGGTGGCAGCATTGCCGGCAAACAGGCAGTTGCGGAACACCGCATTGGAAACCAGGGCGCCGCCGCCCTGCAGCCCCGCGTTGTTTTCCAGCCGGCAATTGATGCTGGTGACGGTGGAGTTGCCCAGGGTGTACAGCCCCGCGCCGCCGGTATAAATCGGGCCGGTGATCCGGTTGTCCCGGATCGTGCAATTGCGCACCATGCCGGTGGCGTTCTCCAGAGCAATCCCGGCCCCGCCGCCCAGGGCGGATCCGCCATCGCTGCAATCGCTGGTATTGTTGCTGACGATGCAATCCACAATCTCCGCCGCTTGATTCCGGATTAATATGCCCGCGCCACAACTTAAATTGCAGCTATTGCCGTAAAACACGCAATTGGAGACCAGCCCGTTGCCGCTGCCCGACATGGTCAGCCCGCCGCCTTGCCGGAAAGTCGAACGGTTATAGGCGAAGGTGCAGTCCCGGACCTCCCCCGCAATCCCCAGACCGCCGTAATAGCCGGAACTGTTGCTGATGAAAGTGCAATTGACAAATGTGCCCCGGGAACCTATGCCGCCGCCGCCATTGCCGTTGATTGCCGCATGATTGTTGATCACCTCGCAGTTCCACATGCTGCCGGTGGCGCTGGTGGACGGAGCAAATCCGCCGCCCTGGCAACCGGAATTGGTTGCGATATTGTCGCGGATGATGCAATTGGTCATTAAAACCATGCCGCGGCGCATATAAACGCCCCCGCCATCCTCGGCTAGAACCCGGTTGCCGCTGATCGTGGAATCAATGATGGTATATTCCCCATAGTTATAGGTCGCCACTCCACCGCCGAAATCCGGCGATGTGTTGCCGGTCACGACACAATTAGAGACCGAGTTGCTGGTGCCTAACAGCAGGACGCCGCCGCCATAAAACGGCGTCACACCGGCATAGCCGTTGGTAATCGTCATGGATGCCAGCTTGACATTCGCAACCGTGGCGTAAAAACAACGGTTGGTGTTGAACGGATAATTGCCGTCCACGATCACACCGGCGCGGTCGTCGTTGAACCCGCGGATGGTGACGGATTTATTCACCAGGATTTCGTTCGTCAGGCGATAATGGCCATTTGAGACCCAGATAGTTTCGCCGGCGCCGCTCACGGCCCGCGCGACGGCGTGCTGGATATTGGTGGCGGCGGTGCCCCAGGTTTCGTAATTGCCGTCCGGAGTGACGCCGGGCGTGCCCGGCTCGACCACATAACGATCCGCCGCGCCGGCGCGCAATACCAGTACTGCCGCCAGGCACATGATTCCAGCATAACAATGGATTCTTTTCATTGCTCCTCCTCGATGCGCTGTGTCAACATGTTGATATGGGATACATTCCGTATTCCTGTCCGGCTTGAATATAAACCTCGACATTGGCCAGAATTCGGGCCATCACTTCCTCGGGCACCTGCATGCAGGTGCCGGCGTACCCG
>CAYXEK010000059.1:19516-20689 GCA_964463985.1 uncultured Verrucomicrobiota bacterium
CAGAATTCGGGCCATCACTTCCTCGGGCACCTGCATGCAGGTGCCGGCGTACCCGCCGCTGGTCCGCAACGCGAATCCCCCGCCGGGTGCGCCAGCCTGAATGGCGGCCTTAACCGCCCGCCGGACGTCCGCCGGGGTCATGGTGATGAAATGCTCGGAAGCGACGTTGCCGCACAACATCATGCGCTGCCCCACCCGGCGCTTGGCTTCCGCCAGGTCCACGTCGCCGGCCGGCGGATGTTCCAGGGGCTCGAGAGCGTCAATCCCCATGTCGGCCATCTGCTCGAGAAAATCCATGCAGTTGCCGTGGCAATGCGCGCGCAGCTTTCCGCCGTAGCGGTGAATCACGTCGTTCACCATCTTGTCGTAAGGGAAAACGAACTCATCGAACAAGGCATGCCCCATCCATGGCGGCAGCAGCATCTCGTGGGCGCCGGTGCCGAAATACGGTCCGATGCCGTCCGCCATCATCGCTTCCAGCCCGGCGGCGAGCTGGTCATTCGCCGCCGCCAGGAACCGGTGCATGGTCTCCCGTTCTTCGTAAAACCAAGCATACACGGATTCCATGGCGGACCGGCGCACCAGGCTGCCCAGCGGATGCGCCAACGCGATGACGGGCAGGTAACGCCCGTTGTTGGCCCGGATGCTTGCCTCCCACTTGGCCTTGTCCCATAACAACTGCGGCCGGGGCGTTTCCGCCAGCCGCCGCAATTCCTCGACGGTGGTCACGAAGCGTTTCTCCCAGTGGTAATCAATTTCGCCGCAGGGGTGCAGGGTCACCGCGGTAAACGTGCCGGCCGGCGTTTCCACCACGCGCCGCCGGCGCTGATGCCGGCCGGGCAGGTCTTCGATGACCGTCTCCTCCTGGTGTTGAACGGGGAATCCAAAAAAACCGTACTGCAGGCCGGGCGCGGAGGTTAAATTATCGGCCACATCGCCGATCAATTCCATCAGGCGCGCTCCCGCCGGGTGCCGGCGGGCATGCGGGGAAATCATCACCTCGATCGGCACGCGGTCAGGCTCGCGGAAAGACCAGGCCGTTTCAAACCGCTCTTTATGCGTCATATTCATGATCCAATTTCAGTAGCATACCATAGAAAAACGCTTTATTTTCTCACCCTCCTTCGTCAAGACTACGGCGGGCAAGCCAATGCGCAAAGCCACAAAGAAGAT
>CAYXEK010000060.1:0-14774 GCA_964463985.1 uncultured Verrucomicrobiota bacterium
TGTTCTTGGCAGGCAGTGCCGGCGCTTTGGGCGCTATGCCGGACCTGGTGCCGATGCCCAAGTCATACACGCCGTCCGGCGGCGAGTTTACCGTCGGCGGCGTTCCGCTGCGCATAGCCGCGGACGTGCGCCAGTGCGCCATCGGCGCGGAGGATGTGGCCGCGCGCATCATGGAACTGGGCGGCGCGCCGGGGCCGGTGGCCCCGGCGGTTGACGTGAACGAACCCGGGATTTACATTGTCACGGCGGCGAGCCCGGCGGGCGCCGCCTTGATCGGCGAACTGGGGTTGACGGTCACGGCGGACGATCCCGGAACCCAGGGATATGTCATCCAGCCGGCGGGCGCGCGGCTGGCGATCATCGGCGCTGATCAGATCGGCGCGCTGTATGGCGCGATGACCCTGCGCCAGATGCTGCAGGCGGGCGGCGGCGGCCGGGTGGTGATTGCGGCGGCGCGCGTTTACGACCGGCCGGATTATCGTTACCGTTCTTCCATGTCGGTCGGGCGGGGCCTGCGCAACTGGACCTTCGGGGAAACCAACGTGCTGGCCGCCTACCGGTCGGGCCTTGACTGGATGATGCGCTTCAAGGTCAACCTGCTGACGGATTACGAATCATTCATCAGTTCGCGCGCCGATCCGCGGGCGGTGGGTGAGGGCGTCCGCGAATTTGTAAAAAAGGTCAATCTCTATGCGGCGGAGCGCGGGATTTATCCGGTGTTATGGCGCACCACCAGCATTGGCGCCGGCGAGTTTGACGCTCAGCGCCCGGAATTCCAGAACTGGGATTGCCTGGCGCAGAATACCGCCAAGGGCGATCTGTATTTTTGCTGGTCGCGCGACGAACTGGCGCGTGAAAATATAGCCCGGGTGATGGACCTGTTCAACGAATGCGGCTTTAAAATTCTGGCCCTGCATCCGGTGGACGGCGGCGGCATCAGCGATCCGGAAACCTGGAGCCGGCGCTGCCGTCAATGCCGCCGCCGGTTCGGCAACGACCGGTGGCGCGGAAGCGTAAACCAGTATGGCTTGTGGACGGAATCTTTTAAAAACACGGCTCCGCCCGACGCCCTGTTCACTTCCTGTATTTATCCCTACAACGCGGGGTATGCCGATTTCGGCAGTTTTAAAGTTCCGGAAAATTTGTGGCGCAAAAACAGCCTGGATTACTGGCGGCAGGTGCATGCGGGCATTGATCCGGCGGTGATCCCGATGAGTTGGATGGCGCGCCCGGAACATATGCGGGTTTACCGCGATATTTTCGCCGGACGCCCCGTTTTCGTCTACGCCCACAGTTTCGTGCCCGCCGGCTATTTCGGTTCATGGCACCGCCTGAACCGCACCAATTACGCCGGCGGCGCGCGCGACCTGCTTTATCTCGCCGCCGGATTTTACCAGTATGACCGATGGCTGAACATGTTTTGTTCCGGAGAATACGCTTGGAACACCGCGGCGCCCGGCAGCGATGTGTTTCGCGGCTGGTATTACGACATCGAGCGCGACCATCACGAGCCGCAGGAACTCTTTGAAGAGTGGGTGCCGCGCGCCTGCCGGGCGTTCTTCGGGCCGGAATTGGGGGAATTGCTGGCGCCGGTTTACCAGGCCGGAGTTTTGCACGCCTATATCATGGACCCGGCCGCCGCCCTGGCGAATGCCAACCGGCAGCGCCGGCGGCCGATGGCGGACGTGGTTCCCGAAGACCGCGCCGGGCAAACTGTCGCCGCCCTGACCGTCCCGGAACTGCGCGACAGCGCCGCACGGATGGCAGCGCAGGTTGACGCCACGGCGCGCGCCTGGGAAGCCCTGCAGGCGGCCTACCCGCATCGCGCCGAGGCGGATGCGTACCGCCGGCGCATCCTGGTGCATTATTATCGGCGCATGCCGCTCTGGCGGTTGACAGCGCGCGCCCGCCATGCGATGATTGCGGCGCGGGAGTGCGCGGACGCCGGCGACCAGGCCGGCGCGCGCCGGGCGCTTTTGGAAGGCTTAAATAATTTCGAGGAGGATTGGCGGGTGGCGGAGCAGGCCCTGGAACTGACCCGCGGTGAAAAGGACATGACGCCCGTGCCCCCGCTGCACAAGCGCGGCGACATCCGGCCGGCGCCGGCGGAATTAAAACGCGAACTGGAAACGCGCCTGGCTGGCCTGGATAGGGTGTTGGACCCGCGCGGTCCGGTGTCGGCCGACTCCAAGGGCATGGCGCCGATTGGCCGGGAGTCCATCCCTGAATTTTCCGGAAAATAATTCGGCCAATACGTCGAATAAGGCAGAGATATACAAAAAAAGGAACCCAAATGAAACAGATACTTGCCGGCGCGCTTGCGCTGGGTTTGAGCGCTCCGTTAATCTTTGCGCAGACCACCTGGCATGTGGCGACCAACGGCCTGGATTCGAATACCGGCTTGGATTGGAATTCGCCCTGGCTGACCATCAGCAATGCCGTCAGAGCGGCGGGCGCCGGGGATACCATCCTGGTGTCCAACGGCCTGTATGAAATAGCCGCGCCAATTCAATTGAATGATCCGGTGGCCGTGCGCAGCGTCAATGGACCGGCGTTAACAATCGTCAAACGCGCCGGCGCGTCATATTACCGTGTTTTTCAAACCGTCAATGCCGCCGGCGCATTGATCGCCGGGTTCACCATCACCAACGGTTATCTCTCCTCTGCGGATGCCGGCGGGGTATATCTGGACGGCGGGGTTTTGTCAAACTGCATCATCGCCGGCAATGCTGCGCCTAACAATCACGGCGGCGGGGTGGGATGCATGTCCGGCCTTGTAACAGATTGCATGATTTTCGGAAATACCGCCGCTTATGGCGCCGGCGCCTATTGCCGGACAGGCTTGATTGCCAACTGCCGGATTGAAGACAATCATGCCGTGCAATGCGGCGGCGCGGCTGAACTATATTATGCCGCCCGCATCGCCGGCAGTGTGCTCTGCGGCAACGAAGCGGTGGTCGGCGGCGGCGGAATCTATATTCAGAACTGCACCGGCTCGGTTGACAATTGCGCGGTGTATTCCAATGCAGTGTCAGGCACGCGCGGCGGCGGCATTTACGTGAACAATTGCCCCGTAACCATAGCAAACTGTTCGATCCACGACAATTCCACCGGCGCTAACGACGGCAAAAACTACAACGGCGGGGGAGGCATCTGGGCCAGCGCTCCGAACACGCAAATGTTTCTAATCCGCAATTGCCTGATTTATAACAATTTTTCCGATGAAAGCGGGGGCGGTATTTATCATTACGGATCGGGCGACATTGAAAACTGTACGATTGTCAGCAACTATGCCGCCTTTCATTCAGGCGAGTCATACGGCGGCGGCGGCGGGGTGGCTTTTTACAGCGGCAACGGCATGACTGGAACGCTTCAGAACTGCATTGTCCAGTATAATGATTGCGCCTATGGCGCCAGCAACTGGCTGTTCCGCAGCGCTTCCAGCGGCACAATGAACATTACCAATTGTTGCATCGGACCGGGCGCCAGTGCATCGTTGTTTTATGCGCTGCCGCCCCCTTATCGCGGCGGCGGCAATTTTGGCGATGATCCGGTGTTTACCGACACCAACACCCCCAACTGGCGCCTTCAAAGCGCTTCGCCTTGCGTCAATGCCGGCCTTTTCCAGGATTGGATGAAAAACGCTGTGGACCTGGACGGACGGCGGCGGTTGGATTGGGGCGGCGGCGCCGTGGATTTAGGATGTTACGAATTCGTGCCGGCCGGCATGTTGTTGCATATCCGGTAGATCTATGCTTTTTATCGCTAAATTACGCGTGCTGCTGGGAAGCGCCTGCCTGGCGGCGGCGGCCGCCGCCTCGTCCGCCGCCGATCCGCCCCGGGTCGGCATTGTCGCCAGCTGGAAATTTGAAAAAGGCGTCCGCAGCGTCCCTTACCAGCAGGTTGTGTGGCGCAACCTGCTGGGACATTATCGGATGTTCGCCACCGAGGCGGCGGATGAAGCCGCGCTGGATGATCCGGCGGTCTTGCGTCAATTCCGCTGCCTGATCATTCCTTCCAGCCGGCCGGCATTGACCCGCGCCCAGATGGACAACCTTGCGCAATACGTGCGCGCCGGCGGAAAATTGATCCGCGACCAGCATGCGGCATCAATGGTTGGCCAGATGAAAGATGCGGGATGGGCATGCGACACCAGCCCGGCGTCCCGGGCGGCGGCGGTATCTTTCTGGCGGACCGTCGGCGGGGTGGAAAACTGCGAACGGCTGCCGGCGCGGGAAATCCGTTTTCCGCCGGAACGGGGCGCGCTGGTTGAATTCCTGCCGGCGGATTTCACCCCGGTGGAGGCCCTCTGCCATCCGGATTTTGAGCATTTGCGACATGTTGCATGTTACAAACTGGCCGGAGCGCAGGCCCTGCTGGAAGCGCGTCCGGATCCGGCGGAAGGCGGCAAGTCCGAACCGCAAACCGCGGCGGCCATTCATCAATACGGCGCCGGGCAATGCCTGTGCCTGGGCATCAATGTCCGCGGCTTGACCGGCATCCAGAGTCCCATGGCCATGTACCGCGATTTCATGGCCAACGTGATTTTATGGATTGTGGAATGATGGACATCCGTCATCGGACGCATCGGCAAGATTGATGAACCGCCCAGCGAAGATGCGGCGCGAAATGCCGCCAAGACATTAAAGATCAGCCATGAAAAAACTGCAAAACCAAGCGGCGTCCGCGAAGAAATACCGTCTGTTCATGTGTTTTGATTTCCCTGACGACCTGATTGCCACGGCTTTTACCCGCCAGTCACTGGAAGCCCTGTTCCGTCTGTATCGGAGTTGGGGCGTGGAGCGGATTTACTGGATATACACCTGGCAGCACAGCGAACGCCTGTGGGAATGCGTGCCGACACAAGCCATTTCCTGGAATTACGCGGTTACCCGCCGCCGCCTGGGCGAATTTCTGCCTGTTGCCGTGGAAATAGCCCATGCATTGAGCATGGAAATCTACGCCGTGTACAAGCCGTTTGACATGGGTTTTGACGAGACTTATCCCGCCGGGACTTCCCCGGCCAGGCGGTTTGGCCGGTTGGATTCACTGAGCGGCCGCGTCCACTGGGCCGCCGCCAGCCTGGTGCGTCACCGGGCTTTGCGCATCCAGCGGCGGTGGGATGATGTGCCGTCGGATTTGGAGCGGCGCCGGATCGGCGCCATTGTATTGCGGTCGGATCGGGAAAGCCGCCTGAATCCGGCGGCTATTTCCCTGGAGGTCAGCCGGGACAACAACCGCTATCATCCTTACCGGGGGCCGGTTGAATTGCATCAGTCTTCCGGTCCGGCGGGACAGACCATCCGCCTGGACGGCCTGCAGATCAAGGAGCCTTATGTGGCCATCCGCGCGCCTGGCCATGGCGCCGCCAGATCCTTCAGCAACAGTTTAGACAAGCTCGTGACCGTGCTGGACAAGCAGGGCCAACCCCTGCCGTTTACCTACGGGCTTTATTCTCGGGCGGAACGTTTGCAACTCTGGAAAAACACGAAGGCCGGCAGCGCGGCGCGTTCCAATATGTGGCCGCACGGCTATGTTTTCAACTGGCACAATGCCGCCCGGCGTAATTTTTTAAGCGCCACACGCTACTCTGTTGACAACGAAAAAGGTTTTCTCGCGCTGGCCAAGGGGAAGGAACGCTATGTTACCGGCGCGCTTTCGCCGGCCTATCCGGAGGTGCGGCAGCTTTGGCTGCGCCATGTCGGGGAATGCCTGGATGCCGGGGTGGATGGCGTTGATTTGCGCGTGGGCAATCATAACCGCAGCCTGGAATGGGAAAATTACGGGTTTGAGCCGCCGGTGCGGGATGCATTTATCCGGCTTTACGGTCGCGCGCCCGGCCGGCGCGCCGGCGATGCCGCCCGCTGCCGGAAAATTCTGGGCGAGCGCTACACGGAATTCATCAAGGCGGCCGCCGCCTTGATCCGGCGGCGCGGGCGGCGGGTACAACTTCATCTGGGACAGGGGGAAATCGCCGCCGATTATTTTCCCATCCAGTTCGAGTGGGAACGCTGGCTGCGGGAGGGGCTGGCGGATGAGATCACCCTGATGACGGATTACCCGTCGCATTTTTACCGCAAAATCGCCGCCGCGGCGGCCCGGCATCCCGTGCCGATGTATTTCCGCAAATACATAAAAGCCGTCACCTACCGTAAACGGTGGCAGGAAATGTTGCGGCGGTATCTGCGTCAATCACGCGCTTTGGGCCAGGCGGGTTTCATTGTCTATGAAAGTTCGTTCGTCGTCCAGGGGCAAAAAGATGGCGCATTCAAGGTGCTTCATCCGGATGTGCCGCGCATCTTGAAGGCCGTGCTGGCGGAACGGTCATAATTTCTGAAAAGCGATTCAAGAAAGGAACTGTGTTTATGCAAAAGGCTCGATACGCCTTTCGGCTGTTCGGCGGCATGTTGCTGATGGCCGGCGCGCACGCAATGCCGGCCCATGCCGTGAAACCGGATTTGGTTCCCATGCCCAAACAGTACGCGGCGGCGGGCGGCTGGTTCGATGCCGCGGATGTCCCGCTGTGGATGGAGCCGGACAACCGGCAGTGTGAAATCGCCGTCCGGGAAATCTCCGGCCGCATCCGCGAGTTCGGGGGAACCCCCGGCGCCATCGCCAACGCCGCGGCGGCCGACGCCGCCGGCATTTACGTGTTGACGGCGGATGATCCCGCGGCGCTGCGCCTGGCGCGCGAGTTCGATATAAAAATATCCGACGCCGATCCCGGTCCGCAGGGATATATCATCCATACCGCCTCCAACCGCCTGGCAGTCATCGGCAGCGACAATGTCGGAGCGTTGTATGGCGCCATGACGCTATGCCAGATGCTGACGGCGTCGGCAACCGGGAAGGTTGGCATTCATGCCGCCCGGGTTTACGACAAGCCCGATTACCGTTACCGCGAGGGCATGAGCGTGGACCGGGGTTTGGGGTTGCTGGCGGTCGGTGAAACCGGGGATGCCGCGCGCCTGTCGGCTTACCAGGCCGGTATTGACCGGCTGATGCGCTTCAAGATCAACCGGATCAGCGATTACCTGGCGCTGCGCAATCCGGCGGCGGCGTTCCAGGGGCCGGACGGGGCGGAAAAGAAGCGGAAAGTCATGGGTTTCTACCGGGCGGTCAACGACTATGCCGTTGAACGCGGGTTTTACCCGGTGTTGGACAGCATCTTCACCTGCGTGGCCAGCGTCAACGTCAAGGCGGAGGAACCGCTGGGAAAGGATTGGGATTGCGTCCGCGATCCGGGCGGCAACCTGTTCTGCTGGTCGCGCGACGATCTGGCCCGGAAGCGCATCCAGGACGTCCTGGAAATCTGCCGCCTGGGAAATTTCAAGGCGCTCTTCCTGCACCCCGTGGACGGCGGGGGCGACTACGATCCCGAGTTGTGGAGCAAGCGCTGTCCGGCATGCAGAAAACTGTGGGCGGACGACGAACGCTGGAAGGCCAGCGCCCATCAGTTCAATCTCTGGGCGGAGCTTATCCGCGCCCAGTGTCCGGAGCTGATGTTCGAGATCGCCATCTATCCTTACGTGGCCAGTTGCGTCAACCCCGCCCGCGCGACCAAGGGGGTGGATGCGCAAACCTACAAGCAAAACACCGTGGATTACTGGCGGCAACTGCATGCAAAACTCGATCCGCTGGCCGTGCCCATCGTCTGGCTGGATCAGCCCGCCCTGATGGCCCGGTACCGCGCGCTTTTCCAGGGCCGCCCGGTCGCCATCTATGCCCACAGCATCAACGACTGCGGTTATTTCGGCACCTGGCATCGTTATAACAAGAGCAACTATATCGGCAATCCGCGGGATGTTTTCATGCTGACCGGCGGGCATTCCCGGCGGGAAATCTGGATGAACAACCTCTGCGACGTGGAGTTTTCCTGGAACACCGAGGCGCCCGGCGCCGAGGTTTTTACCGGCTTGTATTATGACATGGATCGGGACCACACCGGTCCGAAGGAAATCATTGAGGACTGGGTGCCGCGCGCCTGCCGCGCGCTTTACGGGCGGGAAGTCGGCGACCGGATCGCGCCGGTTTACCAGGCGGGCGTTTTGCCCCTGTATATTCAGGACCCCGGCAAGGGCATTTATCAAGGCAATAAATACCGCCGCTGGGGGACGGCTGATCTCGATCCGACCAGGAAGCCCGAACAAACACCCGGTATGGCCGTGGCCCCGGATATGGCGGACAGCCCGGAACGCATGGCCGCGCAGGTGGCGGCCACGCAAAAAGCCATGGATGCGCTGGAATCCGCCTTGCCGCACATGGATACGCTGGATAAATACCTGCGCAAATCGTTCATGACCCTTTACCGGCGCATGCCTTTGTGGCATATGATTGCCCGGGCCCGCTTCGCTTCGTATGAAGCCCGGCGGCTTCAGCGACAGGGCCGGGCTCCGGCGGCGGCGGCCGTGTTGGAGCAGGGACTGCAGACGCTGGAAACCGATTGGTCCCGCGCGCGGAAAATCCTGGATGAGACGTCCAGGCAGAAGGCCGTGGACCTCATGTATTTCGGACCATTGGACCGCCGGGGCGATGTCAAGCCCGGCCCCGATGAATTGAAGGCGATGCTGCTGGACCAGATCGCCAGCGCCAAAATCCTTCTTCGCCCCCGGCGGCCGGGACCGGTGCTCAAGGTGGCTTTGTACAAAGGACTAGGCGTCCAGGGCACCCTGGAATACCTGGCGGACTTCACGAACGTGCAGGCCGATGTGATCGCTTCGCTTTCGCTGGCGGTGCTGGATCAATACGATTGCGTGTTCATGCTGCAAACCACCTCGCTGGACAACCAGGATTATCTGGAAAACCTGCGCCGTTACGTGGAGGAGGGCGGGGGCGGGGTACTGTTCCAACACGACCTGTGCGGCTTGCGGCGCGGAACGCTGGGCGAGGCTACGCCGTTTCCCGAGATTTGCACGCGCGGCGAGCGCCAGGACGGAGACACGGTGACGATTACCCGGGAACACCCGGCGTTGCCGGGTCTGGGAAAAGACGCACAAGCCAAGCTGATGTATTACGATCATGTTGTGCCCGCGCCCGGCAGCCAGGGCGCGGTGCTGGTGACGGATGATCAGGGGCGGCCCGTGGTGTTGGCGGGCGAGGCGGGCAGCGGCAAGGTTATCTTCGACGGCAGCATCAATCTCGCCAGCAAAACCGAGGGTGGATCAGGCTTTGAGGAACGAAAACTCTTCGGCTTCAACGCCGCGCTGACGCGCGGAGCGATCGAATGGTTCACGGGCGTGCGCCTCCAGGCAAAGGAATGAAACGGTCAATTCGAATATCGACGGCGGCCGCAGCCTGCATGGGCGCGCTCGGGCTGGCGCAGTCGGCGGAATTGGAAATCCTGCGCCCGACGGTATGGCATGGCGCCGTGACCGTGACGGCCGAAGTCGTCATCGCGGACGCCGCGTCTTTAAGCGTGCAGCCGGGCGCAACGATCAGCTTTGACGGGGCCGGACGGATTGTGAGCCGTGGAAATTTTGATGCCCGCGATGCTTTATTTGCGGCCAAGACCACCCTGGAAGGCTATCCGCGGTTTTTGTTCCATGGGCAGAAAGGAGACACCCGGATTGAAAACTGCGCGTTTCGCGGGCTGCAGACGGTTAAGTGTCCGTTGTTTCTGAACAGTTTCCTGGTGGCCCGGTTTGGCGCATTTTCCATGACCGGGTGCGCGCTCGAGGGCGTTTCCCCGGTCGAAATCTGCAATGCCCGTGGATCGGAATTCCGCGGGAATGACCTGTTGCGCCCGGCGGGCAGACATGGCGTGATCGTCGCCGGTTGCGACAATGCGCTGGTGGCGGACAATCATTTTGAAGGCAGCGCGGGGCGGGGCGCCATGCTGTCCCTGACACATGCCTCCAACAGCCGCATTCTGAAAAACCGGTTTTTTGGAACAAGCCGGCATGCCGTCGGCCTGTCCATCGGGCGCGGCGCATCCGACAACCACATTCAGGCCAATGCGTTTTTCGGCGGCGGGGTGGGCATCAAATTCTGGGGCGACCATCAGCCGTCCGCCCGGGATGAAAACACCCGCAATTTTGTGTTGAGCAATCTCATCTTTCAACCCGGAGCCTCCGGCATCCTGGTGGAGGAATGCGCGGCAGGCAATATCATCCAAAATTGCGTGGTGTGGGGCGCCGCCGGTGCAGCTTTGGACATCCAGGGCGGCAGCGCGCTGCGGGTGGTCAACTGTGTTTTCGCGGACGGCCACCAGGCCTTTGCGCTGGCCGCCGACGCGGATGCGCCGGCAGCGCGGTTCAACTGTTTCTGGAACAATCGCGCGGACGGCCCCGGCGGACCGCCTCGTCGGATGGGCGGCGCGGACTGCCTGATCGCCGACCCGTTATTTGTGAATCCGGCAGCGGGTAATTTCCGTCCCCAACTCCGGGCGTTCGGCCATGCCGCCGACTCGCCGCTGGTGGGCGCCGGCGCCCCGGCGGGCGTCAGTATGGGATTGTTTCCGGCAACGGCGGGATTCAATCAATAAAAGCAACCTTTTTGTGCATTTTCACAATTCCCGGACGGCGCGGGAAGTCGTACCTCCAAAACTAAAAACGCCCATTTCGAGAGGGTCGGTTTAGGCCCCGGCCTTTTTTGCAGGACTTTTGGCGTTTGTTACTTAATCCATGTTTGAAGGAAAATAGTTCATGGCAAAAACAACGGTCATGGTCGCCGCCTTTTGCGGCATGGCGCTGGCAGTGAATGCTTTGCCGGCCATCCGCATGCCGGCATCCGGCTGGCATGTCAACAATTTCAAAAACCGGGACTGCGGCACCGAATTTGAAACGCTGGCGGCGCCGGACGGATCCGATGCCATCCGGGTGAAATTTTTCGGCGATAAAGCGTCCAACCTGGTCATGCCGCCGCCGGCGGTGATCGCTCAACGGGATTCCTGGCCGGAGACTTTTACGGGCTTGAAAGGTTACTGGTGGAACAACGGTAATACGAACGCGGCCAATATTTCCCTCCGGACGGATGCCGGCCAATGGAATGCGCAGATCATCCTGGACCATTCCGGCTGGAAGGTTGTGGAAATCCGAAGCGTCGTCAATTACCAGGACAAGCATGCCGCGTTTGATCCGCGGAAAACAGCCTCGCTGTTCATCAATTCGCCCCGCGCCGGCTCCGAATTCGCCGTGGGCGCGCTTTACTGGGAACCGGAGGGCGCGCTGATGCAACCGCTTGACATCGGCAATGCGGCGCTGATGCTGCGCGCCGCCATGCCGCCGGAAATTGACGGCCAACTCGGCGATGAAACCTGGACCTCGGCCGCCGCGCTGCCGCTGGCTTATTACGCGCACAACCTGCCGGGTAAACCGGCGGCGCACAACCGGGTGAAGGTTGCCTATGACAGGGAAAATATTTACATTGCCGCCTGGATGCCGTTGGCGCCCGGGACAACGCTCAAGGCCACCCTGAAGGAAGACAACGTTGAATTGTGGGATGAAGAAGATTTCGAGTTTTTTTTGTATCCCGCTTTCGAGCCGCAACAGTATTACCAGTTTATCGTCAATCCCCTGGGGGCGCGGGCCAACATCGCGCGGGTTTTCGATCAGGTGGAAGACCGCATCGTGCTTAAATTCAAGCATTGGACGCCCGTTTGGCGCGCCCGGACCGCAGTCCATGCCGGCGCCTGGACTGTGGAGGCCGCGGTCCCCTGGTCAACCATCGGCGCCGCCGGCATCCCGCCGCTGGTGCAGTTTCAGGCGATGCGCGGGGATCATTCCGGCGACGCGCCCTCTTACCCAGTGTGGAGTCCGGTTCTGCGCCGCCCTACCGAAGGTTTTGGCATACTGGCGCCGGCCGGCGCCGCGGCGCCGGCATTGCAGGTTCAGGCGCTGACGATGAAACGCCTGGATGACAACCTGGTCGGCCTGTCATGTTTCCTTGAGGCGCCGTTGAAAATCGGCGCCGTAGATTTAGAAGCCTGGTATACGGCGCCCGGATGTCCGGCGGCGAGGGTTGCCGGGAATTTTGCGGTGGATACCCCCGCCGGACCGATCCACTGGGTTTTTGACGGGGGAACGCCCGTCAGCGGACTGCACCAGGCCGCTTTGAAAGTAACTCCCGCGGATACGAATCTTGCTGTTACGTGCGCAATCTATAGCTTCAACCAGATGCTGCCGAGCCGCTTCAAATTCGCCGACGTGGTCTTCAATCCCGAACCGAAAAAACTCGCCTGGGGGGAAGGGGCATTTGAATTGAAAAAAGACCACAGGATATCCGTGCCGGCGGATGCCGCGCCGCGCACCCTGAAAACCGCCGCCTACCTGGCGCAACGCCTCCACGGGCTGTACGGCTTCCGTCTGGAAGTTGAACCGGGGGGCGCCGGCGCCATTACGCTGGCCGTCAATGCGGACGCGGTCAAGGCCCGGGGAGGCGCGGCCGGCCCGGAAGCCTACCTGCTGGATGTGGCGCCGGCCGGTATCTCCATCACCGGCGCCGGCGAAGCCGGCTTGTATTACGGTGTGGTCACGCTGATGCAGGCGGCGTCCGCGCCCAAGCAGCCCGGCATGCCCATCCCGGCTTTTGCAATCGTTGATTACCCGACTTACCCCAAACGCATTGCCAATACCTACACGATGTTTCACGAGAAAAAAGACATTGGCGACGGCCTGGGCGGCTTCGACCTGGACAAGCTGAAAAACTGGATTGAACGTTATGTCGCCGGCAGCAAGTATAACCTGCTCTGCCTTTCCTGGGGCGACCAGGTCAATTACGCCTCCCTGCCCGAATTGCATCACCCGCGGAATTTTACACCGGCGGAAATCGCCGGATTGTATGAATTCGCGCGCGAACATTTTCTGGACGCCTTCCCCGGGGTCCTGTTCGGCGCGCATGCGCCGGCGTTTACGCACCATTTTCCGGACTTGATCGAGGAAAAATACGGAGTCCAGCAGATGGATGCCACCAATCCCAGGGTCTACGAAATCATGGCCAGGGTGTACCGGGACCTGCTGGACATGGCCGGCGGGCATCCGAAATATTTTCAGACATTCAACGACGAGTGGTGGCATAAATCCCGAACCCGGGCTGATGCCGTGTACAAGGGGCAGACACGCCAGAATATGTTTTACAAATTCCTGATGGCCGAATACAATTTATTGAAAGAACGCGAAGTGCGCATGATTATGTTTACCGACATGCTGCATCCGAAACACAACGGCGGCCCGCCGTTCAATCTCAGCGCCGTGGCGGAAAAGCTTCCCCGCGATATTGTCCTGGCGACCTGGTCGGAATCCAACGAGTATTTCGACCAGCTCGGTTTCAAGGAATTATGGCGGATAGACAACGGTTTTTCCGCCCATGCGCGCAAATCCTGGCAGGGAGACACGGGCTTCGGCCGCATTCAGTACGGCTCCGGCGACCTGTTCAATCAGACGGACCAGCAGCGGACGCTGTATTACGCCTTCCATACCGCATTGCAAGCCGCCAATTACGCCTGGAACAGGGATGAAAAAGGGACATTGCCCATGGCGGAGTGGACCATGCAATTCATGCCGAGCCTGATGGGTGTATATTCCATGCAGCCCAACCCGGACGCCGGCGCCGGCCTGACGCCGCTGAACCTGCCGGGCGCGGCGCCTGCGGTGGCGGACGTTTCCATCGAATCCATTAAGGCGGTGGGCGGCATTCCCGTGCGGCCTGGAGCCGTCACGATTGCAACCAACGCCCCCCTGTCTATGCGTTTCGATCCCGGGACGCGCATTTCCAGCCTTTACACCCTGAATAATATTGCCCCGCGCGACCCGGCGGCGGTGCGCGCGCTGCACGAATTGTATCGCAAAAAACCGGACGCGCGGCCTTACGGCCTCATTGTCGGCCACTACCGCTTGACTTACTGGGATGGGACCGCCGCCGAGATGCCGCTGCGGCTGGGCCGCGATATCGCCTTGCTCCGGCATACTCCCGCGGAATCGCGCTATGTGCGGAACTGCCGCGCGGTTTATCCGCTGAACACGGAGCAAACACTGGCCTTGAACCAGTTCGAATGGGTCAATCCCCGCCCGGACCTGGACGTGCGTTTGCTGGAAATTGAAAGCGTTTATGATTTCGCGCCCATGCTGGTGGCCGGGATTACCTGTCGGAACACGAAGGAAAATGCTGAGTTAGCATCCACAACCACGGAGGAAAGCCATGCGCCAAAGGAATGATACATACCGTTTTAACTGGCCGCGGGCGGCCATGCTGGTGGCCGCCATCAACCTGGCGGCCGCCGCCGTCACCGCCCCGGCGGCGACGTTCTACGTCGCCACCAACGGCCTGGACACCAATGACGGACAGAGCTGGCTGACGCCGTATTCAACCATCAGCAATGCCGTCGCCGCGGGCCATGCGGCCGGCGCCGGCAGCGTGGTCCTGGTCTCCAACGGACTCTACCTGACAACTGCGGAAATCCTGATCACCAATGCGCTGACCATCCGCAGTTGGAATCAGGGCGCATTGGACCGGACCAACACCGTCGTCCAGCGCGCCGGCCCGGGGTTTCACCGCCTTTTCCTGTTACAGCATCCGGACGCGCTGGTAGAAGGGTTGACTATTACCAACGGCCAGATCACCGGCGGGTATGGCGGCGCCGGCGTGTCTATCAACCAGGGCGGCACGCTCCGCGATTGCATCCTCGCCGGCTGCGTGGCCACCAACGGACTCGCTTCCGAAGTTGGCGGAGTGATGATTTATCAAACCGGCCTGGTGGCCAACTGCGTGATTGACAACAACCGGGGCTACCGGGCCGGCGGCGTATATCTCTCCGAAGGCGGCATGGTGAGCAATTGCCT
>CAYXEK010000060.1:14874-20502 GCA_964463985.1 uncultured Verrucomicrobiota bacterium
CCGGGCGTTCCGGCGCCCTGTTTTTCTACCAGGGCGGATTGGCGGAAAATTGCCGGGTCTTGGACAACCGGGGTAACTGTGGCGGGGGCGTGTATTTTTACAAGGGCGGCACATTGCGCGACAGCCTGATCTGCGGCAATGTCGCCACGAATTACGGCGGCGGCGGGGTGATGCTCGGCGGCCTGATCGAAAGCTCCACCATCGTCAGCAACACCCGCGACAGCGCAACCGCCACCGGCGGCGGCGGGCTGTACCTGGATTACCGGGTTGACTGGACCATGCTGGTCAACAACATCATCTACGGCAACATTTCAACGATAGGCTCGAATTATTACCATCAGTCCGGCACGGTTACTACCGGCGGTTATGTCTATTCCAACTGCTGTGTGGCGCCGTTGCCGGCGCAGCAGGCGGACTGCCTGGAGGATGACCCGCTGTTTGCCGATCCGGCTGCCGGGAATTACCGTTTGCAGCGCGATTCGCTTTGCGTTAACAGCGGCCTGAACCAGCCCTGGATGGCAGGCGATCTGGAACTGGACAATCATCACCGGCTGGACAGGTTCAACCGGCTGGTTGACCGCGGCGCCTATGAATATGTTTTTCCGGGCACCATGATTGGCCTGCATTGAAATGCATCCAGCGGGTAATAAAGTAGAAATACAACATCGGGATTAAAATCGTTATCGCTATCGGGATCGTTGCCGATTTCAATTCAGCATAAAACCGGAACTTATCCATGCAGAATGCAGCCGGAAAGCAGGCGGCGGAATATGTTTTGTACAATGGCGCCGACGCCCGGGTCGGAGCGGCGCTTGAATCGCTGCTGCTCCTGGTGCGGCGCGATCCGGCCTTGTATTACGGTTTATGCCTCCTGAGCGCCGTGGATACGATGGCCGGGCCGGACATCACGACCGGCGCACCGGCGGTGGAATCCTGCGCGCGGGAAGGGGATGCCATGCACCTGTCGCTGGCTGTGCCGTCTTCGCTCTGGAAGCGCAAGACCCACCATTACCTGGCGCGCGCCGGCGCCCTGGAATATTGGATCGAGGTGGAAGGGCAGGGCGAACTGGACCGGGTGTATTACTCCCGCGGCACTTACGGGACGCGCGAATTGGCGTCTGTTCCCGGTTTCACACGGGTGTTTTCCCCTATGCCGAATTTCCTTGAAAAAAACGTTTTTCATGCCGCGGACTATGCCTGCATCGGCGCGGGCAACGATCCGGAAGTCCTGCGCAGCGTGCGCGGCTGCGGGCTGCATGGCGCGCCGTTGTGTTTTGTTTTCCATAACGATGATCGGGGTCCGGCGCTGGCGGCGGGCATCCTGGCGCGGCCGGGGGAGTATGATTTTTACAAGCTTGAAATCAACCACGCCAATACCCTGGTGGCCGCTGCGCCGGAGCCGGTCATCGGCACCCAGTCGCTTTCGCTGGCCTACCAGGGCCAGCGCCGGGTGGACGGCGCCTGGCGCAGTCCGCGCCTGTGGCTGGGGTTTGCCGCCGGCGTGTGGGAGGGAGTGGCGGCGTACCTGCGGAAACTGGAAGAATACGGCGGGACAGTACCGCGGCGCATGCCGACCCCGCGTTGGACCAGGCAGCCGGTGTTCTGCACCTGGCACGAACAGGTGGCGTTGACCCTGCAACACACGGCCGATACCAGCCTGAGTTTCCAGGACACCGAGAGCGCTGTGCCGATGTTCGACCATTGTACGCAGGCAAATTGCCGCCGCTGGCTGGCAATCCTCGAACGCCAGGGCATCATTCCCGGGACTTTCATCATTGACGCCAGGTGGCAGACGCTCTGCGGCGACCCGCAGGCTGACACGCGCAAGTTCCCGGACCTGCGCGGCTTGGTGGACGAACTTCACGGGCGCGGCATCAGGACCATCCTGTGGTACCAGGGCTGGGACCGGGACGGGGTGCCGGACGGGGAGTGCGTGCAGGGCGGCACGCGCCCGGCGGTTGACCCAACGAATCCCGCCTACCAGGCTCGCGTGCGCAGGATCATGCGCCGCCTGTTTTCCGATGCGCCGGCATGTTACAATGCCGATGGGATCAAGATTGACGGCATGACCGCCACGCCCGCCGGCCCCGGACTGCGCACCTGCGGCGGCGCCGGCGGGTTTGAACTTGCGCGTTGCCTGCTGGAACTTTTGTACCGCGAGGCCCACGCGGTCAAGCCGGATTGCGCCATCGGGCAATTCACCGGGTTTCCGTATTTTGCGGATTTATGCGACCTGGCGCGCACCGGCGACCTTTACACCGTGCGCGGCGATCCGCTGTCGGCCAACGCCTTCCGGGCGCGGCTGCAGCGCCTGGTCATGCCGGAGGTGGCGATTGACAGCGACGGCAGCCTGCGGTTCAACCTGGCGCTGGACATATCCGAGGTGTTGCGCGGCACGCCGCCGGAGTCTGTGCCGTGCCTTTACCAGGCCGAACATCTGCTCGAGCGCCGCGATTTCTGCCTGCCGCGCTTCCGCGCCATGACGGATGCCGATTACCGGTCCATCCGGGAATATTGGGCGGAATACCGGCGCCGGCTGTAATCAGTCCAGCAGCGCCAGGTTGTCGCGGTGAATGACTTCCTCGTAATGCGCCGCGCCGAGCAGTTGCGCTACGGCATCGGAGTGGCGGCCCATGATCCGCCGCAGGTCATGGCTGGAATAGGACACCAGCCCGCGGGCGATAATTTTCCCGTCCGGGCCGCTCACATCCACCGCCGCGCCGGCGGAAAATTCGCCCTCCACAGACTTGACGCCGATGGGCAGCAGACTGCAACCGCGGCGCGCCACCGCCCGGCAGGCGCCCTCGTCAATTGTCAGCGCGCCCTGGGGTTTATGGAAAAAGGCAATCCAACGCTTGCGGTGGTTGAGGTTGTCGGCGGCGGCCGCGCCGGCGGGAAGAATTAATGTCCCCGTATCGCGCCCCGCCATGATGTCTTCCAGGATGCCGGCCTTGCGGCCGTCGGCAATGACCACCATGGCGCCCGTGCGCGCCACAGCGCGGGCGGACTCAAGCTTGCTGCTCATGCCGCCGCTGGACAGTTCCCCGCCCTTGCCGCGGGCCAGGGCGGCGATCTCGCGGGTGATGGCCGGCACCACGGGTATGCGCCGGGAGCGCCCGGAGGGGAAAAACTCGCGCAAACCGTCGGTAGCGGTAAGCAGGATCAGCAGGTCGGCGCCGATCAGGTGGACGACCAGGGAAGCCAGCAGGTCGTTGTCGCCGAAACGGATTTCATCCACAGCCACTACATCGTTTTCGTTCACTACCGGGATGACGCCCGCGCGCAGCATGGTCAGCATGGTGTTGCGCGCGTTGAGGTGGCGCACCCTTTGTTTCAAATCGTCATGCGTCAGCAGCACTTGTCCGATCAGGCAGTTTTCCATGCCGAACAGGCGGCCATAACGGGTCATCAACCGGCTTTGGCCGATGGCGGCGGCCATTTGCAGTTCCGGCAGTTGACCGGGTCGGCGGGCCATCCCCAGGGCCGCCATGCCCGCGCCGATGGCGCCGGAAGTGACGAAAATCAGTTCGCGTCCGGCGTGTTTAAGCCGGGCCATGGATCGGATCAGGCCGCGTATGCGGCGCGCGTTCGGCCGGCCGGAATCCTGCATCAGGACGCGGCTGCCGATTTTGACCACAATGCGCCGGGCGCCGGCGACGGCGGCGCGGGTTTTGTCCGGTTGGTCCAGGCTGGTTTGCATGGGTTTAAAATATAGGCGCTAGCCCCGGCCGCGTCAAGCGGGGAGAATTTCGCAATCCAGCAATACACCGCCATCCGCACCCAGCGGCTTGCATTTGACAATGCGGTTGGGCGGGATTTTGCCTTTCGGGCCGGGCGGAATGCGCGCGTAAATGTACTCGCCGGT
Source organism: uncultured Verrucomicrobiota bacterium (assembly GCA_964463985.1). Taxonomy (GTDB): domain Bacteria; phylum Verrucomicrobiota; class Kiritimatiellia; order JAAZAB01; family JAAZAB01; genus JAXGPF01. The sequence goes on from CAYXEK010000060.1 coordinate 18,740, forward strand.
CCAGCCGGCGGCATCGCGGCTGTCCGGCGGCGTGTGTTCCGTCAGCACTTCCACCGGCCGGCCCAGCCATTCCCGGGCGAAAGCGGCGCGCTTGACGCCCCCCAGTTCGCGCAGGCGGGCGGCACGCGCCTGCTTGACCGGCGCGGGAACATGGTCCGGCAAGGCGGCCGCGGGCGTGCCGGGCCGCGGACTGTAAAGAAAAACATGCAGGTTGCTGAAAGGCAAGTCGCGGACCAGGCGCAGGGTATCATCGAAGTCCGCGTCGGTTTCCCCGGGAAACCCCACCATCAAGTCCGCTCCCAATCCGAAGGCGCCAAGTTTGCGCTGCGCGTATTCCACCGCGGCGATGTAACGCCGCCGGTCGTAGCGCCGGCGCATCGCGCGCAGCACGGCATCCGATCCGCTTTGCAGCGGCAGATGCAGAAAACGGCAGATCGCCGGATTGTCGGCCATGCAGTCAATCACTTCCCGTTCGGCCGTGGATAGTTCTATCGAACTTAACCGCACGCGCCGGATCCCGGTCTGTTGCGCAATTGCCTCCAGCAGATGCTTCAGGCGCAGGTCCTGCCAGGCGTAGCAGCCGAGGTTGGCGCCGGTCAGCACAATTTCCTGGTAGCCGGATTCCGCCAGGCGCCGGATTTCGCCAATGAGTTCGGGCAATGGGCGGCTACGCGGAACGCCGCGGGTAAACGGGACAATGCAGTAGGCGCAGCGGAAATCGCAGCCATCCTGCGCGCGCACCAGTGCGCGCGTGCCCGCCGGCATGGGCAATGGGGTCTGCCCTGCAGCGGCCGAACTGTGTTCGGCATCCGCGGCCGGCGGCAGCCCCAACGCCTGCCATAGCCGGGCGGCATCAAGTTTGTCGGACTGGCGGACCAGCCGCACGGCGCCGGCCGGACGCCCCTGGCGTACGGCCAATTCGGCCGGGCAGCCGGCGACGGCCACTTGTCCGGCCCGGCCGGAAAGCTGGGCGGCGCGCGCCAGCCGCCAGGTGTTTTTTTCGGCGCGGGCGGTGATGACGCATCCGTGGATGATGCAGACATCGCACGGCTCGCCGAATTCGACAATGCGGCCGCCGGCATCGGCCGCCATGGCGCGCATGGCGGCGGTTTCCGCCTGGTTCAACCGGCACCCGATAGTTTTGAAGGAAAAAGTTGTCATGTTTTCCGCCAGATGATATATTTACAGTCCTGGTAAGGCAAGGGAATCCGGACCTGCGTCGAAACATATGCCATGAAGTCGAGCAAAAAAATTTATTTATGCGGCCCGATTATGGATGAGCATGCCGGCGCGGCGCGGCGCTGGCGGCAGGCCGCATCGCGCCTGTTAGGCCGGCAATACATGCTGCTGGACCCGCTTCGCCGCAATTTCACCGACCGGGCGGTGGATAGCGCCAACGAAGTGGTGGAATTCGACCTGCAGGATATCCGGGATGCCGACATTGTCCTGGTGAATTACAACAAGCCATCCATCGGCACCGCGATGGAAGTGTTTTACGCCGCGCATGATCTCGGCAAATTTGTAGTAGCCTTTTCCCCGTTCAAGTTCAAGGATTGCAGCCCCTGGATGGTGCGCTATTGCACGAAAATCCTGCCGTCACTGGAGGCGGCCGCCGATTATATCCGGGCGCATTTTAAATCGGAGCATTGACCGCATATGCAGATTCATAAAATTATTTGGGTGATCTTAACCGCGGGATTTTGCGCCATTGCGCGGGCCTCGGGCGGGTTGGGCGTGGAGCCGGTGTCGTTGTCGCGGGAGGC
>CAYXEK010000061.1:0-11849 GCA_964463985.1 uncultured Verrucomicrobiota bacterium
GTCGGTTCCGCCCCCGGCTCGACCTGGATCGCGTCCACCCAGACCGCCCCTTCCCCCAGCACGCGCAAGCCAAAAACGTGGTAGGGGCTGATCATGGGCGTGATCATGCCCGCATGCGAATACCGCCGCCATTCCCGGGTAAGTTGGAATTCGGGGAAATCCTTCGCTTCCGGCGCGTCAAGCTGGTTGACATCGTCAAATCCGCACAACCGCGCGACCACGCCGTCGCGTTCGGCTTTCATGTAAACGGAAAACACATAAAGCGCCGGTTTTTCAACGCGGGGCACCAGGGTGAAGCCGAATCCGCTCCACCAGCTCAACCAGCGCCGCCATGATCCCTGCTGCGCCTGTACGCGGAAACTCGCCGAACCGTGCCAGGCAAGATTTGTATCCACCGCAAACATCCCGGTTCCGGCGCCCAACAGCCCGGTATCGGTCCGGCCGAACTGGTCGTACAAAGCCATGTAATAATCCGGCCAATCCGGCAGCGTGGCTTCCTCGAAGGACGGATTGCGCGCCAGATTGCGCTTGCCGGGCCGGCCGGCATCCGGTTGCGCCGGCAGGGCATAACGCTGGTCGGATTCACCCGCAAATGCCTGCGAGACGACCTTCACCGCAGCCGGCACGGTTAAATCCGGACAATCCAGCACATAAGCCCGGACGGCATAGGCCGGCAGTTTTTCGCCGAACATGCCGTCCTGCACAGGGTAGGTTTCCGGCCCGAACCAGCGCGTTACAACCTGGCCAGCCGGCAACCCGGCGACGGCAAAGCGGACCGCGACGGGACAGGGAGACGCATTGGCGGCCAGCAAGACATATATCCCGTCAGCGCCGCGGCGGAGCGATACCTGCACGGCGGGGTATTGATCGTCATCCGGATCGTACCGGCCGGGTTGATACTCTATAGTCTGCGGAATTTCAGGCGCGACGGCCAGCGGACCGATCTGCTTGAACTCGGCGCCCAGTTGCCGCATGGCCGCCATGGACAGCAGGTGCTTGTAGGGATACGCGAAGTAAAACAAGCCCTTGGCGCCGTGGATCACCGCCAGGTACGATTGGCAAAGCTGCTCCTCCGGCAGCAGCACGCGCCGGCGCATACCGCTCCATAATTCGCCGACCGGCACGATCCATGCCGGATGCCCGAGGGCATCGCCACGGCGCCTGGTCCAGGTGGTTATTTTTGACATCCAGTTTACCGTCCCGCGCACGCCGGTTTTGGGCTGCTGGCCGTTGGGAATCCAGTACGGGTCGGTGCCGACGATATCGCTCCAATCGAGCCATTGATCGCCGGGAGGGATATGGGAAGAATACAGGACCACCCAGGGATGATAACCGTCCAGGGCATTCACCGCACGGTACAGTTTCCGGCCCGGCTCGATCTGGTGATCCCAACCCGGCTCATCGAAATGGAAATAGGCCATGAGCGAAGGCAGGTGCTTGATATTTTCCGCCCCCAGCAGCATCCGATCCATGTTTTTATCCACCAGGGCCGGGAAATCGGGCGAAGCCTTCTGGCTGATCAAGTTGATGCCGGCATAACGATCCACCGGTTCCACCACCAGCAGCCCATGCCGGGCGGCCTGCTCGTGAAAATCCGCGGCATTCGTCGGATTCTGAAAGGAATTCCAGCGCAGCACGCTGTTCATGCCCGCCGCGGCCACCTCGGCGAAATGCTTTTCGTTCGTGCCGCTGAAAACCACGCCGATCGGGAAAAACGGCCGGCCGTTATTCAGCGCCACCAGGTTGAACCGGTCAATTTTCCATTCCCGGCCGGGTTTAGGCGCGCGTTTCACGCATTCGAACTCGCGCCGGATGACGGTTTTGCCGGACGCGTCAATCAAAACGAACTCCCATGCGTGTGCCCCGGCCGGTATGTCTGCCAGGCTGACGGTCACCGTCGGGCTGGCGGACATGCCGGCAGAACGGCCCAGGATTTTACCGGAGGCGTCGCGCACGGCGGCGGACATGCCGGCCATGACATCCGGCGGCAATGCCACCGCCGCGCGGATGCGGGCCGCGGCTTCATCGGTATAATATGAGCGATCCGTGAACACGCCTGCGAGCAAAGTCAGGCGTTCGGTGCCGGCGACATGAACTGTCTGGAGGATTTCGCCGGCGGCCACGTCCAACAATTCCAGTTTGGCGGTCCGGCTGGCCAGAGTGGACGCCGGCATGAAGATTTTGATTTCCTGCACGGAGGCCCCCCTGGCGCGCAGGCGTTGGGAGACCTGTTCCGGGGCGCCGGCCAGAGGCTGATCGGTCGCCCGGATTTCCAGCATCCGTTCACCCGGCGTCGGCACGCGCAATTCGGCGGAGATTTCATAGCCGTGCCCGGTGTTGGTCTGAATATAACTTCCGGCAACCGCGCCATGCAGGGCGGCGAGAAAGGGAGTTTTGGGCTTGATCTGTTCCAGGCCGCGCAGGAACCCGAACCGGAACGGCTCATGGAATTGCTGGAATAGCGGCGACCAGGTAAACAACAAGCAGTCCTGATATACCTCCACGCCCTGCGGGTCGATCACCGGCACACAGATGGTTCCGCAGAAATTGGCGCGAACCTCATCCAGCCGGCCATGGGCAGCCAGAACACTCAAAGGCAGGGCAATTTCCGCCTGCCACCCCTGGTCGGTTGCCCGGACGGCTGACCGCCAGGGGATATCCCAATTCCGGTCGGCCGCGTAATCACCCGACACATTGCGCGTTTTCTGCTGTTCGGCGCGGACATTGGCGGCGTTTAACATATAATGATAATACAACCGTCCATCCGTTCCGGGATCAATAAATATTTCGATTGAATCATCCTGCGTCACACCGGCATCGTGCTGGAAAATCCTGGGCTTGATCAATTCCGGACGGGGATGCCGGATTTGCGCGGCGATGTAAAGCCACTGATCATCCCGCGCCAGTTCAAATAGCGCGGCATCTGTGGTCTCGTCCTTGCCATATACCTGCATCCGCTCGATACGGGCGGCATTGCTCCAGCAGACATCGTCCAGCACGCCGTCAATCGCCGGCGCTGCCTGGCAGGCTGGAACTGACAATTCCGGCGGCGGGGGCAAATCCGCCAGGCCGCGGCAAGCCGGGGCAACCCCGATCAGCGCCAGCCCAAGCAAGCTTTTCTTAATCCAGTCATTGTGTAAGATTTTGCGCATTGCATCTTCCATTTATTTTCGGCCTGGCAGGTTAGCATCCGTTTGGTTTAATTCTATTTGCACCACATCCCAGCTTTTCCCGGGCAGATAGCCCGCCACGGAAGCCGGCGCGTATCCATCGGCAGACACCGTGATTTTGTAGGTATAATCCGTTGTTTCCGGCCGGCCGGCGGTGTCGGTTGTCCGGCGCACAAACTCCGTCAGCAGCAAAGCCCCGGGGGCGCCCTTGCCGGGAGTGCGGCCGTCCGCCCCCGTCCGCAGGCGCGGCGGTGCGGCGGCGGCCAGTTCGCCCTGTTCGTTTTCAACCGACACCAGGACGCCATCCAGCGGCCGGCCATCCCGGTCGGCCACGGCAACCACGACATGCCGCTGGGAAATGAGGAACGGGTACTGGCGCTTGCCGGTGCGCGGATTATCCCAGGCCTGGAAAACATCGCCCTGGGCCGGCGCATTCCACCGGCAGTCAACCAAGGTCAAGCCGCGATCCGAATGCGTCAGGACCCAGTTGTGTACATTGTTTTCAAAAACACAGTCGGCCATCGTCAGCACTATGGAGCCGCCGTCGCGGACGGCCGCGTCCATCCCGCGGAAAACACAACCGGCGATGGGATGGACTGTCCAGCAATTATAGACCCCGGTCAGGCTATCTTCAAAAATCGTCCCTTCCACCCGGGCATTGCGATCCAGGGAGGACAGGATGTATCCATCCGCCCCCGATATCCTTGAATTGACGAGCACCGGCGCAGCGCCCAACCGCACGCCGGGCGCCCCGCCGGAACGCCGGCCGCTGGCCGCCGACATCGCGCCCGCCTTTCCGGAAACCGCCGCGGCGATGACGCTGTGGTAAGCATGCAGTTCCGCGCCCGGCCCGGAAAGGGTCTGGCCCTGTGCATCCGGCGGCACGAATCCGACATACAAGGTGCGCGGCGCATTGGTGGAGCTTTCAATCAGGAGCATTCCGCCCGAGTCCGCGCTCCCAGGCGCTCCCAGCGTCAAGCGATTGCGGCCGGACGGGGTAATTGACGGAGGCAACGGGGCATTCTGTCCCGGGATATGCGCCGGCAAGACCACGACATTTCCCCGCACTTTCATGACTTCCCCGGATTGGCCGGCGCCGGCGATCGCGAAAAAAGTATCGCTGCCGTCGTTCCACCCGATCACCAGGTGCGCGTCCAGCAAATAACGCCGTTGCGTTTCGTCAAACCGGACCACGTCCCAACCATACAGCCGATCAAGTTGCAACAGCAGCGCCGGCGTGGCGGGCGCGGCCGCAGGATATCCCATGACATGCAGACTGCCGTTATCCCGGTCGTAACATACCAGTCCCGCCGAGACGGCGGCGCAGCCTGCCATCCAAAAAGCTATTTGCAGATATGATTTCATCTTCCCTCTCCCCTGCGCAACAATATCCCGCGAATCAATCACGGTTCATACTCGGTCGGCTCCGCCCCGTGTTCGAATTGGACGGCATCCACCCAGACGGTGGCCGGGTCCTGCCCGCCCTGCACCACTACGGCCAGCGAATGCCAGTCCGGCAAACCCGGCGGCAGCACGCCTTTCTCCCAATACCGTTCCCACTTGGTGGTCAGGGTAAACTCCTTGGCGCCGAATGTCTCCTTGGGCACCAGCCAGCCGAATCCGCGGAAACGCGCCTTGACGCCGTCGCGGTCGGCGCGCAGATATGCCGACAACACATATTCGGTCGGCTCCTTGACTTTCGGGGAACAGGCGCCGTAAATCATGATCGGGGCGCCGCGCATCCACCAGCAGTTTTTGCCCTCATAGGGCTGTTGCGTGTCAATCCCGCGATTGGAATTGGTATTAACCACGCCCAGGCGGGGCCCGCCGGGCAGCAGATAATAATCCGGCCAGTCGGGCAGCGACACCTCCTCGAACCCGGGGTTGCGCATGATGTTCCTTTTGCCCGGCCGGCCGCTGTCGGGCATCGCCGGCGCGCCATAGACCGGATCGGCCTGGTCCGGCTGCGCGGTCATTTGCACGGATATCTTTACCGGCAGATTGGTAAGCGCCGGCGCGGCAATCAAATAAGCGCGGGTATCCATGCATTCCAGGCGGTCCCGGAAGGCGCCGGCGCCGATTTTATGCTTTTCGTGACTGAACAGGCGTTTAACTTCGCCGTCCTTGCCCAGGAAATCCAGGCCAAAAGTTGCGTCCACCGGGTAATACCGGGTATTGGCCGCCAGCAAGACGTACCCGCCGGCCGGATTGCGCCGGAGCGATACCTGTACATCCGGAAACCGGTCGTTGGCCGGATCAAATTCTCCGGGTGAATATTGGATGGTCTGCGGGATATCCGGGGTGACGGCAACCGGTCCGATCACCTGCATTTCCCGGGCCAGGGCCTTGTGGGTATCCTCGGTGAGCTGCTCGATAAATGGCCAACGGAAATAAATGATCGCCTTGGCGCCGTAGATCACGGCCAGGTAAGTCTGGCAGAATTGTTCCTTGGGCATGATGGCCCGCTTGCGGACGCCGCTCCAGTATTCGGCCATGGGGATCACCGACACCACCTGCCGGCGTTCCGCCGCGCGTTTGTTCAGCAGCCAGGTGTATTTTGCGACCTTGTTCACGCTGCCGCGCAAGCCCTCGTTCCCGGGCGTCCAGTAGATATCCGCTCCAAGGCAATCCGTCCAGTCAACATACTCGTCCCCCGCCGGGATGCCGGAAGAATAAATTACAAACGCCGGATGCCGGCCGTCATGGGCATGCACCAGATTGTAAAGCGGCCGGCCAAACACCCAGCTTAATTTGATCGGCTCATCGAACAAATCATACCCGATCAATGCCGGACTGCCGGATGCCAACCGGATGGTTTCGGCATAATTTGCAATGTTTTGGTCATAAAACAGTCGCAACAACTTTTCCTGCTGTGTTTCAGAAAGGAGTTTGGCCGCCGACCCCATCACCAACCCCGTATTAACCTTTTTCGGGCTGGGATTTTTCATGATATTTTTGACCGCGGCCGCCTGTTCGTCGTTCAATCCAAATTCCGCGGGATTAACATCAATCCCCTGGGAATAACCTCCCAGTTCCAGAATCACATTGACCCCGTACTTTTCGGCGGCCTCGAGGCATGTTTTGGCCTGGTCCGGCTGCTGTCCCCATGCCCAGGTATGCACGGTGTTGTAGCCCATGTCCGCGGCGGCGGCAATATCGTTGGTGCTGCCGTGCATGATGATGCCGTACGGGAAAAACGGGGTTCCATTCCTTAAAATCACCCGGTTGGTCCGGTCCACTTCCCATTTGTCAACGCTATCGGACACCCCGGCGGCGATCAATCCTGCGAAAGCAAAACAGCATATTATTAATGTTTTCATAAGCGTTCAGTGTTTCCGGGTTCGGTAGTCGGTGGTAAGTGTTCGGTTCAGTTGTCCCTCTGTTCCTCTGATCGCAGGGTTCAGTTTTCGGTGAAACCTTATAACATCCAAATCCTTTTAGTGCTTCCTTTGCGTTCCTTGTGTTCTTTCGTGGTGAATAAATTCCTTCGCTGCGGTGTATTAATTCCATCCCTGTGGAGTTGGAGCCAATTTCAAAACTAACGTTTTAAATGAATTCCGGATTCAGAAGAGCCAATGTCAAAAGTCTCGGACGACATGGAAGTCGTCCCTCCAAAATGGAAAAACAACCCGTTTTTGGAGGGTCGGGTTACACCCCGACCTTTTTGATAGGACTTTTGAAATTAGCTCAGAAATCAGAATTCAGAATTAACATATATAATTCTATTTCAACATATTACGTTGTTGCAGCAATCTGGATGCCGAACACTGAACACTCTTGAAAGAGATTCATCTGGTGATTAAATAATAAATTGACGGAAAAACATCGCCGATCTTGAATTTCAGCTTGCCATCCGCCACTTCGGCGGGCACCAGTCCGGTATAGGCGCCGTCCTGGTCCACGCTCCAGACCTTCAAATGCCGATGGCTGGTGGCCAGCTCAAATTCTGCCCGGATGACTTCATAAATCACCGGCGTATGCCCCATGGCATAACGCGCGGTATGGGCGTCGTTATACTCGGCCCCGGTGTTGTCGGCCCGGCCGACGGCGGTAACCAGGATCTGGCTGGATTCGCTTAACGGCCGGTTGGACAGTGAAGTGAAAACAATCGCGGCGAAATCGGTCCGGACGACGCACCGCAATCCCTTGAGGTCCAGGGGCGCGGAAGGCTTGAAAAATCCGTAAAGGGCCTTGCTCATGGGCGTGTCAATCCAACCGTATTTATCGCGCCAGGAGCGGAAAATTTCCCCGGTATCGGAAGTCACGGAATCGGCATCGGCGGCGGCCGGGCCGGTTTCGTCGGGACCGATGCGCGCGGCGGAGCGGCCGGGCCGGCCGGGCAATTCAATCTCCAGGCGGTGTTTCTCGCAGTTAAGCGTGGCGGGAATATTCGGCTGGTTATGGTTGGCCATGCCGTGGACCGGATTGAAGATGTCCGATTCCTTAAGCGCGATGCCGAGGGTTTCGCGCGCCGGCGCCACATCGCCGCGGCGGAACATGACGGCGGCGGCGTAAAACATCCCGAACTTGGCCGGATCCATGAAAGTCTCGAAGTTCCGGCGGTACTTGATGCCGCCCAGCACCGTGCCGCCCATGGCGTTGGCCGGCAAGCTGCGGTAGCGGTAGGTGTGCAGCGCCGCCCCGGACCACTCCTGGAAATCCGCCATGGCCGCCACCATCAAGGCGCTCATCGAACGCCATTCATGCGGCCAGACCATGTCCCATTCGGTGATGAAAAGCGGCTGGTGCGCTGTGCGGATTTTCGCCGGAACCATGCCGAGCGCATTCCGGCGTTCCGCGACCAGCGGCTGATTGTGGCCGGTGTCGCCCCATAAATCCCAGTAAACGTTGGAGGAAGTGAAATCCATTTCCTCCAGCGCCGATACCAGCGTCAGCCCGCGGCTCCAGGAATCCCCGGCAATCGGCGCCTGCACGCCGATGGATCGCAGATAATCATGCATTTCCTTCAGGTATTTTTTCTGCAAGACATGGTAAAACCGCAAAATTTCCGGGGACGGCAATTCCCGGCGGAAATCAAAGGATATCTGCGCCGGCAACTCAATTTGGTTGGCCTCCGCCCAGGCACGGTATTGTTTTTCCAGGCGCGAACGGTAGGGCTCGATCACCACCGGAAAGGGCGCGTTAAACATGTCATTCTCATTGGTGATCAGCACCATGGCCATGAAGGGATCATCCACGCACGCCAGGCCGGTGTAGGGATTGACATGCGTCAGCAGATCGCGCGCGTATATTTTTTGCAGTTCAATCAATTTGGGGTCAAAGATGGAATAAGGCTTGGCGCCGTTGGGCGGCAGTTCCGCGGGATTGTCAACGCCGTCCCCGGGCTTGAAGGTGCGGTAAATCAGCAGGTCCATGTAAATATAGATGCCGTTTTCCTTCAGGCAATGGATCAGGTAATCGAACCGGTCCAGGCTGGCAGCGTCGAAATGCAGGGTGTCGGCCAGTTCGCGGCCCTTGGCGAATTGAAAAATATTCGGCGCGGCCCATTCCGCGTCAAACTGGTGCAGGCGCACGATATTCACGCCGAATTTCGCCAGTCGCCGGGCTGTTTTCTCCGCCACGTCATGCGGCGGAAAACAGGCGGCAGAGTTGATCAGGGTGCCCCAGAACCGGCCCGGCGCGCCGTCGGCAAAAACGAATTTACCGCGCTCCGCCCGCAGGAATCCGTGTTTGCCCGCCGGAACTTCATCCGCGAACATCCAGGAAATGTCCAGCGGCGCATCGTCCCAGTGCATGGTGAATTCCGCATAACCATTTTTCATGGGCCAACCTCGATTGCTGGAAGCGCTATTGATGAAGACTCGGCCTTTGCATTATACAATAAAGCCGCAGGTCAATGACAAGATCAATCGTTTGCTATAAGTTGTTTTTCTTTGCGCAGGCAATCCATCATGCCATAACCGGCCCTTTTTTAAGGATCAGATTGCCATCGGCCTCGGCGGTCATGACCACGGCATAGGCCCGGCCGGCCCGTTCGTAAAAGGCGAAACGTTCGACCAGTTCCAATTCCGGCACGCGGCATTTTTGGGCCGCGAAGATCTCGCGAAATTTCGCATATGCAGCCGGCTCCGCGTTGCTCCAGGGGCGGTAATCCATGACCGCCGCCGGATGCTTGACAAACCCGTCCAGCGGGAAGAACGGCAGGATTGCCGCCAGCAAGTCGGTTAACGGCACGCCGTCGGCCCGGATCAGGCGTTTGGCCAGGGCCGGCCCGGGGAAATCGGCGTCAGCCAGGACGATTTCGTCGCCATGTCCCATGCTCATCAGCGCATGCATGAGATTCGGCGAAATACAGGCGGGGATATTGCGCAACATGTGATATTGCTTCCTGGTTCAGTGGTTTATGGGTTTAAGGGTTGATTGAGGTTCAGCGGTTCAGGGGGTTGTATGGTGAAAAACATCTTGATTTCAAGCATTCTTCAACATATAATCATCATCATAAATAGCTTTCAATTATTAATTTGGCATGGTGATAAAAACATGAAAATAGATTACGACGCGGAAACCGACACCCTGAACATTCTCTTCCGTGACTGCTTGATCAAAGAGAGCGATGAAATACGTCCCGGTGTTGTAGCAGATTTTGGCGAAGACAACTTGCTCGTTGGGCTGGAGATTTTTGAAGCTTCCAGGACAATAGAAAAAACACGCGAAGTACAATTTGCTGTCGCGGGCTGATAACCATGAAACCAATCCGATGGACCAATCACGCCAAGATCAAAGCCCGGCAACGTAACATATTGGACGATATCGTCATAGAGGTGATAAAGGATCCTGAACATATTACACCCGGCCATCCCCCGCGCTCAATTTATTCACGCCGTTATTTCGACAAACAACTGCAATCTGAAATGCTATTACGCATTATTGTCGAAGAAACCGATACTGAAATCATTATCATCAGTGTTTACAAAACGTCCAAATTTGCCAAATACATCAAATAATGCGAACGGTTATGCCGTACATCCGCCTTCATTCCCCCCTGGCACCACCATGGCCTTGACGATTTCACGGCCATCCAGCACCCCGTCGCCGCCCACGGCCGCCAGCGCGCGCGGCAAATCTTCCAGGGCAACCCGATGGGTGATTAATTTTTCCAAGGGAATGCGTTTGTCCGCGATCAACGGCAAGGCCCGTACGAAATGCTCCGCTTCGTTGTCAAAACTGCCAATTACACGAATACCCTTGGCCAGCAGGTCGGTGCAGGGATTGAATGGAAATGTTCCGGAATCTACGAAATTTCCCACTTCCACTAAGGTCCCGCTGTTGCGCACAAATCCCAGGCATTCCCGGAATGCCGGCGCGGAGCCGACGGTGTTGATCACGACGTCCGCGCCTACCAGGTTCAGCGAATGCTTGAAAACAAAATCGCGGCGCGGCTTTTCATCCGGCAGGTCCGTGGAACAAATGGTAAAATCCGCGCCCATGGCCCGCGCCAGTTCCAGGCGTTTACGGTTCTTGCGCCCGGTGGCGATCACCCGCGCGGCGCCGGCCAGTTTGCTGCAGGCGATGGCCAGCAGCCCGATCGGACCGCAGCCCTGGACCACGACCGTGTCGCCGATCTTGATCCCGGCATGCAGCATGGAATGCACCACCACCGCCATCGGCTCCAGGAACGCCGTGCGTTCCGCGCTGGTTTCGGATTTCAAAACCACGGAATTCGGATCGTGGATATAAAGATAATCCCCGTATCCGCCGGTAAAATGCGGCTCCCGGTCGGCGCGCGGCCAGGTGCCGTAGGTTTTCCAGGCGGTGCATTTCTCCGGCGTTTTGGCGATCGTGCAGAAATAGCATTTATGGCAGTGGATGGCGGGACAGACCCCGATCCGGTCGCCGATTTTCAAGGGCCGGCCGATATAATCGCTTTTAACTCCGGCGCCCAACGCCGCCACCGTGCCGGAGATTTCATGCCCCAGGCTGATGGGATACTCGCAGCCCACCGCCTCCGCCGGCCTGTAATTGTTTCCGCATCCCGTATCCCGCGCTCCTCCTCCCGACACGCATATCCCTCCCACACACTCACATACCCACATACTCACACACACCCTATCCCACCTGGTCCTATTCATCCTCCACGTTGAAATCCATGTAGCCGTCCAGATTCGTGTGCCTCTTGGCCATCTGTTCGGCCGTGATGCCGAGTTTGCTCATCAATAACTGGATGACGATGTCCTCGAAAACAAAGATTGTCTGTTCGAACAGAGCCGCCATCGGCTGGACGGACGGGATTTCATACGGCCGGCCGCCATGCACCTGGCCGCGCAAAGCCACGGTGAAATCGCACAAGGCAGCAGCCTTGGAATTGGGATTTGCGGTTATGGCGACCACTTTGGCGCCGGCGCGTTTGGCGAATCCCATGACCGTGTAGCCGATGGTGGTGCAGGCCGCATTGACCAGCAACAGATCGCCCGGACCGATGTTCGGACACGTGGTGTCGAACACCACGTGGGCATCCAGGCCCATATGCATCAGGCGCATGACGAAGGCGCGCACGGCGCATTTCATCCGGCCCATGCCGAACACCTGGATGCGCCTGGCGGCAGCCAGCGCGTCCAGCAGTTTTTCGACCTCATCGTCCCTGGCATCCAGCAGCACCTGGCGGTGTTCCGCCAGCACCAATTCCGTTAATTTTTGATATTCCGACATTACAAACCTCCT
>CAYXEK010000061.1:11949-20367 GCA_964463985.1 uncultured Verrucomicrobiota bacterium
CGGGCTTTCATACACCCATCAGATTTTCCGGCGTTCGCCCGGCATGGTCGGAAATTCCACGGTCTTCGCATATTCCAACACATCATCCAGATGGTCAAACACCTTCCGGAACGCCGCGACGATCGCTTCCACCAATTCCCGGCCATTAGGGGGAAAGAGATGATTAATGCAGAAGGAACGATCAAACATGTCCACACAAACCGGGTAATCAAACGGATCGTATTTGATTTTGCGGGTGGCCGGCGCAACATGCGGGCAGTTCCACGGACAACCGTGATTGTAGACATTCTTATGCAGGAACACCTTCTGGGCCGGCACCGGCATGTTGTGCCACTCAAACGTCGGCACGCCCTCTTCATACAGGGCCTGCTGCACCGCCCAGCGAAAGCGTTTGGGATGAATATGGTTGATCCCCAGCTTTTCGGGATACAGCCGGACCTTGTAAAGATGCCATGAATGTACATATCCGGACGGAACGTCCGGAGGACGCACGCCCTTGATTCTGTTCAATTCGCGGCTAAGGTATTCGCAATTACGCGCACGCGCCGCCTGGAGCTTATCGTACCGCTTCAGAAATGACCGGCACAGGGCGTCGGCCATTTCGTTGTTGCGGTAATTGAAACCCATCATTTCGGCGTCATACAGCCGGATCATCCCGCGCGCCACGGCTTTCTCGCCGAACATCGCCATTTTCCGGGCGCGGTCCATCAATTCGTCGTCATTGCTGGTCACGATGCCGCCCTCGCCCGCCGGCAGGTTTTTGCTGCCGTTCAGGCTGAACCCGGCAATGTCGCCGAGCACCCCGGCGCTTTTGCCATGGTAACGCGAACCGGCCGCCTGGGCGGCATCCTCAATCACCTTCAGTTTATATTTGCGGGCTATGCGGTTGATGGCATCCATGTCCGCGCACAAGCCATGGACATGCACCGGCATGAGGGCCTTGGTTTTCCGCGTGATTTTGGCCTCGATTTTTTTCGGATCCATGTCCATGGTGTCCGGATCAATATCCGTGAACACGGGAATGCCGTTATGGGCCAGCACGGCCTGGCTGGTGGCCCAGAAACTGTAGGCCGAAGTCAGCACTTCGTCGCCCGGCCCGATCCCGCAGGCAGCCACGCAGGCATGCAGGGCCGCGGTGCCGGAATTCACGACCAGGGCGTGACGGGCGCCGATGTAACGGGCAAAATCTTCCTGCAATCCGAGCACCTCGCGTTCCATCGGCCCCCACAGCACCCCGCGTTCCAGCACTTTGACGACCGCCCTGATATCCGCATGGTTGATGGGGGGCCATTGTTTCAGCATGCCCCTGGCTACGGTCCGCTTTCCGCCGTTAATTGCCAGCTTTTCGCTCATGGTGGCTCCTGATGATTATCCGATTTTCCCGGCTGTTTTATGCTGCTTCTGTTCTGTGTCTATGTTTTGAATTCGGTTCGATTTGCCCGCCGGCTTATCAGGCCGGATTTCCACGTCCATGCAATTCGGCCAGCATGGCCGATGCCTGCTTGAACATCATGTCGCCGGCTTCCGGCGCGAGGAAGGTGGACGAGAGCAGCATCGTTTCATAGCCGCCCGCGCGTTCGAAAGCCTGCCGGGTTGGAATATACCCCTGGCAGCCGTTCGCCAGCGATACAACGCCGGTGTGCGCGAAGGGGGATGCGGCGGCAATCGCGTCCCACCACTCCGCGAACAATTTGCATGGCAGAAACAAGAGCGCCCAGTTGTCCTGGGCCAGGGCGGTCATTTCAAAATCCACCGCCGGCGCCGCCTGGCAAGCGGCGGCCATGTCCTGTATCTCCCGGGCGTAAAAACCGGCCCAGTAAGCGCTCCGCATGAAATCGGCCAGAGACAATTGGTCCGGCGCCAGGGTCCCGAACATTTCCACGCCGTAATCGCTTAAGCGCGGCATGCAGCGATCCTCCTGACTGCGGGAGTGTTGGCGGGCCCAGGCCAGGAGTTCCCCTGGAATTTTCCGGCGTGGCAATTGAATTTGCGCGCGGCCTGCCCGCAAGCTCCCGCGGCCGGGCTCCGCGCATTCCAATTGACGCAAGGCGGCCCCGGCCAGGGCTTGCCCCATGGATTCCGCCCAGGACGCTCCCACCTCCCGGCGCGTCGGGTCCAGCGGATTAACCTGGCAGATGTTGCCGGCCGCGCCCTGCAGGAACATTGCCGGAACCGCGCCAAGCCCGGCCATCAGGGCGGACTGGGCATACCCGGGATAATCGGCGCTGATGGCTGTGTTCCGGCGTTCCATGACCGTGGCATGGCAGCCGAAATTCATAATCGCGCCCAAGGGTCTGCCCGCCGGGTCGCGGGCCATCAACGTCCACAACCGGGAAGAATCCGGACCTTCCGGGCGGACGATATGGGGATTGGATTTCAACGGATGGGTTTCGACCGTCCCATCCGACATGATAAACCGCCGGTTAAACGCCAGTCCGGCCGCCGCGCCGGTTTGTACCAGGATATCGGCTGGTTGCGATGATTTCAACGCCGTGCCGGCGGCTTCGCGCACGCGGTCACGCAGCAACCGGGCATAATTTGAATCGCATTCGGCGCCGAATATCGGCGCCAGGCTGGGCGCGCTGTGGGTGTGGGAAGCGGCCAGGATCACGCGGGATGGATCCACTGCCGCGGCGCGGCCGGCAATGCCGCGCAATTCTCCGGCCAGATCCGCGGGGAATTCCAGGACATCGGCCCCGATCACCAGCGCTGCCGTCCCGGCATCCTCCAGGCGCATGGCGCAGAGGTGCAACGGCAGGGCCACGCTATCTGCGCGGCAATCAAACGGCTGGCCGGCCAAAGGCGCCGGCAAAGCAGGCGTAATATCCATGCGGACAAAACCAGCTTGCATGTGCCCTCTGTTAGGTTTACGTAAACGTAATATAACTTACACCGCAATTCGGGATTGTCAATTGTTTTTTAAAAATTCAGGCGGATGCCCGGGGCAGCAATTCCGCCGGCAGGCGCACACCTTCCGGGGCGGCGCCGGGATCGCGCATGCGTCTCAGCAGCAGGGCAAAAGCCATTGGCCCGATTTCCTCGGTGTGTTCCCGCACGGTGGTCAACGGCGCGGGCAGCAAATCGCTTCCATGCAAATCGCTGAAGCCGGCCAGTGCCACATCGCCCGGCACATTCAATCCGCGTTGCCGGAGCGCGCGGTAGGCGCCGATCGCCACGGCGTCGTTCACTGCCACGATCAAATCCGGCGCGCCTTCGTCCAGCAGGCGTTCGGCCGCATGAAAGCCGCTGTTTTCATCGAACCCGGCCGCCATGCTGCGCCATTGCCCGGGCGGCAGGCCGGCGCCGTCAAAAGCGGCGCGGATGCCGGCCTGGTGTTCCCGTGCGCTGGAAACATTGCCCGGGCCCGCCAGGTATCCCCAGGTGCGATAGCCCTTGCCCGCCAGATACTGCCCCAGTACAAACGCGCCGCCGCGGGTATCCGAAACCACGTAACTGCATTGCATGTGCGATTTACACCGGTCAATAAAAACAAACGGCACGCCTTTCTCCGCCAACCTCCGGTAAAAGGCAATGTTATCCGGCGCGCCGGCGGGTGCGATGATCAAACCGTCCACCTTGAACTCGCGCAACAAGTCAACCTGCCGCATTTCATCCGCGTACGATTCGCGGCTGTTGGCCAGCAGCACCAGGTAGCCGGCGGCATCCGCGGCGCTTTGAATGCCGCCGATCAGGTCGGGGAAAAACGAACTGGCGATATCGGGCACGATGACTCCAATAACGCGGCCGGGCGTGCCGCGCAGCCTGGCGGCCGAGCGATCGCGCACGTAATCATGCCGCCGCATGGTGCGCAGGATTTTCCGGCGCAAGTCCGCGCTGACTCCCGGCAGATGGTTGAGCGCGCGGGAAATCGTCATCTGCGACACGCCCAACATCTGCGCCAGTTCTTTTTGATTCATGGTGCTTGATCTGCCAAGGCAATGATGCGCCCGGCATCAGCCCAACGGGAATTCGCGCAATTCCACTACCCGGCTTTCCAGGCGCGACTGTTCGGCGGCGAAAACCATCATGTGTGATTCGCAGGTTTCGGCGGGGCCCGACATCAACCCTCCCGCGTCGCCTTTGGATACCGCCGCCACGAACGCCCGCATCAATCCGAAATCGCCGCCGCCATGCCCCCCCAGGATGGAGGTATCCAACCGGTCAATCGGAATCGTCTCGGTGGTGTCGGTCAGGAAGTCGCGGCAGGTCAAAGACACCGAGTCGCCCGCCAGTTCGCCGCGCGCGCCGAAGATGCGGGTGCGCCGCCCGCCCTCGGCGAAAGCCGTCATGGTCATCGCCGCGGTGGCGCCATTGACAAATTGCATGTTTACCACCTGGTGGTCGACCACGTCGTTGTCACACTTGTAAACGCACCGTCCGTAGGGCCCCTCGCGCAAAGCGCGGGTAACGCCGGCCTCGGTCAGGTCGGTGGTCAAAACGTTCACCGGCCAGCCGGCCTGCCCTTTCCGCAGCCGCCCCAGGTAAATCCGGATGGCGGAATAGGGACACTGCGCTTCCACCGGACAGTCCAGGCAGCGCTCAGCCGCGCCGGCCGGCTGATTTTCAGGTCGGAAATGTTTCAGGTTGCCGAAGGACGACACCTTGACGCAAGGCGCGCCAACGAGATAGCGAATCCAATCCAGATCGTGGCAGCATTTCGCCAGCAGCATGCAGGAGGATTCGGCGGTATTGCGCCAATTGCCGCGGACGAACGAATGCGCCTGGTGCCAGTAGCCCACCGGTTCGATATGCTGCAGGCTGACGATTTCGCCGATGCGCCCGGAATCCAGTACGGCCTTCAGTGCGCGGGTATATTGGGTATAACGCATCACGTGGCACACCGCGAAAATAATTCCCGCATCCGCAACGGCGCGCGCGATCCGGCGGCACTCGTCCGGCGTCGGCGCCATGGGTTTTTCCAGGAGGATATGATAGCCGCGCGCCGCGAATGCCAGGGCCGGCTCGGTGTGCATGCGATCCTGGGTGGCGATGATCACGGCATCGGCCAGGCGCGGTCGCGCGGCGGCCGCCCGCCAGTCATCGAACACCTGCGCCGGGGGAATCGCGTGCGCCGCGGCCAGGGCGTCGCGGTAAGGCGCGCGCGGTTCGGCCACGCCGGCCACCCGCGCCAGATCCGGATGGCTGGCGGCATAGCGCGCGTAACCTGCGCCGCGGCTGCCGGCGCCGATCACCAGCAATGTTACGGGTTGGTTTTTCTGCTGCATATATCGCAACCCTTTTTTTGACAACTTGCCGGCAGGTAAGATACCAAATCCTACCGTGCATGCAATAGCATCATGCATGATATTGCAAGGCTAACACGGTAATATCGTCAAACTGCTCGCGGCCGGTCTGATGCGCCTTGGCGGCGCGCATCAGCGCGTCCGTCACAGCCGCCGGGGCGGCCTCCGCCTGCGCGCTCAACAGCCGGCTGACCCCCTCCTCGCCGAACATGCGGTCAGTGCGGTCCGGCGCTTCGGTCAGGCCGTCGGAATACAGCAGCAGGATGGACCCGGGCGCCAGCACGAACGCATATTCCCGGTACACGGCGCCGGCGTCCACCCCCACCGCCATCCCATGGCAGGCGGCTTCGGCCATCGGCCGCCATGCGCCGGCATCCCGGTAAAACGGCGGCGGATGCCCGGCGTTGCAACAGACGGTCCGGCCGGTGCGCAGATTGCATACCAGGTAAAAAACCGTCACGAACATCAAGGCCGGGTTATCCTCGGAAAGCGCGCGGTTTACCTCGCTGATCACCGGCGCGGCGGCGCGGCGGCCGCGGGCCAGGCTGCGCAGCAGGGTGCGAAATTCCATCAGGAACAAGCCGGCCGGCACGCCTTTGCCGGCTACATCCGCCACCACTACGCCCAGGCAATCTTCTTCCACAGGGAAAAAATCAAAATAATCGCCGCCAATTTCGCGCGCCGGCTCCATCTGAGCGACAATTTCGATGTTTTCCAGGCCGGCGCACGGCGGGAAAACAGTCGGCAGCATGCCGCGCTGCATTTCCCGGGCAAACCGCAACTCGGCCTGGATGCGCTCTTTTTCCGAGGCGGCGCGCGCCTGCTCAGCGGTAAACGTCGCCAGCCGGCCGGACATCTGGTTGAAAGCATGGGCGAGATCGCCCAACTCGTCCCGGGAGCGCAATTCGATCCGGTGGTCGAAACCGCCGGCGCTGATGATTTCCGTGGCTTTCATCAACCGGCGCAATGGCCGCGTGAACAGGAAGGAAAACACGATGATAACCAGGCACAGGAGCAAGCCGGTACCGCCCACCATGCGCCCCGCGCGGGCGGCGGCTTCCCGGTCGGCGCGGTCCAGGGTTTCCGTCGGACGGTAAAGTTCCAGCAGGTAGATCACTTCGCCGGCGCGGTTCAGGATCGGGCTGATATGGCTGAACCATTCGCCCTGGTCATCCTGGAAACGCCCGTGCTGGGAAACTTTTTCCGACACCGCGCGCAGAAAGACCCCCCGCTCCGGGGTGACGATAAACGGCTCGAAAATCGGCCCGCGCCAGATATTGACGCCGAAATAAAACCGGTTGTTGACTATTTTGTGCAGAATCCATTTTGGAGTATGCGGCACCCGCTGGGCGTCCAGGATGCGCGAAACAACCATGTAAATGCGCTCGTAAACCGGGCTATTGCGATCCGCCGGCCGGCGGATCGCTTCCAGGTCGTCCAGCGACAGGGTGTTGAGGATGGCGCATGCCAGGTTGCGCAGCCGCAACATGGCTTCCTGTTCCTTGTCTTCGCGCATCATTTCGCGCACCTGGCTTTCCACTAAAAGATTGCCGGCCAGCACCAGCGGAACGAACAAGATCAGCAGTTTGAAGAAAAGCGGAAAACGTATCCGGATCATCCGCCGGTGGAGCCAACAGATGCTCATCCAGGCGGCCGCCAGCAACAGGCCGGCCGTGAGAATGACGCCCAGTCCGCGCCAGCATGATTCGAGATAACGCTCCACAACGCGCAAGGGCGGTCCGGGAATTACCAGGCAGCGGTTGACCAGGTCAAAAGCGCAGGCCCCCAGTTCCGGATGCGGGAAAAGCCCGCCCACGAGGATATCCGCAAAGGGATACCCTGCCGCCAGTGGATTGACAAGACGGATGCGCCGCCCCTTGTCGTTATATTGCAGCCATGACCTGTTGCCGGTGCTGGCAACGGTCAACGCCGGGGCAGCGGCGCCATCCAGGGCTACGAAGGTCAATTCATCCGGCGCCAGCAAACCGCCCGGCTCCAGGCTGACCTGGCCGAATTCACGCACCCGCCGCCCATCCGGCGCATAGGCCACGATCCGGCCGGCCGACCCGCAGGCCAGGAATATTTGTCCGGCCGGATCCACCTGGATGGAATTCCACCCGGCCCAGGCATTGTTGGTTTCGCCAAGGACGACAATGCCGGGCCCCGGGTGATCGCGCGCCAGAACGCCGGCGGACTCCGCGGGCAACTTCCATATGTTATGTTCGCCTTCGCTGGTGTTGACAAAATAATGATCGCCCCGGCCTGAGCAAGCGTACCGCATTTCCGGGTAGCGCGCCGGATCGCTGTACAACACCTGCAATATTTCCTCGGGCGGCTCGCGCCTGCCGGGATCGTAAGCCCGGAACCGGTAGCCGGCAAACGAGCGGGTTGCGCGTTCGTAGACATAGCTCTGGATCACCAGCCGGCCGCCCGGTCCGGGGTAAAGCTTGCGGACCATGTAGAAATAATCCGCGTCATCCGGCTCAATATGCCCGGCGGATATCAATTGCAGCGGACGGTCGGGCCCAACATATTCCAATTCCAGCAGGCGGTTGTCTTTTTTCTCCAGGACATACAGCCGCCCGCCGATCATCGTGCATGCCACCGGATTAACGAATTCCCGCGCGGCGTAGCGGGCGCATAAAATCCACCAGGCAGCCGCCGCGAATGTGGCCAATACTATCGCCGGCAACACGCCGCGTCTCAAGCAGGATAACGATAACATGCCCCTCCCCGGTAGTCAACGCCGGCAGTTTAGCGTTTATCGCCCGTCAGCGGCAAGCGTAAACATTGTGTTTTTCAGCATATTCCGGCAAATCAAAACCAATAAATCGTATAAACGCGCGCAGGCTGCTCCTGAGCCATGCCGAAGAACCCTTGCGCGCCGCGGCGGTCAGGGCCTGACCGCCATGCCGTGTGTTCACCCGGGGCGAACCATTTTATCGCATTGTAGTCTGCGATAAAACATAGATATTTTCATTAAGACATGATATTCCATTGCACGGGAAAAGCATTTCTGCGCGGCAAAATATAATCGAAATCGCTATCGCAATCGGGATCGCTGCCAATATTGATTTCGATTTGGGTTGCAGTCAAAGCCCTTATTAGTATCCTCCACATCATCACTTCAAACACCAATGCTGATTGACATGCGCGTTTGAATTGGCGATATTGA
>CAYXEK010000062.1:0-18649 GCA_964463985.1 uncultured Verrucomicrobiota bacterium
CTCACGTAAAGACCTGGCTTAGTCGTTAAGTTTTAATTTTAGGTGTGACCCCTGCTTTGCGCAGCAGATGACAGAATAGTTGATGAAGCGCTTGACCTTCCCGCCGATGCACGGATCGGTTTGTTTGACCGGATTCTGGCCAGTCTCAACCTCCCTGCGCGTCCCGATATCGACAGAATGTGGGCGGAAGAATCTGAGCGGCGGGCAGCCCAGATTGACCGGGGGGGAGGTCGAGTTGATTCCAGGCGAGGAGGTGTTTGACAAGATTCGGCGGAAGTTTGCCCGATGAGGTTCTTTTTTCATCCTTTGGCGGATGCCGAATTTAATGAGGCCATTCGCTATTTTATGAGTAATCTGAACCTGGCCTCGGCTTAGAACTTGCCGAAGAAGTGTACTCGACCATCCAGCGAATCTCGGAGTTTCCCGCAGCATGGGCATCAATGTCCCAGAACACGAGGCGATGCCTCGTTAACCGATTTCCCTTTGGCGTGATCTTCCAAGTCAAGGGTGGAATACTGCATATCATCGCTGTGGCTAATCTGCATCGGCGCCCCGGCTACTGGAATGACAGAGTTTGAGCAGAACAATCCCTTGCAGGCAGCGTCCTAAAGGCCGCGCCTGCCGAGGGAGGACCAACCCTCTGCGATTGCCACGCCAACCGCGTCACGGCTGTGTCATTCTCGGAAAAGAAAGCTCGGCAGGGACGCCTCGCCTTACCATTTTGGCCATATCTGCCTGAGGTGGGGCGAACCGTCCCTGGTGAGCCGCAAGCATGACGCAGCCGTGCCAACCGCGCGCGCTGGAGGCAATGACGGCTTGACTTTCCCTGCCGGAACTGGCAGATTCAGGCGCATGTCAACTTCCCCGGACAACGCCGGCAAAACATTCCGGCACTCCATCCGCGTGCCTTACGCGCATACCGACCAGATGCGCTACGTTTACTACGCAAACTACCTGGTGTATTTCGAGATGGCGCGCTCGGAAATGCTGCGCGACATCGGCCTGCCATACGGCGAATTGGAATCCCGGGGAGTGTTCCTGCCGGCAGTCGAAGCCCATTGCGAATACAAGACGCCGGCGCATTTCGACGATCTGCTGACCATTGTTTCACGCTGTGAGATCAAGGGCGTGCGGGTGACTATCCGTTACGAGATTACGCGCGACTCCGGCAAGCCGGGCGCGCCGGACATCATCGCCACCGGCTACACGGTGCATGTCTGCATCGGCCGCGATGGGCGCGTGATGCGCCCGCCCGCGGAATTGCGCCAACTGCTCGCGCCGGCAGTGGGAACTTCCGAATAAGGTCTGCCGGCGCCGGATTTTATTTCACGCCAGAATCCGTGATGAGGTCAGTATGCCGCAGATGCGCGGCGCGAAGGATGAAGCTGTATAAACATACCGCGAGTCCTTCGCAACAAAGCAGATGCGGCATAATGGCCTCACCCAAAGGGCGGTCTTTTCTGGAATCACAGCCTGCCATTCATCAGGTGTTGTATCGGAATCCATAAGTCTTTGGATATGCAAATATTGTAAAAACCCCGTCACGGATTCAGGTCACGCTGCTCAAACTTACCCATCGCTTCGTCCGCGCGGAAATCAGCGCCGCTTCCAGCACCCGCTGGGTCTGGTAGGCGTCGGCAAAATCCGGCAGCGGAACCACGGGCTTGCGTCCCGCCAGCACGGACAGGATATCGTAGGCCATGTTGGTAAACCCGTGCTCATAACCGATGATGTGCACATCCGGCCACCAGAACCCGGCATAGGGGTGGCTGCCGGCATTGGTGCAGAAAATGCGGGTCCATCCCTGCACGGCGCGCGGCGCGGTGGCGTCAAAATATTCCAGCGTGTTCATATCCTCGAAATTGAAGCGCAATGAACCTTGCGTGCCGTCAATCTCAAAGCCGTGGCGGTTGAAATTGCCCGTGGCCTGGCGCGCGGCCTCGAAACTGGCCACCGCGCCGCCGCTGAACCGCGCCAGGAACAAGACGCAATCGTCCACCGTCACCCGCCCTTTGCCGCGCCGGGCATTCAGGCCGGCGGCAATGCCGCCGGCCGCGGCGCCGGTCATCAAGCTGCGTTCCTTGACAAACGTCTCGGCAATTGCGCCGCAGATTTCCGTGATTTCCTCGCCGGTGACAAACCGGGTCATGTCCACGATATGCGCATTCAAGTCGCCGTGCGCGCCGGAGCCGGCCAGTTTCCGGTCGAACCGCCAGGCCAGCGGCACGGATTCATCGGCCCAGGATTGCAGGTAACAGGCCCGCACGTGGCGGATGCGTCCAACCTTGCCCTGGCGCACCAGTTGATGCGCGAAGGCCACCGCCGGACAGCGGCGGTAATTGTACCAGACAAAAGTGCGGCCGGGCGCGCGCCGCGCCAGCGCCAGCATTTCCCGGGCATCTTCCAGCGTTCCGGCAAGCGGCTTCTCGCAGGCCACATGCTTGCCGGCCAGCAACGCCGCGCGCGCCATCGGCAGGTGCAGGTAATTCGGCGTGC
Source organism: uncultured Verrucomicrobiota bacterium (assembly GCA_964463985.1). Taxonomy (GTDB): domain Bacteria; phylum Verrucomicrobiota; class Kiritimatiellia; order JAAZAB01; family JAAZAB01; genus JAXGPF01. The sequence goes on from CAYXEK010000062.1 coordinate 2,497, forward strand.
CGATATCCACCAGTTCCACCTCCGGATCCCGGCAGACCGCCCGCCAATCGGTGGAGTGATGCTGCCAGCCCCACTGCCCGGCAAACGCCGGCAGGGTGTCGGCATGCGCGGCGCAGATGGTGTGCAACACCGCCCGGCGCGGGGGGTTGCAGAACCGGTTGACCTGTCCCCACGCATTAGAATGCGCCCGGCCCATGAACGCCTGCCCGATCAGAGCCACCTTGACCGTCTTCGCCGCTTTTGCCGTTTTCGCCGCCATCATGATTCCCTCCGAAACAGTTTTAGGTTAATTGCAGAATATTGTGCATGTTCCGCGGAAAATTTGCAATCATTATCGGGCGGGGTGCCCTAAAACGGGCTTGGGTGGGAAATCCGGATGCGGATTGCGCCACCCCGTGGCGCTACTACATGAAACAACGGAATCAAGTCCGTCCGTGCAGCGCGATCTGGCGCAGTTCCGGAAAGGCCGCCGTGCGCAGGTTGGCATAACAGAAATGGCCGTAGCCCGGAAACAAATGTTTTTTAATTCCCGGATACACCGCCAGAATGCGCCGGACCGATTCCTGGATGTCCGCGCCGTCATTGTCGGAAAACACCAGGTGCATTTCCGTCCGTTCGCGCAAGGCGGGGTCCAATTCAAAGTGGAAAAATTCCGGACACTTGCGCCCGGAGGGGTCCAGCCAGGGCGCCACCAGCACCAGGCGGCGGACGGGCGCGGGATTTTCCGCCAGCCAGCGCAGGAGGAACCCGCCGCCGCAACTGTGTCCGACCAGCAGGGATTCCGGACCGAGTTCGTGCCGCTGAAATTCGCGGGCCCAGTCGCGGTAGACCGGTTGATAAGCCAGCGGCATGGTGGGAGTCTGCGCTTCGTATCCGGCCATCAGCAACTGCTTCAGCAGCCAGGGCAGCCAATGACTGTTGATGGCGGATGGGTAACGCTCGTCAAAATATTCCTCGCGGGAACACGTGCCATGGATGATCAATGCGGTCGCCATCCTACCCTCCCAGCAAAAACAGCGCAATTCCGGCAGCCACGGAAGCGTTCAGCGACGTTACCCGGCCCCGCTGCGGAATGCCGATCACGTGGTGCGCCTGGTTCAAAATATACTGTCCCACGGCATGATGCTCGCCGCCGATTACCAGCAGGATTTTCTCCAGCCGCGCGGCGGCGATCCTGGTCAAATCTTCCCGGCCCTTGCTGTCCAGCGCCAGCACCTGGAAGCCGGCATCCCGCGCCCGGCGAACATAAGCGTTGGCCGCGCACTCGCGGCAGATGCGCAGGTGCTCCGTGGCGCCGGCCGAAGCCTTCACCACGGAAGCGTAGATTTCCGGCACGCCCCGGTTGGCCAATAAAACGTCGGACCAGCCGAACACTTCGGCGCTGCGGAGAATCGCGCCGACATTCTGCGGATCTTCCACGTTGTCCAGCAGCAGCAGGCGCCGCGCGGCCAGCAATTCCGCCAGCGGCGCATAGGGATAAGGCGCCGTTTCCAAGGCCACGCCCTGGTGTTCCGGGCTGCGGCAATACCGGGCGACAACATCCTTGCCGGTTCTTTCCACCGGCACGCCGGCGCGGTCCAGCAGTTCCGCCAGTTTGCGCAACCGCGGACTGTCGGCGGCGCCGGCGGCCAGCCAGGCGCGCTTGACCGCGCGCCGGCCGGCGCGCAAAACCTCAAACGCCGGGTTGACACCGTAGATTATTTCAGACGCATTCTGCACAAAATCATTTTTCTTTCCGGCGTCCCAGGGCCGCAGCCAGCTCGCGCACAAGCGGCGCCAGGCGGCGTTGGCGCGCGGCTTCCACCAGCGCGCTGCCCACCACGACGGCGTCGGCATGCCGCGCAATCTGCCGCGCCTGCGCGGGGGTGCGCACGCCGAATCCCACCGCCACCGGCAAACGCGTGCAACCGGCCAGTTGCCGCATATGGCGGATCGCGTCATCCGTCAGACGGGAACTGCCGCCGGTGACGCCTTTCACCAGGATGTAATAGACGAATCCATCAGCGCCCGACAGAATCCGCCGCATGCGCGGCAGAGGCGTAGTCGGAGCGATCAACTGGATGAATTGCAAGCCCAGCGGCCGCATCCAGCGGCGCAATTCCTCCGATTCCTCGAACGGCAGGTCCACCGCCAGCAAGCCGTCCACGCCGGCCGCCGCGGCATCCCGGCACAGTTTATCATAGCCGTAGGCCAGCAGGGGATTGGCGTAACTGAAGAGAATCATGGGCGCGCGCGGGAAATCGCGGCGCAGCCGACGGACCATGGCCAGGATGCGCCGCAGGTTGGCTCCGGCATCCAGCGCCCGGCGGCCGGCGGCCTGGATCACCGGCCCATCCGCCGTGGGATCGGAAAAAGGCACGCCGATTTCCAGGATATCCACGCCGTTGCGCAAGGCAATCCGCATGTCGCGCTCGGATTGCGCCAGGTTCGGGTCGCCCGCAGAAAGGTATCCAACCAGGGCCTTGCGGCGCTGCTGGCGCAACTGCGTAAAACAATCAGATAAACGGGACATAAGCCGGTCAGGCTCCTGTTTTAACCGGCGGCCGGCCGGCAGCCGCCACGTGGTCCAAATCCTTGTCGCCCCGGCCGGACAGGCAAATCACCAGCACGCCGCGGCGTCCGAGAAGGCGGGCGCGCGGGCGCGCCGCGGCCAGCGCGTGGCTGGATTCCAGGGCCGGCACAATGCCTTCCAGGCGCGTCAATTCATAAAAGGCCCGCAAAGCCTGCCGGTCGGTGATGCCGACATATTGCACCCGGCCGCAATCCGCCCAGGCGGCATGCGCCGGACCGACGCCCGGATAATCCAGCCCGGCGCTGATGGAATGCGCGTTGCGGACCTGTCCGTCGCCATTCTGCAGCAGGTAGCTCTTGTTGCCGTGAAGGATGCCGATGCGGCCTTCGCCGATGCTGGCGGCATGGCGGCCGGTGCTCAATCCGAAGCCGGCGGCTTCCGCTCCGAGCAAGCCCACGCGCGCATCTTCCAGAAACGCGTCAAAAATACCCGCCGCATTGCTGCCGCCGCCAACGCAGGCCACAACCAAATCCGGGAGACGTCCCGCCTGCTTCAACACCTGAACCCGGGTTTCCCGGCCGATCACGCTTTGAAAATCCTGCACCAGCATGGGATACGGATGCGGGCCGGCGACGGTGCCGATGACGTAAAAAGTATCATCCACGCGCGACACCCAGGCGCGCAGCGCTTCGCTCATGGCATCCTTGAGCGTGGCCGTGCCGCTGGTCACCGGATGCACGCGCGCGCCGAGAAATTCCATGCGTAGCACATTCGGCGCCTGGCGGCGGATATCCTCCGTGCCCATGTACACATCGCAGGCCATGCCGAACAAGGCTGCCGCGGTCGCCGTGGCCACGCCATGCTGCCCGGCGCCGGTTTCGGCCATCAGGCGCTTTTTCCCCATGCGCCGCGCCAGCAAGGCCTGGCCGATGGTATTATTGATCTTATGGGCGCCGGTATGATTCAAATCCTCCCGCTTTAAATAAACCCGGGCGCCGCCCCAGGCGCCGGTCAGGCGTTCGGCCAGGTACAAAGGAGATGGCCGGCCGACGTAATCCCGCAGCAACCGCTGGAACTCGCGGCGGAATTGCGCATCCCGGGCCGCCCGGCGGTACTCGCGCTCAATCGCCAGCAACGCCGGCATCAGTGTTTCAGCCACATACCGTCCGCCGTATTCCCCAAAACGGCCGGCTTGATCCGGGTAACGCGGAATCGCGCGATTCTTTTTAACACTCATTGCCATTTCCCTGTTCCCGGGCCGCGGCCCGCGCGGCTTGCACAAACGCCTCCAGGCGCCGGCGGTCTTTGAACCGCGGCGCTTTTTCCACGCCGCCGGACACATCCACCCCCAGCGGCCGCACCTGCCGCACGGCCGCCGCCACATTTTCCGGCGTCAATCCACCGGCCAGCATCAATGGCCAGCGGCGGGCCAGTTGCGCGCCGGCCGCCCAATCCGCGCGGCGGCCCGTACCTCCATAGCTTCCGCCCGCCGCCGCATCCAAGACAAACCGTTCCGCCGGACATTGCGCGGGGTCCGGCCGCGGCGCGCCCTGGACCAGGCGGAACGCCCGCCAGACCGGCTGCGGCAGGGACGTGTAATCCGCCCAATCTTCATCGCCGTGCAACTGTACGGCGCTCAAGTTGCAATCCGCGGCAATCCGCGCCACTTCGTTTGTCGGCTGGTTGACAAACACGCCCACCAACGGCGCCGTCTGGTCCAGGCTTCCGGCAATCCGCGCCAGAACCGCCGGCGTGACGGCGCGGCCCGAGCCGGGGAAAAGGACAAAGCCCAGGAAATCCGCGCCGGCATCCCGCGCCGCCCGCGCGTCGTCCAAATTCGTCAATCCGCAAATTTTTATGGCGAAAGGCTTCATGCCCGACGCCGTGGATGCGGAGTGTGGCCCAGCAGCATGCGCAGCAACAAACCGGGATTGGCGGAACGCATCAGCGCTTCGCCGATTAAAAAACCGCGATAACCGAGTTCGCGCAATTCCTGGACATCCCGGCGGGTATGGATGCCGCTTTCCGCCATCGCCAAACGGTCGGGAGGAATCATCCGGCTTAATTCGCGGGTAACGTTCAAATCGGTTTTCATGGTCCGCAGATTGCGGCTGTTGACGCCGATCACCGTGTTGGCCAGCGGCAGCACCATTTCCAATTCATCCGCCGTGTGCACTTCCACCACCACTTCCAAGCCGATCGCCTGGGCAACAATGTACAAATCGCGCAACTGGATGAAATCCAGGCAGGCGGCAATCAGCAACACCACATCCGCGCCCAAAGCCGCTGTTTCGTAAATCTGGTAAGGGACAGAATAGAAATCCTTGCGCAGAATCGGCAGGGCTACGGCTGAACGCGCCGCGGCCAGGTCGCCGTCCCGCCCCTGAAAATGACGGGGCTCGGTCACCACGGACACTCCGCCGGCGCCCTCCTGCTCATACAGACCGGCAATCCCCGCCGGATCGCAATCCGACCGCAATACGCCGGCGGAAGGACTGGCGCGTTTGATTTCCGCCACAACGCAAACATCGTTATCCGACAAGCGCTGCAAACGCTCCATCAAGCTGCGGCGGCCGGTGCGGGCGGCTACCCGCTCCTGCAAAACCGCAACCGGAACGCCGGCGGCCGCTTTATCGGCATCCCGCCGGCGTTCTTCCAGAACTGTCCGCAAAAAATCTTCCATATCCCTTCCCCGGCAACCGCCGTCCCTCCACCCCGGGACGCCGGCCAACCCGCCTTTCGCGTCAATGTCCAACTCCCTGACTGGAATCCGAACCGGCCGCGCGGGTGATGGAAGCAATTTTACTTAACACCTCCCGCGCGCGCCCTTCATCCAGCGCCGCTCGCGCCAGCCGCACCGCGTCCTGCCATGCATCGGCGCGGCCCCCGACCATGATCGCCGCCGCCGCGTTCAAAACAACGATATCGCGGGGCGCCCCGGGCGCGCCGTTTAACACGCCCTCCAAAATTCCGGCATTATCGGCCGGCGCGCCGCCCACCAGGTCTGAGAGATTAGCATATTCGCCGATATATGGCAAGGGATCGAACTCGTACGTGCGCAGGCGGCCGTCGCGCAGTTCGGTGATCCGGGTGGTGGCGGTGGTAGTGATTTCGTCCATGCCGTCGCTGCCGTGCACCACCATTGCCCGGCGGCTGCCCAATTCCCGCAGCACCTGGGCCAACGGCTCCGTCAATTCCGAAGCGAACACGCCCAGGAGCTGGGCGCGGGCGCCGGCGGGGTTGGTCAATGGCCCCAGCAGGTTGAAAATTGTGCGCACGCCCAGCTCGCGCCGCACGCCCGCCACGTTTTTCATCGCCGGGTGCAGGCGCTGCGCGTACAAAAACCCCATGCCGGCTTCGCGGAGGCATTCCTCCACCAGTTCCGGGGCCGCCTCGATGTCTACGCCCAGGGCCGCCAGCACATCCGCCGAGCCGCAGCGACTGGTCATGGCCCGGTTGCCATGCTTGGCTATCGGCACGCCGGCGCCGGCGGCCACCAGGGCCGCCGCCGTGGAAATATTGAAAGTACCCAGGCGGTCCCCGCCGGTTCCGCATGTATCAATTACGGGCAGGCCACCGGCGTCAATCAAAACCGCGCGCCGGCGCATGGCGGCGGCGGCGGCGGCGATTTCCGAGACCGACTCGCCCTTCAGCCGCAGACCGAACAGCAATGCCCCCGTCTGGGCGGCTGTCAGTTCGCCGGCCATCAGCCGGTCGAATGCCGCGCCGGCCTCGTCCATCGCCAAATCCCCGCCGGCCAAAATGCGTTCCAGTATTCCGCGCATAATGCCTCCTCAAGATGTCGCAGCGCCCGCCGCCAGTTCCAGGAAATTCCGCAGCAGCCTTTTGCCCGACGGCGTAAGAATGGATTCGGGATGGAATTGCACCCCGAAGGTCGGATGCCGGCGATGGCGCAGGCCCATGATTTCGTCATCGCCTTCCGCCTCGGCCTCCACGACCAGTTCCGGCGGCAGGCCATCCCGCGACACCGCCAGGGAATGGTAGCGTCCGGCGACGAACGGGTTTTTCAGACCGGCATACAATCCCCGGCCGGAATGCCGCACCCGCGAAGTTTTGCCATGCATGATACTCTGCGCCTGCGCCACCCGCGCGCCGAAGGCCAGCCCCACAGCCTGATGTCCCAGGCACACCCCCAGGAGCGGCAGCGTGCCCGAGATTTGGCGGATCAGTTCCACGGATATGCCCGCGCGATCCGGCGCGCAGGGTCCCGGCGAAATCACCACCGCTGCCGGGCGCAGCGCCCGGGCTTCGGCCACGGTGATGGCGTCGTTGCGGAACACGCGCATTTCCGCCCCCATGGCGCCCATGAGATGCACCAGGTTATAAGTGAATGAATCGTAATTATCTATCATCAAAATCATATGGCGCCTTCCGTTGGGGGCTGGCGGCACAAGCGTCCTGCCCATGCCGGGCCGCCGTCTGGTTTTACGGTTTCAACATAAAGCGGGCTTTGCCCGCAACCCCATTCAAGATTTATTTTACCACCCGCTATGTCCGACGTCGCACAGGATGCTATGGCGGACACGCTGGAGCACACAGATATGAACGAGTTCGGAATCCGGAATATTCTCACACGAAGTCACCAAGCCACCAAGTAAGAACAAACAGGAAAACATGAAAGTTTTCCTTCAGCATTTGCAAATCCGCTTATCCTTTGTGGCTTAGTGGCTTTGTGAGATATATCCTTCCTCTAAATATTTATCCATCTCCCTCCATCCGCTCATCCGGCTCCGTGGTGAAAATATCCGCTCCCCGCCTATCTCACCAGCTTGCTTTTTAAATAGTTATGCCGTCAATGATTCTACTAAAAACTCTTTTCTTTGCGTTCCTTGTGATCTTTCGCGTTTAAACTTATAAATGCCGGATTTGGGTTCAATTGTCCAACGTCAATCCGCCTGCCGCCAGTTCCACGGCCTTGCGCAAAGCTGCGGCCTTATGGCAGGTTTCCTCCCATTCCCTGTCCGGGTCGGAATTATACACGATGCCGGCGCCGGCCTGCACCGCCAGCGTGCCGCCCGCCGCTTCCAGCGTGCGGATGGTGATGGCGAAATCCATGCTGCCGTCATAGCCGATATAGCCCAGGGCGCCGCCATACGCGCCGCGCGGTTCCGGTTCCAGTTCCTGGATAATCTCCATGGCGCGCACTTTCGGGGCGCCGGAAAGCGTGCCGGCGGGAAATACCGCGCGCAACACGTCCAGCGCATCGCAATCCCGGCGCAGGATGCCCTCGACATGCGACACGATATGCATCACATGGCTGTAGCGCTCGATGGTCATGTAATCGCGCACCTGCACGCTGCCGGTTTCCGCCACCCGTCCGATATCGTTGCGCCCCAAGTCCACGAGCATGACGTGCTCGGCTTTTTCCTTTTCGTCGTTCAGCAGGTCGTCCGCCAATTGCCGGTCCTGCTGCTCGGTTCCGCCGCGCGGGCGGGTGCCGGCGATCGGACGGAGTTCCACCCGGCTGCCGGTCAGGCGCACCATGATTTCCGGCGAGGATCCCACCAGGGCCTGGTCGCCGATTTTGAGGAAATACATGTAAGGCGAAGGATTGAGCAGGCGCAGCGCCCGGTACAATTGCAGCGGCGGCACGGACGAGGCGGCCTGCCAGCGTTGGCTCAACACCGCCTGGATGACATCGCCGGCGACAATGTATTCCCGCGCCCGGCGCACGGCTGCCTGGTATTCCGCCGCCGAAAGGTTCGACTTGAATTCCGGCGCCGGGTGTGTTTGCGGCGGGATCGCCGGCGCCGGGCGCCGCAACAGATCCTCCATCCGGTCGAGCCGCCGCACCGCCGCCTGGTAGTCCTCTTCCGGGACGCCGCCGGGCCGGGAACAGGCAATCAGCGTCATGGTATGCCGCAGATTGTCGAAGACGATCAGGTCGTCGGCGCGCAGAAACCGGCTCCCCAGCCGGCGGCCGGCGGGCGCCGGCTTCGGCGGCGGCAGCCGTTCAAAGGCATGGACCGCCTCGTAGGCCAGGAACCCCACGGCGCCGCCGAAAAAGCGCGGCAGGCCCGGCGGCGCAGCCGGTCGCACATCGCGGTAGACGGCGCGCAGAACATCCGTCAGGCCGTCGGCGCCGGGCGCGGAGTGTTCCGCGGTCGCCAGCAATTGCGGATCAACGCCGATGAAAGAGTAGCGCCCCCAGGTTTCGCCGCCCTCGACGCTTTCCAGCAGAAACGCGTTTTCATGGTCCGCGAAGCGGGCCAGCACCGAGACCGGTGTTTCCGTATCCGCCAGCAATTCCCGGCAGACGGGGATCAGGTTGTATGTCTCCGCCAACCGGCGGTAATCCGCGCTGGTAGTTCTCATGGTGTTTCTATATATAGAAACAAAGCGCGGACTTGTCAACTGTTTTTTTAAAAATATTTTGCGGTTGAATTCAAGCCGGGAGGGAGACTGGCTTCAGTTGCCGCTCTGGGAGCGCACCCGCTCGCGTTCGGCGTGCACGCGCAAGGCGTCGTCAATCTTGCCGGCCTGGGTCAGCCGGCGTTCGAATTCCGCCAAACGGTTGTCGTACTGGCGGGTGCGCAAAGCGATTTCCTGGTCGCGGTCCTGCTGGAGCGCGTCCAGTTGCTGGTTGTATTTCTTCTTCAAGTCGGCCACTTCGGCATACGTACTCCCCGCGGACCGGATTTTCGGCGGAAACTCGCTGATGCCCTGAAAGGATTCCTGCTCCTTGCGCACGGCGAGCACCCCCATCAAATCGCCTTTTTCCTGCATGGTGTTTTCCATTTTTTCCAGGCTCCCCAGGAAATTGGTCTGCACCTGAACGACGCGCCCGCGGTAATTCCGCTCGATTTCCTCCAGCACTTCCTTGTATTTTGCGCAGGTGCGTTCAAAAAGCGCCACAACTTCGTCCGCGGCGCCGGATTCATTTTCCGGCGCGGCATTTGTTTCCGCCGGCGGCGACTCCGGCGCGGGGGCGGCGGGCGGCGGCGGCGGCGGCGGTTCAACCGGCGGCGCGGCCGCCGGTTCCGGCGGCGGTGGCGGCGGCGGTTCAACCGGCGGCGCCGCCACCACGGTCACGGGATAATCGTCCGCCGGAGTTTGAGCGGCGTCGTCCATGTCCGTCACGGAAACCGCCGCATCCGGGGGCGCGTCCGCCGCGGCGGCGCCGGCAGTTTCAGCAACGGCGTCCGGATCACGACCGCCAGGCCGGGCGAGGAACATCCACGCCATGGCCGTGACGGCGATCAGAAGGGCTATGGCGGCGGGCAGCGCCAGCAACATTAAACGCGAGCGGATTTTAGCATTGAAGGCGGCCGGCGGCGGCGCAGCGGCATCCGGCGGCTGGCGGCGGCCGCACACATCGCAGAAAACCGAATCCCGCGGAATCAGCGCCTTGCAAAAAGCGCAGGGCATTTCCGGCGGCGGAGGCGGCGGGACTACAATCTGTTTGCGGCATGTCGGGCACTCAACGGTCTGCCCGACCATGTCGTCCGTGGTCTGCATTTTCTGTCCACATTCGGGACAATGGAATTTAAAATCCATCCTGGTTATCCATCCCCAAGGGCGGAATCCGCGCCGTAAACCGCCCGGCGCCCTGGCCGGCCGCGCGCCATCCGCGTTTCTGCTTTATTCCAACAGCCGCGATTCTATACAAAACCAAGCGCGTGTAAACGCCAAAATCCGTGTGAGCCCGGCCGTTTTTTTCAACCGCCCAGGATCCGGCGGTCCTGATCGAGGAAAATGCCCTGCAGGTTCATTTTCAGCGCCTCGGGATTGGGTGAATAATCCATCCCGTCTTTCTCGGAAACGACGCCGTTTTTGATCATGGCATAAAGCGCATGGTTGAAGGTCTGCATGCCGTCCTCGCCGCCGGTTTCGATGGCAGCCTGCAACGTTTCCAGCTGGTTTTCCGTCAATAACTTATGCACGGTGGGAGTATTGATCAGGATTTCAACGGCCGGCCGCACGCCGCCGGCAATGGCCGGCACCAGCCGCTGGCAGACGATCGCGCCCAGGTTGGCGGCCAGGGAATACCGCACCTGGTCGCGTTCTTCCGCGGGATAAAAGTTTAAAATGCGCTGAATGGATTGGGCGGCGGTATTGGCATGCAGGGTTGAAAACACCACGTGACCGGTTTCCGCGGCGCTGAGCGCCACGGCCAGGCTGACCCGGTCGCGCATTTCGCCGATCATGATCACGTCCGGATCCTGGCGCAACACATGTTTCAGCGCGGAATGAAACGACGGGGTATCCAGCCCCACCTCGCGCTGAGTGATGACCGATTGGATATCCTGGAAAACGTATTCCACCGGATCTTCGATGGTGATGATCCGGGAGCGCTGGCTGGTGTTGATGCAATGAATCATGGACGCCAGGGTGGTTGACTTGCCGGAACTGGTTGCGCCGCAGACCATGATGACGCCGCTATTACCGAGCGCCAGTTTTTCCAGCATCGGCGGCAGGTGCAATTGCTCCACCGAGGGGATTTCGGTTTTCACATGCCGGAAGGCAATGGTCGGAATATGCCGCGCCAGAAATACGTTGACCCTGAACCGGCCAACGCCTTCTTCAAAATGGGCAAAATCCATCTCCGGTTCGGCCGCCCCCTTATCCCGCAGATGTTCCGGCATGATGTCCAGCACGGCGCATTTCATGTCGTCCACGCTCATGCGGGGAAATCCGCTTTCCGCCAAATCGCCATGCACGCGGAAAAAAGGCGGCTCATCCGGTTTTAAATGCACATCCGAAGCGCCGGCCGCCACCGCCTTGGCTAAAATATCATGCACTATAGACATGGTCATGCTCCCGGTATGTTAATCTGCCGACGTTTGAACGCAGAGTTCCGCGGCCAGCTTCGCGGCCGCCTGTTCCAGGTACGCAACGGCATGGCGGATGGATTCCTCCGCGGTCGTGCCGGGCGGCGCAATGGGGCGGCAAACGCGAATGCCTATCGGGCTTAAATCCAGGCCCGGCTCAATCATGCCGCCCAGGGCGGCGACCGGCTTGCCTGCCGCCGCGGCCTGCCGGGCAATGTAAGCCGGCGCCTTGCCCCGCGCGGTCTGCCCGTCCAACCGCCCCTCGCCTGTCAGAACCCAGTCCGCCCGGCGCAAAGCTTCCGTAAATCCGCATTGTTCCGCCACCCATTGAGCGCCGGGCAGCAACTCCGCACGCAAGGCGGCCGCGCAGGCCGCGCCCAGGCCGCCGGCCGCCCCGGCGCCGGGCGTGCCGCCAACCTTGGCGCCAAAGGTCCGCTCCAGCAATGCGGCCCAGTTCTGCAAGCCGCGTTCCAGCACTTCCACTTCCGCCGGGCTGGCGCCTTTCTGCGGACCGAAAACCCGGGCGGCGCCGGCCGGCCCCAGCAGGGTTGTGTCCACATCCGCCAGCGCCGCAAACTGCGCCGATGCCAGCCGGGCATCCGCGGTAGCCGTAACAATGCGCGCCAGCGAAAGCAACCCGGCTCCGCCGGGCGGAATCGTCCGGCCGCGCTTGTCCAGCAGGCCAAAACCCAAGGCCGACAGCATGCCGGCGCCGCCGTCCACCGTGGCGCTGCCGCCCAGGCCGACGGCAATGCGCCGGCAGCCGGCATCCAGCGCCGCCCTGATCAACGCCCCAACGCCGCTGGTCGAGGCGCGCAAGGGCGCGTATTCCTCCGGCCGCAGCAGCCGCAAGCCGGAAGCCTGTGCCATTTCAATGACCGCCAAATCTCCCCGGCGCAGCCAGGCCGCCTTCACCGGCCGATCCAGGGGGCCCGGGACCTCCACCGCACGCGCTTCGGCGCCGGGCAAACCGGCCAGGGCCGCCACGAGTCCATCGCCGCCGTCCGCCAGCGGCAGGCATTCAACCGTTGCCGCCGGACAAGCAGCCTTGATTCCGCGCGCCATGGCCTGCGCCACGGCGCCGGCATCGAGGCAATTCTTGAAACTATTCGGAGCTACCAGTACGTGCATGCTAACGCACCTTGCGCATCAGAACCAGGCCCAGGGCCAGGAAAACCGCGTTCGGCAACCAGGCGGACAGCAAGGGCGGCAGCGCTTCCTGCTTGCCCAGCCATTGGCTCAGCATCATGATGATGTAATAACCGAAAAAAGTCATCAGGGCCTGGATCATCCCCGCAAATGCGCCCTGCCGGGCGGTATGGATGCCGAAGGGAATGCCGAACAATACCACCACCAGGCAGGTCCAGGGCATCGCCAGGCGGGCGTGCATGTCCACCATGTAGCGCGCCTGGGTTTTTTCGGACAAATTGCGGTGCGACCGCACAAATTTCCACAACTCCCAGGACGACAGAAAGATGGGGTTTTTCACCTCGTTGGCGAAATCGCCGGGGGTTTCAGTCAATTCCCGCATCTCCATCAAAGGCGCTTTTTCCGCCGGCCCGAGCGGATTATTGGAGAGATCGTATTTTTGCAGCATGACGTCGAAAAACCACCAGCGGTTGTCGTAAAAGCGGGCCTCCGCGGCCTGGATGGTTTCCACATCCGATCCGTCTTCCCGCTGCTGCACCAGTTTGACATCCTGCATTTCGTGGTTGATCAAATCAAACCGGCGGATGGCCCAGATGCGGTGATGGCGTTCGTTTTTATAGGGAAGATCGAACGCGAATCGCATGGACAAATCCTCGCCCCGTTCCTGGCGGACAATGAACTGTTCCGCCCAATAACTGGCGCCGGGCGCCACCAGTTCCTGCAGCGCGCTGACCAGCAGGCTGGCCGCCGCCCCCACCAGCATCATCGGCAGCGCGATGCGCATGAGTCCGACGCCGCTGGCGCGCATGGCGGTGAGTTCATTATGGCGGGTCATCTGCCACAAGCCATACAACAGGCCCAACAGCAGGGAAATGGGAACGATGAAAACCGCCAGGGAAGGCAGCACGCAAAGATAATACCGCCCGATCGCCGGCAGGGGGGTGCGGGCCTCGATGAAATCCGACAGGTGCTCGAAGAGATCGAAAATGACGAACACCATGCAGAAAGTCACCAGGCAATAAAACACCGGAATGATGAATTGCCTTAAAACGTAGCGATCCAAAAGTTTCATGACACTCGAATTTTTGGTTCCTCACCAGAAAATGTGGGTCGAACGGGGAATTCACCACGGAGACACGGAGGCATGGAGAGGAAAGGCATGGCGCGTTGCATGCCATGCTCCGGTGCTCTCCCGGAACGAGTGTTGCGCGAATTTGGCGCAGGGCGATCATGCCATCCTGGCCTGAATGGATTAGATCTAATGATCGCCCTGTGCCAAATTCGCGCAACGCCTCCAATGGAGAACGGGAGGAGTATGGGGGAGACCGGGCTGCTCAGTGCCTCCGTGTCTCCGTGGTGAATCTGCTGCCGGTCAGCGGGGTGTTCGTTCGGATACCAATCAGTATAGGCGTCGCTGTTGTCGTAATAAGCTTTACTGCAACATATTAAAGCATTCATGTTGGATTTGTCGCCCATAGATTGTGCGGAGCAGCCATTTTTAATCGGCCAAGTCTAACATCCCCGCCTGACAGTTTCCATGCAAAAACCAATCCCGCGCTATTGCCGCGCGCCGCCGGCCGCGCCGGAATCGGCTGCCAGCGCCCGACGCTTGAGTTCCTGGTAACGGGCGCTGAACCAAGGCCGGTTCTGGGCCTCGCGGAAATCGAACCCGAAGGCGCGCCGCGTAACCGCCATTACCGGCGGCGCCTGGATGCGCTTGGCCAGGCCCATGCCCTGGAATTGTCGCCACCAGCGCTCCAAGTCCGCCACAAAGGCGGCGGCATCGGGGAAAATGTCCCGCACGGCTCCGGGATAGCCCAGTTGTTCTTCAAGCCGGCCGGCGAGGTACCATTCCAGGTTTTCTTCCGGACCGGCCCGTTCCCAGCGTTCCACCCAACTGGCGAACAATCGGTCGTGATAGGGATAGTTCAAGGGATCGCCCAAGCCCCGGTCAACGTTCTGGGCGGCGCTTAGTTCCGCCGATGGTTTCAAGGCGAAGCATCCTTCCGGAATGGCTTCCCTCCGGTAAATTTCGCGGTTGAGATATCGGCCCAGCCGGTACACGTCGCCTTTCCAAAGATCGCCCAGCAACGCCAGAAACCCGCCCAAATCGCCGTACAGGGTGGTGTAGCCCACCGCGGCTTCCGTCTTGTTGGCATTGCAGGTAAAAACGCCGCCGAACGCCGCCGCCACGGCCGCCAATACCCGCGCCGACCGGTCCCGCGCCTGAATGTTTTCCACCAGACTTTCCGTCAGGCGCAATTCCCGGCGCAAGGCGCCATCCGCGCTGGCGATGCGCAGGCCGTTCAGTTGATGCACCGTCAGTGCCACGCTTTCGTCAATCGGTATTTCGGTGTAGAGGCAGCCAAGGTTGGCCGCAGTTTGCCGCGCCAGGTTGATGGTGGTGTTGGAATTGTGCCGGGAAGGCAGGTTGACCGCCAGCAGTCGTTCCGGTGGCAGAATCTGCCGGTACAGCGCGGCCGCCACGGCCGAATCAATCCCTCCGGAAAGCCCTACCACGACGCGTTCAATCCCGCAGCGCGCCAGCATGCGCCGCGCGCCGGCCAGCAGCGCCCGGCAAACCTCCAGCGTGTCATCGCCCGCTTCCGCCGGCGGCGCCGCGCCGAATGGCCGGCCGTCTAGGGGAATATCCAGCACCGGCGCGGCGGGTTCGAAAGCGGGCAAGAGGATTTCGCGCTCCGCGCCGTCATATGCCGCGGAAGCCCCGTCAAAAACGTACACCGTCTTGCCGATATTCTGCATTCCCAGCGCGTTGACGCAGATCAGGGGCCGTCCCAACCGGGCCGCCTGGGCGGCAAAAATGCGCCGGCGCTTGCCGGCTTTCCCCCGGGTGTATGGCGAACAACTGCAATTAATATACAAATCAGGCGCATGCGCGCTCAAGGCCGCCAGGGGGGCGAAATGATAATCCGCATCCCAGGCGTCTTCGCACAAGACGCACCCGATTTTAACGCGGCCGGCCGAAACGGGGGCAACGAATGCCGCAGGCGCTACGCCCCGTTCCTGCGCCAGCTTTCGCAGGTCGTAAAAATGGCGGCTGTCGTCAAATTCACGGTAATTGGGCATGAGCGTCTTGATGACAAACGGATACGGACCGCCGGCCGGACCGTGAAACGCGCCCTCGACCGCCGTGAACAAAGCGTTGTACTTCCGGGGCCTGCCGTCTTCGTTCCGTTGCTGCCAATCCACCGCCACATTGCCGAAAACGACGGCCAAGCCGCGCGCCGCCTCACGGACGCGTTCGCCGCAGACGGCGCATTCGCGCAGAAACGCCGGCTGTTCCCAGGCATCGCCCAACAGGTATCCGGGAATCGCCAGTTCGGGGAAAACCACCAGTTCCGCCCCGGCGTCCCGCGCCTGCGCAATCGCGTCCAGCATGCGTTCGGTATTCTCCACCGGGCTTCCCGGCGTCACTTCAATCTGCGCCGGGCAGATCCGTAAAATTGCAGGATGGCCGCTTTGGGATTCTGTTTGCATAACATTGTAATGCGCCGGATTTGTGTATCACAAATGCATTCAAATGTCAACGCACCCGCCAGGCAATACAGCTGCGCCGAGGGCTCGCCATGTATTCTGCCGAACGGCTTGTCGGTCAAAAGCCCGGCGCAACTCCACGCGGAGAAATCGCGTTCTTGACTTTTTTGTTGCAGGTGTTATTGTGACAAAAGTTATTCATATG
>CAYXEK010000063.1:0-1886 GCA_964463985.1 uncultured Verrucomicrobiota bacterium
ATCTCCGCGAGTTCTTGCTGCGTGTACCCGATTGCCCGCCGCCGTTGTCCGATTGCGTTTGTGCTGCTCATGCCGTCCCCCCTCCTTGCTGAATTTTTAGTTCTTCAATCATGGTTTAAAAAAAAGCCTTCCGTCGCCGCCTTGACCGTCCTTGTTCATGCATTGCCCCCTTAATACATACGTGAAAAACAGGGGTTTTGTTGACTTTTCCTTTTTATTGCTTCCGTTATTCGCTTTCGCTTAAGGTTTTACGGAGTCGCTTAAGTTGACGCGACAAAAGGCCGGTATCTATCCCCACCCGCTCCGCAACCTGCGCCTGCGTCCTGCCGTCTGCCAGCAGCATCAGGGCGGCGTATTTCACGTTTTGATTTCATAAACAGCCAGCAACTGACGGCGAATTTCCGGCTTCGTCTTGCGTTTGTCTCGCTCCATTAAAGACAACATCGCTTCAGACATGCCGATAAGCGCGCCAGCCTTTTTCAGCGAAAATCCGGCCAGCAGGCGGCGGGTTCTCATTTCGCTGTGGAAACTTCTCATTTTTCCCCTTAAATATTTCTGTTAAAACTCTTGACTTCACACTGTAACGGTGTAACATTTGCTTCATAAGTGAAAACAACACTGTCAACGCGGGAAGCAAGCCGGGGTTTGGGAGTCTCTGCGCGTTCCCTTTCGGAGTGGGTGCGCCTGGGGCGGATTACGCCTATGCCGGGGACGGGCGGCCAGGGGCGGGCGGCGTTATTCGATGCGGCGGCGGTCTCGGCGTTGCGGGACAATCATCATGGCGTGGAATTCCTTGCCCGTATGCGATACGCCTTTGAACAGGATCGCGCCGGGGCGTGGCGCGAATATCCGCCTTGGAATATGGGCGCCGGCGTCCTGGATTATCTGCGTTGCAAGCGTCGGGGCCGGAAGCGTCAACTCAAGCCAGGCGTGCCGGATGAAATTGACCTGGTGCCATTGGCGGCGGTGCCTGATACGGTCAAGCAATGGGCGCGCGGGATGGTAAAGCTACTTACGGCAAAAGAGGTTCGCTATCTGCAATCAATGTTCTATGCGTCGGAATACCAGCCGGCGGCGCGGGGGCGGTATGACGGCGCTTATGCCGGGGCGTTCCGGGTCTTATCAAATCGCATTGGCAAAAGAATTTATTGGCTATGGCGTAGCAAGCCGGCTATGCCGCGCAATATGGAGTTGTTAAAATCTATCGCGCTACGCTACAACATGCCGGCGGATATGTTCACGAGTGCGCCGGATCAACAGCGTGACCGGCTGATGCAATGGGTTTCCGACTATGTTTTCGGCATGATACGCGGCAATGACTATGCCGGGTTGCGCCGCATTGTTCAAGAATTTGCGCCGAAAAACCGCCGCATCCTGGGCGGAATTATCCGATATGCCAAGCTCGAAAACACACAAGCAAAGCTGAAATATGCGCTTCCATCGCCGCCGGCGGTGGCCGCGGTGCTGGGCCTGACGCGGATGCAAGGCTATCGGCAATGGCAAGCAATCCGGCGCAAGTTACGCGGTCAATACCTGCGAGAGCTTGAAAAAATCTTTGGCAAAAATCCAGCCGTGCTTAATCCTGTTGTGGCGCGTCCTGATTTGGCGTGCCTGCAATGCGGCGCCCTGGCATCGGTGTCCGGTGGTGTGGTGCGTTGCTCTGCGTGTGACTGGCAAATTTCTGTCGTAGAATTACAAGAGCTTGCACACGCGAAAAATGACGCCCGAACTTGCGAAAAAACGCCCGTTCGCGGTTCCTCGGACGGGTAATCAACCGCCGGCCAGGTCGCGCATTTCTTCCCGAACAGCCTTCCACGTCCTGGCGGTCAGCCGGTCGGCCAGGGCCAGCACCTGGGCGCGCCAGTCGGTGGCCGGGGCGGGTAGGG
>CAYXEK010000063.1:1986-13299 GCA_964463985.1 uncultured Verrucomicrobiota bacterium
CGGTCGGCCAGGGCCAGCACCTGGGCGCGCCAGTCGGTGGCCGGGGCGGGTAGGGCGGTCGGGGCGGTGGGGGTATGCCCGTTGCCTATTCTGTCCGCCAGTCCGCCGATCATGGCGGCGTCAATGTGCTGATAGCCTTCCAGCATGTCGTCGGATGTGTGGCCGGTGATACGCTTCACGATCTCGCCCGGTATGCCGGCGGTCAATGCCTGGGTGGCGAAAAAATGGCGGAGTGAGTGGGCGCCATAAAACGCAACTGCCCGCTTCAATCCTGGCAAGTTGTCCCTGGGCGATAGTCCGGCCTTGTCAAATGTCTTTTGGATACGCTTTGAAATTGCGCTGCGGTCGCGTTCGTAGTCGGGGACAAGCTCCGGGAATACCTGCGCGCCCGTCACCATATCGCGGCGTTTTTGGAGCAGGTCGGCCAGTGGCGGCATGATGGGGATATGAACGGCCTTGCCGGTGCGGGCGGTTTTGACCGGGTGCAGCGTGATAACATGGCGGTTAAAATCAATCGCATCCCAGCGGAGCATTACGCCGTCAACCAGGCGCTGGCCAGTCCAGCCAAGCACAAAAAGCAAGTCGTGGATGTCGGCGTCCGGGGCGGCTTTAAGCAGGTTGTCAAACTGTTCTGCCGTGATGGCCTTGTGCCGGTGCTGTAGACGTTGCGCGCGCTTTTTAGCAATGTCCATCCAGGGATTGCCGGTTCCGCGTATCTGGCCGGCCAGGCAACGCCATACCAAGCGCAAAAGTCCGATATGCTGATTAAAGGTGCTGGCGCTTACCTTTTCCGCGGCCAGGTGCTGGGCGTATGCGGCGGCGGTGTCGGCGTCAATGTCCCGCATCAAGAGCTTGCCGGGGTGCTTGTCGTGCATCCAGGCGGCAAAGCGTTTCCACGAACATTCATAACCGTATAATGTTCGCTCGCTTGAGTCCGGGCGATTGCTGGCGGCTTCGTAGGCGCGCCATGCGCCGGCAACATCAAGCGGCGGGTTGGCTTCATCCTTGGCGGTCTGCGCCTCGGTCTTGGCGTCGGACAATTTATCTTTTATGACAGCCAGAGCATCAGCGCGGGCGGCAGTGGTGAACGCGCGCATTTTTTCCGCGCGCATCTTTTCGGCCTCGTCCTTGTTGTCGGTTCCCAGGCGTTCAACAATAGTCTTGCCTTCAATGCGGTATTGGAGATAATACTGTTTGCCGCGTTGGAAAAGATAGCCGGTGCGGTGTTTCATGATGTGCTTCCTGTATGTTGCGCTTGTTTGCGGTCGCTTGCTTTTCTATTCATTACTGCAAATATAAAAGCATACAGAAAGCATATTGTCAACAAAATAATCAATAAAATAAGGGGTGGGAATCTGACTACGGATCAGAAGGTTGCAGGTTCAACTCCTGCCAGGTACGCCATGACCAATTCCCGGCGCGCTAAGTGCTGCCAGGTTCCCAGGTTTTCATGTCGGCATCATCCGGAACCACGAATGTCCCGCAGGCCGGCCGCCTCCCCGCCGTTTCCGGGGTGACGCCGTCGCTCAACTCCGGCTATTTCCCGTCGCGTTCGCTGGCGGCCGTGCGCCCGCATCTGCCGGAAGCAGCTTATGCATCGGTCGCCGGACTGCTTAACAGCATGCCCATCCTGGTGCGCGCGGTGCGCCGCCGCCGGACCAAGCACGGCGACCATATCCGGCCGCCGGGCCGGCATTACAGCCTGATCACCGTGAATCATTCCGGCAATCCGTACCTGTTTTTGATCACATTGCTCCACGAAATCGCCCATGCCCGCGTTGTGCGCGAATGCAGCGGACGCGCCCAGCCGCACGGGCGGGAATGGAAATCGGTCTTCAGCGCATATCTTCAAGCCCATGCGCATTGTTTCCCGTCCGACTTGCGCCCAACTGTCTTGCGCTATTCCCGGCGTCCTCTGTATTCCACGGATGCCGACCCGGAGTTGTCCCTGGCCTTGCGCCGCCATGATACCCTCGATCTGCGGCCAATACTGTCGGAATTGCGGGAAGGGCAGCGTTTCCGGCTGGGCGGTCGAACTGCCATGATAAAAGGGCCGCTGCTGCGGAAATGTTACCGCTGCACAAATGACCGGGGCGCGGTTTTCCGCGTCGCCGCCGCCGCGCGGGTGCACACGGTTGGCGGCAATTGACGCGTACTGGCTGACAAGGGAGTCTTATGCGGCAGGCAAGGAAATGCTATCCGCCGATGCTGCGGGCGTGCGCGGCATTAGCCGGCGCGTTCAACGCGCGGATTTTGCCCGGAATGCGCGCATGGTTTTATTTGTTGCTGGTTTTTTTATTGTTTGCTTTAATGCATCCGGCGGAAGGATTTGGTTGTGATTGCTGTGTCTGGCACCGGTTGACCGGCCGGCCTTGCCCCGGCTGCGGGTTGACGCGCAGCGTGACGGCGGTGTTGCACGGCCAATGGCGGCTGGCGTGGCATTTGCATCCGTTCGGATTCCTGCCGCCGGCGGCGTTTCTGTTGATTGCCGCCGCGGCCGCCATGCCGGCCGGCGCCCGTCGGCGTTTGGATGAAATTATCCGACGCCGCAATGCCCTC
The DNA here is from genome assembly GCA_964463985.1 of uncultured Verrucomicrobiota bacterium. Lineage (GTDB taxonomy): Bacteria > Verrucomicrobiota > Kiritimatiellia > JAAZAB01 > JAAZAB01 > JAXGPF01. Next base: position 4,546 of record CAYXEK010000063.1, read on the forward strand.
TGGCGGTGCGGCGGAGTCTTAACCGCGATGTACCTGGTTTTCGGCCTGTCCCGCATGCTGGGGGCGGCGCCATCGCCGGAGGCTGCGCCCATGCCCAAAGATTGCCAGACGCCGATGCCGGCAAAGCCGGATGATTCCGGCGGAATGATTTACACGAATGCGAACACCGCCATACAATCCAAGGCCGGTTCCATGTTTACCATCCGTCTGCCTTCCAACCCGACCACCGGTTATCAATGGCGTCTGGGGACTTTGTCCGACGACGCCCCGGCGCGCCTGCGGGAATACCGGTTTGATCCGCCCGCCGTCGCCAGAATTGGCGCGGGCGGGCATGAGAACTGGATTTTTGAAGCCGCGCGCCCAGGCGTCATGGAAGTGCCGTTGACTTATCTTCGGCCATGGGAGCCGGACAAACCGCATACGCAATGCGTGTTTCAGGTGGAAATTCTGCCCGCCGCTGACCCCCAGTGACGCCAAGGCGGAACAGCAACAAAGAATTAACCGCCAGGGACGCCAAGGCGGAAATTTGGAGTTGTTTCAGATTGGCCGATGAGGGTTTCCCGGCAGGGATGCCAGTGCCGAAGGCGCAAAACAAGCCCTTTGCTTTACCCCTCCGCCCCTCTGTGCCTCTGCCGCTTTGCCCCTCTATCATCTCGCCTGCAGCACCGCGCCGGTATTGGCGCTGGTCACCTGCGCCGCATAACGCTTCAGCCATCCGGTCAGCGGACGGGGCTGGTAAGGCGGCATTTGTTCCCGGCGCTGCCGGATTTCTTCGTCGGACAGGAGAGCTTCCAGCCGGTGATGGGGAATGTCTATACGGATGCGGTCGCCGTTGCGCAGCAGGCCGATCAGGCCGCCGGCGGCGGCCTCCGGGGAAACATGACCGATGCAGGCGCCCCGCGTGCCGCCGGAAAACCGGCCGTCGGTAATCAGCGCCACCTTTTCACCCAACCCCTGGCCCATGATGTAGGATGTCGGCCCCAGCATTTCCTGCATGCCCGGTCCGCCTTTCGGTCCTTCGTAACGGACCACCACCACGTTGCCGGCTTGGACTTGGCCGGCTAAAATACCCTGGCAGGCTTCCTCCTCGGAATTGAAAATCACCGCTGTGCCTTCAAATTGCATCATGGATGGAGCAACGCCGGCCGTTTTAACTACCGCGCCGTCGGGCGCCAGGTTGCCGCGCAGGATTGCCAGCCCGCCTTCCGCCGAATAGGCCTGCGGAAGAGGATGGATTACCTGTTCATCCAGGATTTTCGCGCGGGCGGTGTTCTGGCCGATGGTGCGGCCGTTGACGGTCGGCGCGTTGGCGTTGATGAGCCCCGGCAGGCCGCAGAGAGTGCGTATAATGGCGCTGATGCCGCCGGCCCGGTCCACATCCTCAATATGATACTTGCTGGAAGGGGATACCTTGCAGATATTGGGGCATTTCCGTGAAATGGCGTTAATGCGGTCCAGGTCGTATTCGACCCCGGCTTCATGCGCAATGGCCAGGGCATGGAGCACCGTATTGGTGCTGCCGCCCATTGCCATGTCCACGGCAAAGGCATTGTCCATGGATTCGCGCGTCACGATTGAACGCGGCCGCGGCCCGCCGGCTTGCGCCATCTCAACGACGCGGCGCGCCGCCTGGCGGTAAAGTTTTTTGCGGCGGGGATCAACGGCGGGAATTGTGCCGTTACCCGGCAAGGCCAATCCCAGGGCTTCGCAGAGGCAATTCATCGAATTGGCGGTGAACATTCCGGAGCAGGAACCGCAGCCGGGGCAGGCTTTATCTTCCATGGCCTGCAATTCCGATTCGCCGATTTTTCCCTGACGGAAGGCGGCCACGCCTTCAAACACGCTGATCAGGTCCAAAACCCGGCCATCAGCGGCATGGCCGGCCAGCATCGGGCCGCCGCTTACCACCACGGTGGGAATATCAACCCGCAGCGCGCCCATGACCATGCCAGGCACAATCTTGTCGCAGTTGGGGATGCAGAGCAAAGCGTCGAAACAATGCGCGCGCACCATGGATTCCACGCAGTCGGCAATCAATTCCCGGCTGGGCAGCGAATATTTCATGCCATTATGCCCCATGGCCACGCCATCGCAGATGCCGATGGTGTTGAACTCAAACGGCACGCCTCCGGCCCGGCGGATTTGACGGCAGATCAGACGCCCGACGGCATTCAAGTGCACGTGGCCCGGGACAATTTCAACGAAAGAATTGCAGACGCCGATGAAGGGCTTTTTGAAATCCTCGGTTTTCAATCCCGTCGCCCGCAGCAAACTGCGGTGCGGCGCGCGTTCATTGCCCTGCTTGATCTGTTGGCTTTGCATGTTGCTCCTCATCGTGAAAGCGCCTGCGGACAGACGCGTTTTTAAATAATTTCTATTATTGTAATCCATTCCATCCCGTTTCTACAAGCAAATTAAGGAGGCAATGATAATCCGAAATATCACACATGGGAGTCCGAATGCGGATGCGTCACACCGTGACGCTGCTACATCCCGGATTATTCGTAAAGCACATTCCGCGGGATCGGTCTGTTGCTGCGGCTTTACTTTTTGACATGGCTGTTGTATGTTCCAGGCCATTAAGCAACCTGATGCCGGTCCGCCGGGGCCGGGCAGGTATTTGCGACGGAGGAGTTATGTGGAAGCGCTTGGCGAAGTCGGTGCGGGCAAATATTCTGGTAGGCTTGGCTTTGATTGCGCCTTTGTTTGCGACGCTCTGGATTGTGAATTTTTTCTTCATCATCCTGACCAACTGGATTTACGACGCAGCGTTGTCAACTTGGCTGAAAAGCGTCCTGCCGCCATCCTGGATGCAGGCGCGTTACAGTGTGTTTTACCGGGTGCTGGCCCTGGTGTTGATTATCGGCACATTGTATTTTATCGGGCTGCTGACGCGTAATTTCATCGGCCGCCGCCTTTACCGCATCGGCGACAGTTTGCTGACGCGCATACCCATAATTAAAACCCTTTACGTGGCCATCCGGCAGGTGAGCGAATCTGTTTTCAATTCGCGGCGCACGCTGTTCAAGCAGGTGGTGGCGGTGCAATTTCCGCGGGCCGGTCTTTATTCGTTGGGATTTCTGACTGCGGATTTGAATCCGGAAATGGCGGCGCGTCTGCCGGCAAACCAGGGCAATTGGAGCGATGGAGTGTGCGTGTTCATTCCCACCGCGCCGAACCCGACCACCGGTTTTTTCCTCATGGCGCCGCGCAGCGAAGTGGTTTTCCTGGACATCAGCCTGCAGGACGCCATGAAAATGATTTTTTCCGCCGGCGCAGTGCTGCCCGGCAAAATGGAGGATGCCGGGAAAACACTGCTCGACCGCCTGGATGAATGGCTGCGGGACGATTCGGCGGGAAAATGCCAGCCATGATTATCAGCACCACGGCGCTGGTTTTGCGGATTGTGCCGTTTTCGGAGACTTCGCAGGTCGTCACCTGGCTGACTCCCGAACACGGTAAAATCGTGACGATGGTCAAGGGCGCCTTGCGGCGCAACAGCCAGTTTCAGGGACAATATGATTTGTTCTGTCTTTCGGAGCTGCTGTTTTATCCGCGCTGGGAATCGTCGCTGCATGTCGCCCGCGAATGCTGCATGATCAATCCGCGCCCGCATTTGCGCGGCAATTGGAAGGCCGCCGCCTGCGCTTCCTACTGCGCGGATTTGATGGCCAATTGGCTTCCGGCCCAATCGCCAAATCCGGAGGGATTCCGGTTGCTGGACGGCGTGCTGAATTCCCTGGATGATCCCAACCCGGCGGCAGCTCTGGTCCCATGGTTCGAGTTGCGCCTGCTGGAACTGGCCGGAGTGGGGCCGGGCCTGAAGTTTTGCCAGGGTTGCCGCGCTGCCTGGCCGTTTGCGCCGGCCGGCGGCAATCCGGCGCAACGCGATTGTTTTTTTGTTCCCGCCCAGGGCGGCATTTTGTGCCCCGCGTGCCTGGCGGCGCGCGCTCCGGCGGACAGCATGCGGGTGACGCCGGACGTCCTCTCCGTGCTCAACTTCTGGCAGACGGCGGTCGGTTGGAATGTGGCGCGCCGCATGCGCTGCACGGAGCGGCAGCGCCTTGCGGTTCTTGATTTGCTGGGCGCGTTTGTAGGACGCCACCTTGAAATTTCCGGCCGCGCCCGGCGCATCATGCTGGAAATCACAAGCCTGCCCGATGTCGCCCGGGCAAGCTGACGGCAGCAACAAGATTTCTGCTTGCGATCATCCGCGGCCAGGTTAGAATGCCACCATGCAAGCGCCACCACTCGCATCCCTTTACGCATCCTGCGGAGTCAATTTGCGCAAGCACACGGGCCGGTACCCGAGCTGGACCAGCCGCGAGCCGACCGTCGTGGATTTGACCCCGGCGGAAAAACGCCTTTGGCAGCGCGCCGGAGACGCCGCCCTGATTGAGCGCCTGCAGGCGCGCGGCCAATTTCCGTTTCCCAGCCTGGCGCTGGGCGGTTTTCGCCGGACCTGCCGCCAAACCATCCTGGCGGCGCCGGGCCGCGCTTGCCTGGCAATCTGTGTTCCGCCGGCGCCGCATTACCGCCGGCTGGCCCGCGCGCTGTTTGATTGGCTGTGCGCAGAAGGCGCGCCGCCGCGGCTGATACCCGATGTTGAGTTCAAAGCCAGCCTGCTGCGCCGCAGGAATGCCGTCATCCTGGGCGGCGCACATGAAAACCGCGCGGCCGCCGCGTGGGCGGACGCCTGCCGCCTGGATGCAGATGCGCAATTGCCGGGGCCGCGCGGGTGGCTGATCCGGACGCTGCATAATCCCGGCAACCTGGGCGGCAACCTTGTGCAAATCTGCTGCGGACCTCCCCGGGCCGATGCGGCGCTGCGGGCGTTCCGCCGCCATGCAAGTAAAATTGCCGGCGGCATCGTTCTGCCGGCGCCTATCTGGCAGGTTCAGCGGGATCCCGCCAGTTTCCCCGACTTGCGCGACCAGGCGCGCGTGATGGCGGAATTGAACCGGCAGCGGCCGCACCGGAATCGGCGGGCGCGTCCACCCCGCACCGCGTTCCAACTGGCGGCGCGCGCCGCAAAAGATTTCGACAGCGGCGGTAAAAAACCGGACCGTTATAATGTTTATCCGTTGATCCTGGCCAATGCCGCGGCGGATATTTTCAGCCGCACCGGCGAGCGGGATTACCTGGACTTGTTCCGGGCCATGCTGCGCGCCCTGCTGGATTATTTCACCCGAACACCGGGCGGCGCCAGCATCCCGTCGGATATTGAATTTTACGCCGGCCGGCTGATAATTAACTGGGAATTGCTGGCTGAACATTTATCCATCACCCCGGAAGAGCGCCTGGTTTACGACAACCTTCTGCTTGCGGTCATGGAAATGTGCGCCGGTTACAAGGCGGCCCACTGGCCAACCATGCCCGGCGCCCTGCGTCACAATCACGAGACTTTCGGAGCTTTGACGCTGTTTTTCGGCGGACGTTATTTTCATGAACATTTTCGCTGGCCGGCGGCGCGCGCCTGGATGCAGATCGCGCGGAAATGTTTCAACTGCCCGCAGGTGGAAAAATATTTCAAATACAAGGAAAACGCCAACATGTACCAATGGCTGGCGCCGGCCCATAAACTCGTCTATGACCGCGCCACCGGCCGCCGGCCATTCGCCGACAACGGGCGGATGGCCATGGTTGCCCGCAATATCGTCATTACCACGGATAACTTCGGGTATCCCTCCGATTTCGGCGATGCTGGCGCGCCGGTCAGCGGCGGGGGACTGGGCGCCGACTTCCTGGATGCAGCGGCCCTGCGCGGCGGGGATGCCAGCCTGTCATGGGCGGCTGACCGCATTCGCCGCGCCCTCCCCAGGCCGGTGTGGCGGGATTTGCCGTCAACTACCGCCTGGCTGCCGGGATGCCGGCGCCGGTTTCCGCCGAACCTTCCGCCGGCTCTGCCCCAGGTGGCGATCATGCCGCTGGACGAACACATCCGCCGCCAGTATGGACCAGCCGCGCCCTCCAATCAGGCTTATGACAAGCTGGCGATGCGCGAGGCATGGTCCGCCAATGCGCAATACCTTTTAATGGAAGGGTTTTCCTACCCGTCCGGCGGGCATGCGCATCGCGATCAGAATTCAATCATACGCTTGAACCATCTGGGACGTATCTGGCTGGTGGATAACAGCTACGGCAAGCCGGACCGCAAAATGGGCGCCGGCGACGCTTACCGGATGCGGCAGACTGGACCGGAAGACCACAACCTGGTGCAATTTGTGCTGGCGGACGGGAAATTCGCCGCCTATCCCAACTTGTGCGTCTTGCGTTGCTGCCGGGAAACCGACCAATTCGCCCTGGCGCAAAGCGTTTTGTCCGGAATGGCCGGAGGGGAATGGCGCCGCTCGATTTTATGGTTCAAGGGGCGTTTTTTCTTGGTGGTTGACACGGTGCGCGTGGGGCGGGCGGATCTGGCGGAAGTGCGCTGCCAATGGAACATGCTTGGCCGGCTGCGCCTTGAATCCGAAGGCGTCGGAGTCTGCGTCCAGGACGGCGTCAATTTCTTTGTGCATTATGACGCCGCGCCGGCCGTCAAACTCGGCGCTTACTGCAACGCCAATTGGCGCGCGGAACTGGTTCCGGCAATATATCCGCATGCGCGTCCGCCGATTCAAAAAATGAACCAAACTTACAGCCGGCCGGCCGCCGGCAGTTTGGTGGCTTTTGCCAATCTTTTTTACGCGGCGCGCGGGCGCCGTCCTTTGTATGCGCTGGAACGCGCCGGCGACGCAACCTGGCATGTATCCGGCCCCGGCCTCGCCGATTGCCCGCTCTCGCGCTCAGGCAATGTGCGCCGGGCGCCGGGCGGGGACGGCTGGTTATTCACCGCGGATTGAAAAGGGAATCAAGCCATGCCCATCTCCGAATCGAAAAAACTCCTGACGCTCATCAAGGAAGTCGCGGCCGGAAATTATTCCAACGACATCATGCCCCTGACCGGCGCCGGGGTGGCGGAGCCGGTGCGTTCCATTGCCGAGGCCATGGGCATGATGATGGTCAAGGTGGAAGCGCGCGAGTATAAACTGGAAATGCTGGTGCAGGAATTGCGCGACCTCAATGAACGCTTGCGGCAAACCACGATCGGCACCGTTTCCGCCATGGCCCATGCCCTGGCCGCGCGCGATGCGTACACCGAGGGGCATGCGGAACGGGTGGGGGAATGGTCGCGACTGACAGCGCAAGCCATGGGGCTTGACGCCGAAATGGTGCGATATGTGCATTTGGCCGGGTTGTTGCACGATATCGGCAAAATCGGTTTTCCGGACCAGTTGTTCCAGCCGCATACCGCGCGCAACCCGCCCGAAGTTGTGGCGCGGATCATGCAGCATCCCGCGGTCGGCGCGGATATCCTGCAGGATTTGGATTTTCTCGGCCCGGCGATTGATTTCATCCGCTGCCACCACGAACGGCCGGACGGCCAGGGTTATCCGCGCCGCCTGAAAGCGGAGGTAATTCCATTGGGCGCGAAAATCATTGCCGTTGCGGACGGTTTTGACGCCATGACCACGGACCGTCCCTACCAGAAAGGCATGGACCAGGCCGCCACCCTGGCTGTCTTGCGCCGGCAGGCTGGGGCCAAGTGGGACGCGCCATGCGTGGAGGCGTTTGCCAGGGTCCTGGACGGGGTTAAAAAATGACGCTGACCGCAGTGTAGCCGGATGCGGACAGCCGCGCGCGCCATTCGCCGGTCGCCGCGCGGTAAACCGCCGGATCGCCCAGCCCGTCCCCGTCAAAATCCGCCGGCGCCGCCGCAAATCCGATCCCGCCCAGGAACCCGGGAAACGACACGGGCGCATAGCCGGCCGCAGAGAACATCACCGTCCAATCTCCGTTGGCCGCAGAGTAAACCGCCGGATCGGCCAGCCGGTCGCCGTCGAAATCGGCGGCGCACGGTGTGAGGCCCGCCCCGCCGAGCTGGTAAGGGCCGGCGCGCGCATACGCATCGGCCGATAGCCAGGCATACCAGTCGCCGACTGTTACGGTCGCCGGGTCGGCCTTGGCGTCACCGTCAAAATCGGCTGCCACCGGCCGGGCAACGCCCGGCGGCGCGCCCACCGGGATTTCCATCAGGTCGCTGCCGACAATCAAAGTGCCGGCGAAATTCTGCTGCGCCTGCTGCAGGCGCGCCACCGCCGTATTGGCCGGGACGATGTGGTTGAGCACCAGCATTCGGACATTCGCCGCGGTCGCCTGTTTGCCGACATTGGTGATGGAGGTGTGGGCCGACTCGAGATGGTATTTCATCGCCGCCATCACCTGGGTGAGCGGGGGCGGGAAGAGGTTGTCAATAAAAGCCTGGTCAATGACCTCGTGGACCATGATATCGGCGCCCTGCGCCAGGCGAATCAGGTTGGTACAGGGGTACCCCGTATCGCCCGAAAACACGACCGCCCCATCGGCGGTGTCGAACCGGTATGCAAAATTCGGGTACACCGGGCCGTGGTTGACAAGCGTGGCGGTCACTCTGACAAACTCATCCTGATAAACGAAAATCGGGTCCATATCCGGCCAGGGGGCGGTATTGCGCGGCTGGCCGGTTTGCGGATCGATCGGATAGTCGGTCCGTGGCAGTTGGGGGAAAGGGATATCATGCACGCTGAGCAGCTTCGAAAAATCCGACCAGCCGCTGTCCCGGGTGAAATTGTTGATGGTCTGCGCATACGCCGGCAACAGGTACTGCGTCATTTCCACGGTGCCCGGCGTGGGATTGGACGGGTTCAAGGTCGGCGGGACATTCGTCCGCCCCGG
>CAYXEK010000063.1:13399-18647 GCA_964463985.1 uncultured Verrucomicrobiota bacterium
TCCAAGCCCAGCGCCCATGTTTATCGCCGGCGTATCCGCCAGGATGCCGCTTAATACCGGTTGCAGCGCGCGCGCCTGGCGGTAGAATCCCAGGTCGGTGGCATGCGATCCGTCCACCGTGGCTTCGCCGTCGCCGCCGAACAGGTCGGCGCCGGTGGCATAATACAGATTCGTCATGCCGGCGGCCAACAACTTGCCGTAAACTTCCTGCAAGGCCCGGCGCAGCGACGCCTGCCGTTGCCGGCGGACGGCAACAAAGGGGGCATTGGCGAAAGTCCGGTCTTCCACCAGCAGGATGGGCGTGCGGCGGCGCGCCCGGCGGAGGATCCTGATGAATTTTTCCGCTCGTTCCGGCACATCCTGCGCCTGCATGTTGGGCAGGCAATCCAGAACGTAAATCCGGGCGTCAAGCCGGGATAACAGGCGCGCCATTTCCAGATCCATCTTGCCGTTGCCCGAAAATCCGAGGTTGACGGTCGGCATGTCAAACCAGCGGCCTAGAATCGAAGTCCAGACCATGCCGGGCCGGGAAGCGCATCCGCCCTGCAGGATGGAGGTTCCGTAAAAAACCAGCGGCCGCGCGGCTCTCGGTCTCAGTCCCTTGAACGAAGATCCCGCCGGCACGCCGATTTCCAGCCGCTTGACTCCGTTATACAGCGGCAGGTACAACATATACTCGCGGGAATTTCCGTCCAGCCCGGAGATAATCGTCACTTCCACTGGTGATGTGGCGGGCCGGGCGATGCCCACCCAGCGCCATTGTCCGGCGTGATCGCGTCCATACAGGTCCGCGCCGCTGTGGGCGGTGGGCGGCATGTGGGCAAACACCTGGTTGGGATTGGTCAATTCGTACCGCGCTGAAATGGCATCGGCATTGGTTTTGAAACGCACCGCCATGCCGGCGCTCATCCGGGAGAGTTCCCATACGGGCGGCCGCACAATTTTGCGGGCGGCGCGGGGCAGGCGGTCGAAATATTCCTCCGTGTCATCCCAGCCTTTGCCTTCCAAGCCCCATCGCCGCACGTCGTGCCAGGCCAGATTGGCGGCAGCCTTTTTGATTTGCATGTTGCGGTCGAGTTTGGCGATTTTTGTCATGTTAGTTGCCTGCATGCATGGTTGCGAATGCGGTGTTTGCTTGGCCAGGATAACATATTGCCGCGCCCGGCGCAATAAAGGATCAAAGGCACATAGGATTCAAAGGGCAAAGGAACAAAGGGCAAAGGAACAGAGGGTCAAAGGCACCAAGGGTTAAAGTGTTATTCCAACTGGCCGAAAGAGCCATTTCCAACGCCTCCCGGCAGGCACGGAATTTTCGCTTTAAAATTATCATGATCATGGTATTGTAGCCGCAATTCTTTTGCTGATGTATGCGCATGCGGAGGCTCATGTGTTATCGCCGTTGTTGGAACGCATAAAAAAGCAGCCGCTGGTATTCGATGGAGCCATGGGCACCATGATTTATCAGCGCGGCGTGTTTCTGAATGCCTGTTATGATGAATTGTGCCTGACCCGGCCGGACTTGATCCTGGAAATTCACCGCGAATACGTTGAGGCCGGCGTGGATGTCATCGAGACCAACAGTTTTGGCGCCAACCGCTTTAAACTGGGCGGATACGGCCTGGCCGACCGGGCGGTGGAAATCAACCGCGCCGCGGTTGCCCTGGCGCGCCGGGCCGCGGCGGATGCGCCGGTTTACATTGCGGCTTCCGTCGGTCCCTGCCTTAATGCCGGCCAGGCCTGCACGCCGGAACTGGCGCCGGACGTGGAAGCGGCTTTCGACGAACAACTCGCCGCGCTGGCCGTCGCCGGCGCGGAATTAGCGGTGCTGGAAACCTTCCGCGACTGCCGCGAATTGCAACTGGCGGCGCGGGCGGCGGCGCGCCGCGGACTGCCGGTGCTGGCGTCGTTCGTGCCCGTGGAATGCCCGCCGGGCGCCGAATCCACTTCCCGCGAAGCGGTATGGACCGGCGTGCTGGACGCCGACCGAAACGTTGATTGGATCGGGTTGAATTGCGGGATGGGTCCGGCGGAAATATTGCATCCGCTGCAACGCGTTTTGCGCCGCACTTCCAAGCCGGTGGTCGTCATGCCGAATGCCGGCGGCGGCAATGAAATCGGCGGCCGTATCCTTTATCTGAACAGCCCGGAGTTTTTCACGGAATTCTCCAAGCGATATATTGAACTGGGGGCGCGCGGGGTGGGGGGATGCTGCGGCACCACGCCGGAACACTTGCGCCTGGCCGTGCGGGCGGTCAAATCGCTCAGCGGCGTGAAGGAACACGCCCGGATAGCCGCGGCGGCAGTTCCTGCCGGCGCCGCTGCCCGCCCGGCCAAATCCATGGCGGAAAAATCGGCCCTGGGCGCCAAACTGGCTTCCGGCGCGCCGGTGCGGCTGGTGGAAATTCTGCCGCCCCGCTCCGCTGCGGGCGTGCCGGCGTTTCTGGAGCGTTGCCGGCTTTGCCGGAGCGCCGGGGTGGACGCGGTGAATTTACCAGATGGCCCGCGGGCCAGCGCGCGGATTTCAGTGGCGATCGCCGCCATGCTGGCGCAGCGGGAAGCCGGCATTGAATGTTTGCCGCATTATTGCTGCCGCGACCGCAATTTGATCGGCATGCAGGCGGACTTGCTGGGGGCGCAGGCGGTAGGCTTGCATAATTGGCTGTTGATTACCGGCGATCCGCCGAAGTTGGGCGATTATCCCGATGCCACAGGCGTATTTGACCTGGATTCGATTGGTTTATGCCGCCTGGCAGCCAATCTGAATGCCGGCTGCGACGCGGCGGGGCACCCGATTGACCCGCCGGCAACCATGCTGGTCGGGGTGGGCGCCAACCCCATGGCCCTGGACATGGAGCGGGAAATCGAGCGGTTTTACGCGAAAATTGACGCCGGCGCGGAATTCGCCATTACGCAGCCGGTGTTCGATCCGGATGCCCTGCTGCGTTTTTTGGACCGCGTCAAGCGCTGCCCGCGTCAAATTCCGATCATTGCCGGCATTTATCCTCTGACATCCTTGCGCAATGCGGAGTTCATGAATCAGCATGTGCCGGGCGTGGTTGTGCCGCCGGCGATCCTGCAACGCATGGCGCGTTGCCAGACCAGGGAAGAAGGGTTGCAGGAAGGCGCCGCCATTGCCGGCGAATTGCGCGACCGCCTTTCCGGCACCGTGCAGGGGCTGCAGGTTTCAGCGCCATTGGGCAAGGTTGATGCAGCCTTGCGCGTGCTGGGGCTGACCTGACTTTTGAAAGAATTCAGAATTCAGGGATCAGAATTCATAATAAATACAAGATATTTGCTGTCAATGTCTTATATCTTTTGCGATTCTGACTGCTCTTCTGGATACTGAATACTGCTTTCAAAATCTGACTTTTGGAAGCGACTCAATTGACTTCGTCGTAAAACGCGTGCGCCAGCAACTGGCAGCCGGCATCGTTGGGGTGCAGGCCGTCAATGGACATGTAGCCCGGATCATGGTCGAATTCCGCGGCCGCATCCACCAGCCATGCGCCTTCCTCGTTTGCCAGGGCGCGGATGGCGTTGCTCAGGCGTTGTTCGCCGCTGTCCCAGAGATGGTAGTCGCCGGTCATGGGGGTCAGGGTGGAAATTACCGGCACGGTTTTATTGTTTTTTGCCGCCTGGATGATGTAGCGCAAATTGCCGATCGTGGTTGCCTGGTCCCGGCCGTGCAACAGATCGTTGGCGCCGTAAAGGATCAGCAGGTATCCCGGCTTGTGGCGGGCCAGCACGCTGTTCACCCGGCTGGCGCCGCCGCCGCTGGTCTCGCCGCCATTGCCTTCATTGATGACCGTCTGACCCAGCATGCCGGCCAGGCGAGGCGGGTAGGGTGCGACTCCGTAATTGATATCGCCAGTTATGCTGTCACCCAGGGCCACGTACACGTTCGGATCGTTGGCGCCGAAATCAATCGAGGCTTTATCGTGTTTGCTCCCGCCGCCGCCGCTTTCGCAGCCGGCGCCGCACCAGAACAGCATGGCCATCAGGCAGGCAATGCCAACGCGGCTGAAATCGGTTATCAGGCGCCAAGACTTCATATGATGATCCATTCTGTAAAAAACATGCCTTAAACAACTTGCAGTGCCGCCGCTGAAGACTTCCGCAATTCCGCATCAAAAAAACAACAGGCGTTAACTAATAAAATTGCCATTTATTGTCAAGCAATTTGTCAGTTTGGGTTTAAACGGCGCGGCGGGCGTCATGGCGTGCGGATTCTGACTTTCTGCATCCCCCTCACGGAATTCAACAGGTATACCCCGCGACTGCCGGGCAGTTCTTCGATGTTGATGATGCGCTCCTGCAACAGGCCCTGATTGAGCATCCGGGCGCGTTGCGTGCCCGGCAGGAGACCGCATCGCACCGGAGGCGTGTACCGCTTCCCGTCAAACTCCACCGCCACATTCGCCAGGGTGGATTCGGTTATCTGTCCCAGTTCATTAAAAAGGAGCACATCGGCGGCGCCGGGCCGCATCTTCAGGGCCGTTTCGTAAGCGATGCGGCGCGTGGTCTTATGGTAAAGGAAGACGTCCCGGCGATCTATGGGTTTCCGGGCCAGCGCCACGCTGCCGAATTGCAGGGCCGCCGCATTCAGCGGAGCTGCTTCGCAGCGCGTTCTTCCACGTCGTGACAGCAACAATCGGACCCGGTGTTTTTCCGGGGGCAGCCCGGCGGCGATGTCCGCCAGTTCAGCCCGGATTTTCCGGGGATCGATTTGAAAGTTAAAATAGAATGCCGACCGCGCCAGGCGTTCCATGTGGTAATCCAAAAGGGCAAACCCGGCGCCGGGCGACCACAAAATGGTTTCCAGCAGATCGAAATCCTGCGGCTGCGGCGTCAGCGTTTTTGCCTTGGCCAGGCTTTCCCGGTGCTCCGCCGCGGGCGTGGAATCCCAGACAATCCCCCCGCCGATACCGTATTCCGCGCTGCCGGTGGGCCGGTGGATCAAGACGGTGCGGATGGCGACGTTGAACTGCGCTTGGCGGCCGGGCGATATAAAACCCACAGCGCCGGTGTAAATCCGCCGGGGCGATGTTTCGAGGTCGGCTATAATCTCCATGGTGCGTCGTTTCGGCGCGCCGGTGATGGATGCGGGCGGGAATGCGGCCTGGAGAATTTTATCCAGGGGAGCGCTTGTTCGGGCGGTTACGGTGGATGTCAATTGCCAGACGGCAGGATACCTTTCGGTTTTGAAAAGCGATGCCACTTGCACGCTGCCGGGTTCCGCCGCGCGCGC
>CAYXEK010000064.1:0-18608 GCA_964463985.1 uncultured Verrucomicrobiota bacterium
GCCTGCGATTCCTCGCGTGCAATTATCCTTTGCCGGCGGTTGCCGTAGATGATGCCGCACGGCAGCAAAACGCTGTAGGGAAGCCACATCAACCATCGGTAGGGACTGGGCAGCGCAAGCAGCAGCCCGAGAAAGATCAGGATTGCGGCCCAGCAAATCATTGCCGATTTGATCATGAAGGAACGCTCTCTGGGACCGTTGGTATGCTTGATGCTGAAATAAGTGCCGATAATACCACCGGCGAGGCCGATCAAACCGCCCGTAACGCCGCCAATCCATCCCCACATGGCTCCCGTAGTCATGGCATCATCCTTTGCTTGCAGACTTCCAAACGGCTGGCAGTGAAGATTCCTGTATCCGTCCGCTGGCTTAATTTCCCGGGTTTATTCCGGCCGTCAATAGTTCAGGTTTGCTCCGAATGCCGGAATCTCGCCTTGCTTAACCGCCGCCGTCCACGCGGCTAGCTGCGGCTTGCCCATCTCCCAGAATGCGCCGCAGCGCGAGAAATACTCCAGGACGACATCCCGTTCGCCTTGCTCCAGCAGCGCCCTGGCGAGCTGCATGTTGGGCCCGAAAGAATTCATTTGCGGTGAACCCTGGCTGTCGGCCGAGGCCAGGAGCCGCTGCTTCGCCTCGGCTATATTGCCGGCGTCCAGCGCAATCAATCCCAGCACCTGGTTCGCATCCTGCACCGCATTGCCGTAGTTCCAGTTGTTTTTATACTTTGGCGCAAGGCCCTCAAGTTCGGTTGCCAGCGCCCGGGCCTTTTCCGTTTCGCCTTTTTGCCAGGCACTCCTGGCGGCCTTGTTCAAAGCGTAGAATCGTTCTTCCCCGGTCTTTGCCGCGTCCAGGTCGCCCTGGACAAGCTTCATCTGGCGCTTGTGTTCGGCCGGTGTAATGGATTCTTCTTCAGGATCCGCTCCGGCATTCTCCGGCGGGTGGACATCGAGCAGGGTAAAATTCAAAATTGAGACCTTCATTTGCGATTCCGGCAGGCTGATTTTCTGTGCCATGAAACTGATTTTGTCGCCTTGCTTAAATTGGCTTTGACCCAGAGGGTCGCTAACAATCACCTCGGCGTTTTTCCATTTGACCAGGTAGGCCACAAAACGGTGTCCGCCTTCCTCTGCGGAATAGACTTTCAGGACAGGAGCTTCGGCCGTATCGAAGGAGCTTTGCACATCCCCCATCAAGGGCATCTGGGCGATGACGCAGGTTGCCCATAGGATTGCCGGAATTGCCCCGAGCATCGCCGCTGAATGTTTTAACATGTTTTCTCCTTTTCTGCGCAACGATACGCCGTTATATTACCCGGCAGAAACATTCTGATAATGTTCATTTATCATCATTCGAGCGGATGTCAAGGGAATACTTCCAACGCCTTTGTTGAGGAGCGCGTCTGCGACCAGTTACAACATGGAGCGTCCAAACACAGAAACAGCCCGGCTCACCCGGAGGGTTCGCCCCACCTTGCATGCCGGGTCTTCGGCCGGTGGGGCGAACCCTCCGGGTGAGCCGCAGCCCAGTTGGGTCCGACCTCATTTCCGAAACCTGCAACGAATCGCAGATGCGCCCATTATTGAGCGACTCATTACAATGCCAGCCGAATCGAGGCTGCAGGCAGTCGCAATGCTTAACAGGATAATCGTTCTGCTGACCGGGATATTCTGGCGGTTACCATGGCGGAATGTATTGTTATCCGTTGTCAGATTGGATAAGGCCGGTGAAAAATAATTAATGGTTTGAATAATCATGGCTTGTGTTCAAGTCAGATCCGCTCCGACAAGTTTTGGCGCCGGGGCGCCCCCGCCCCGGTTGACTGCATTAAATGAGAGGCTAGCCCCAAAATGAGCAAACGAAAATTGATGTCGGCGTTGGCGGCGGCGTTGTTGATGGGCGGCCTTCCGGCAATAGCCGGGCCGGTGAAGATACCGGAGAGCTATGCTGATGATCCGGGGGCGGCCTGGTTTCCGGCGGGGCCGGTTGGCCGGTGCCTGGGGTTGTTTACCGGGGCGCCGCTGGAATACCCGGTGTGGTTTAGCGTGACGAACGCATCGTCCGGGACAATGGCCTGCTGGTTCAAGCCGACCCGTTCGGGGCATTACGACGGGCAGACGCCGCTGCAGCTTGGGAAGATCGGGGGGATTGGGGTCAGCCATGCGGGGGGGCGTGAGCGGCAGCGCCTGGTGTATCCTGGGGGGGCGCGGTGGTTGAGCAACGATTTCTGCCGGGCGTTTCACCATGCGGTATTCACCTGGACGCCGGAGCGTGAGCAGACGTGGCTGGACGGCGAAAAGATATACGAGAAGGAATACGGTGCGGGCGGGGCGCCGGCGCGGCCGGCGGGCGATTTGTTTGTGAGCATGCGCTCGCCGCATGGCACGCTGGTGGACGAGGCGCTGGTGCTGGACCGGGCGTTGACGGAGGCGGAAATCAAGGCGATGCATCAAGCGCCGGCGGCGTGGCAGGTGGATTCCAACACGGTGTTTTACGCCGGGATGGAAGGGACGCTGGCGGCGCGGGGATGGGTG
This sequence comes from uncultured Verrucomicrobiota bacterium, assembly GCA_964463985.1. Classification (GTDB taxonomy): domain Bacteria; phylum Verrucomicrobiota; class Kiritimatiellia; order JAAZAB01; family JAAZAB01; genus JAXGPF01. Next base: position 2,532 of record CAYXEK010000064.1, read on the forward strand.
AAGGGCGGGGGGGATGTTGTGCGGATGGCCGCGCATGTCGGGCGGGTGGACGCCACGTTTCGCGCCGGCGAGCCGGCGCGCCTGGAGTGGGCGGTGTTGAACGCGGGCGCTTCGGAAAAATCGCTGCGGCTGCGCGGGGCGGTGAAAGACCTGGACCGGCGGCTGGTATTGGAAAGGGAAGTGCCGGTGGCGGCGCGGGCGGGGGAACTGACGATGGTTCCGTTCGGGATGGAGGAACTGGCGGCCCATGGGCTGTTCTGGGGGGAGTTCAAGCTGCTGGATGGCGGCTGCGTGCTGCAGGAGACGAAAATCCAATTTGCCAGGACGCTGGCGGTGAATCCCCGGGATTGCACGGGGGAGGAGATGCGCAGCGGATTCACGGTGGCCAAGGGGGTGAATGCGCCGACGTACCAGAAGTGGGGTTTGATTCATTACGACGGCTGGGCGGCGCTGGAGCCGGAAGAGGACGAGTGGTATTTCGACCGGCTGGACTTGAAGGTCAACAGCCTGCTGGCCGCCGGCACCATCCCCATCATCATGCTGGACGACCCGCCGGAGTGGTTCCGGAAACAAACCGGAAACACGGCGGTGCTAGACGGGTATTATTATCCCGATGCCGATGACGAGGCCGCCATGGCGAAGTGGCGGCGTTATGTCCGGACGGTGGCCGAACGCTACAAGGGGCTGGTGCATGATTATGAAATCTTCGGCGAGGCCTACGGCCGCTCCGACGCCGATCATTATGGCAAGCTGGTCAATATTTCGGCGGAAGAACTGCATGCGGTTGATCCGGCCATCCGCGTGGCATGCAACATATCGCATAGCCCCTGGAGCAAGAAAGTAGCGGCAATAACGGCCGGCAAGGCGGATTATTATACCATCCATCCCTATGGCTTTGTCGGCGGACGCGACCCGGGATCATTGCAGGATGATGCGCGGCTGGCGCCAATCCTGGATATGCTCAAGGCCGCCGGCGCCAACCCCGTGCTGGCGAACACGGAATACGGCTGCTACCAGGTGCTGGCCTGGGGCATCCGCGAGGATGGCTATCCCATGACGCCGGCGGAATTCGAGGCCAGCCTGCCGGGGCGCGAAATGCCGGCGTTTTTCATCAAACGCGGGCGCGATTCCTTCACCGACTGGCACACCACCGCCTTTCGCGCGGTGCGCGGGTATGTGCTCAACCTGGCGCTGAATGTCAAGTATGCATTATGGTGGTCTTCGATCGGCGGCAGCATGATTTCCGACCTGCAATACGCGCCGCACACTCCTTCGCCGGCTTCGGTATCCTACGCCAACGCTGTCGGCATCCTCGCCGGAACGGAATTTGTGCGGCGCATGGATTTGGGCGGCGCGGCGTCGTTGAAGGGCTATCTGTTCAAGCGCGGAGCCGAATTCATCATTGCCGCCTGGACGGATGAAATCCTCGCGCATCGTTCGGCCACGGTGTACTTGGAACTGGCCGGCGCGGAGGTGGAGGTGCTGGACATTTACGGCAATGCCGTCGCCACGGAAAAATACGGCGGCATTTACCGGCTGGATTTTCATCCCAATGCCCCGCTTTACGTTACCGGCATTGCGGGCATGCCGACTGTCAGCGCTCCGGTGCTGACGGCGGCCAGCGTTGAGCGGCAGGTTTACCCCGGCAAAACCGCCCTGGTCAGGGCGGCAATTTTCAATCCCATGCCGGAACCATTGCGGGGCGTGGTAACCGTGGAGTTGCCGCCCGGGTTTGAGCAGCCGCCCGGCCTGCCGGTGGAAGCGGGGCCGCGGCAGACTGCCACCGTGGATTTCACGATCAAAGTTCCGACCGGTATTTCCGACAAACAGGACATGCAGGCGACCCTGGCCGGGCCGGCCGGGCCGCTCCAAACTGTGACTTATCTGGGCATTCTGCCGGTCTGCCTGAGCGCGCCGGCGGCTTGGACGACCAATGCCCCGGTCATTGACGGCGACCTGTCCGAATGGGGCGATCCGGCGGCGTTCGCGATCAAGATTGACCGGCCGGCCCAGGTCGTGGAAGGAATCCCGTTCACCAAAAGCTACCTGAACAACCAACTGGTGGACTGGCGCGGGCCGGCGGATGCGGCGGCGCGGGCGGCCATCCGGTATGACGCCTCGAATCTCTATTTTGCCGTCCGGGTTTATGACGACATCCTGGCAAACACCAACAGCGCCAGCCCGGCCACAGCCGAAACCGGCGATGCGGTTGAATTTTTCCTGGACGGCCGGGCCATGGCCGGACAGGCCGGCGATACCTATACTCCGGACGTTTTCCATGTAGTCTTTACGCCGCCGGTGAAATCATTGCCGGCGCCGGCCTGCCACTGGCTGCGGCCGCGGGATAATTGCCTGGAAGCCATGGCCTATGCTTCTGCGCCGTTGACCAATGGTTATACCTTGGAAGTCCGGGCGCCGCTGTACAATTTCAAGTTCCGCCAGGAAGCAGTGCCGGGCAATGCCTTCGGGTTTGATCTGGCGGCGACCGACCGCGACGAGCCAAAGTCCGAGCGCAGCCTGGTCCGCAGCCGCCTGCGCTGGACCGGCGACGTGGAAGCCGACGCCAACCCCGCGCATTTCGGCCGGGTGGTGTTCCTGAAGCGATGAAAAAATTATGAAAACGATTCACCTTGGCATTGTCGGATTCGGACGGATGGGCCGGCATTTAGCGCAGGACCTTCTGGCCGCGGCCGCGGGGCTGGCGGAAATTGCCGGCGTGGTTGAGCCGGACGATGCCGCCTATCAGGCAGGGGCTGATTTAATTCAACGCCGGCCGCCGCGGTTTGCGTCAATCCGCGCGATGCTCCAGCAAACCGGCTTGGACGGCATCGTGATCGCCGCCCCGAACCATGTTCATCTTGATTGCCTGCGCGAATTGGAAGGGTGCCGTATTCCCATCCTGCTAGAAAAGCCGCTGGAGGCGACATGGGATAAAATCATCGAAGTCGCGCGCTGCGCCAAGCGTTACGCGGCGCCGATCATGGTGGATCATTGCATGCGTTACAGCCCGATTTCCGAGCAAGCCCGGGAATTGCTGGTACGGGGCGCCATCGGCCGGATTTGTTCAGCCAATTTCATCCAGCATTGTTCCTACGGCAATGCCATGTACCGCACTTTCCGGCGCACCATGCGCGGCGGCGGGGGCATGTTCATTGAAAAAGCCACCCATGATTTCGACATCCTGCTGGATTGGCTGCGGCTGCGCCCGATCCGGGTGGCGGCCATGGGCGGGCGGTACGCCTTCGGCGGCGACAAGCCCGATGATTTAAAATGTTCCCAATGCCCGGAACGCATGGAATGCCCGGAAAGCGTATCCAACCAGCAGATATTGAATGGCTGGGCGGTGGATATGGAAAAGCAAAACCAGGCCGATGCCTGCGTGTTTTCGCGCGGGATTGATGTGCCCGACAGCGCTTCATGCCTGATCGAATGCGAACGCGGGGTCATAGCCACATACACTCACAGCTATTTCTCGCCGTCAAGTTACTCCACCCGCGAGTATGAAGTGACGGGATTGCTGGGCGTGATGAAGGTGTCGTATTCGCTCCCGGAACAGCATAAGCGCGGCCGCATTGGCGTTTACCCGCGTTACGGCACTGCCCATGATGCGCAGACCTGGCAATTCGATTATCTCGGCCGCATTCATTACAATGCCGGCCCGGCGGTGGCGCGGCATTTCCTGCAGTTGGCCCGGGGCGCGCTCGCAAATCCGCGCACCACGGTCATGCAGGCATTGGCCGCCGAGGCGGTGGGCTATGCCGCGACCAGCGCGGTCAATCAGCGGCGCGAGTTTGAGGTGGAGTCGCTGATTCCCGGCGATTTGCTCGGTGATTGGAAGGATTTGTGGCAGGCGCGTTAAGCCGTTGCCGGTACCGGGTGGGAGTGGCGCCGACCATCCGTTTGAAAGTCATGATGAAGGAAGCGGTGGAAGCGAAGCCGGTGGCGAAGGCGATTTCCTTGACCAGGCGGTCGGTGCCCGTCAAAAGATTTACCGCCCTGTCAATCCTGATGTTGCGGACATATACCCCCAGGCTGGTCTTCAGTTTTTTGCGGAACATCGCCCGGAGGTGGCTGGGGCTTAAGCCGACGGCCCCGGCAATGGCCGGGATGGTCAGGCGGGTGTCAAGATGTCCATAAACGTAATGGTTGATGGTTTCCACCAGCATTTCATGGCTGGCTTTGTCCGAAGCCGGTCGGGAAGATGATGTTGGGCCGGCTGCCGCCAGCATGGCATGGAGCGCCCAGGCCAGTGACAAGGCGCAGCGGAACCCCCGTTCGGGGATTTCGCGCTGCCGCAGGTAGATTTGCAGCAGGTCGGCAAGCATCTTCAGGCACGGCTTCGCCAGCGGGACGGGATTGTTGTGCAGGGGTTGCAGCCAGCCGGGCTGGTCCATTTCGAAGGTGACATAGAGCCAGTTCAGGCGGCGCGGCGCTTGGAATGAATGCGTCTGGTGGGGGAAAATCAGGAGTCCGAAATTTTGCGGCAGGGATACGTTCTGGCCGTTCAAAACGGCCGTGCCGGACGTCATCAGGTTGGCCACCAGCACAAACCGGTGATGCCGCGATTGAAAGTTGGAACGCAGGTTATCCGTCCGGCGGAAGCAGATGATATTGTTGGGCAAACCTTGATTGAAATGACGCAGGCCGTTGAAGTAATTGTATTGCTTGGCCGGCAGGCGCCGGGTTTGAGCGGTAATAGCGTCCGGCATATTAAGGTTCTCAAATTATCAGGTCAATTACGAGAATATGAACATTCAAGGCCCATGATTGTATCTTCCGGGAATGAATAAATCAGCAAAAAAATCACAATGTTGCAGGTCGCTTGACGAGTCGCTGCGGCTGCTGCATGCATCATCATCGGCGGAGGCGCTGCGGAATGATGGGATCACGCCGTCTGTCCACTCCGCGCTTCCCCCGCCTTGCCTGGATCCGGGCGCCATCCATGATAGTTGCCGACGCTGCGGATTTGATGCGCCGGATGAGGCGGCCTTGCTGGACGCGGCGGAGCGTGTTGCAGCGTCGCCCGCGCTGAGCTTCCTGATGGGGCATTGTTATCGCCTGCTTTATGAGCATCCTGAATATCCGGGCGCCAAAATGGCGAAATGGCCGGAATTAAACCGCGGCATGGGCGATGCCGCCGGCTTGTTTTACCTGCTCCTGGCATTGGGCGGGGTGCCCCTGATTATTGAAGCGCATCGGCGGCTGAATTTTCCGGCAACGATGACTGATGCGACTTGCCGGGGCATCAAGACCCGCGCGGACTTGTATTGCGATTCTCACAACGGCCGCCGGGGAACCTTTACCACGGGATTGCATTGGATGCGCCATTACCTTACCGGCGTGGTTTGCCGGTTGGGACGTTTTGAATATGTGCGCCAGCAATTCAGCGGCGAAGTGGAAGTGTATGCCAACCGCGCGGATGGCCGGGTTCAGGCGTTGGCGCCGGATGGCGCCTGGTTTACCGCGGAAGGATATCGCCAAGCCGGCGGTCCCGCAGAACAGGGCGCAGGCGGATGGCAGTCATCTCTCCGGGTGGAAAATGACGCGGTTATCGGCGCGCCGATTGATCCCCGGGGCATGGCGCTCCGGCGCGCAGTGCGTTTGCCGTTGGCCGAATGGAATCTTGTATTCGGCAAAGACGACTGGACCTTGGATTTGCACATTCCCGCCGGCGGCGGCATGCATCCGGCAAAATGCTCCGAGTCGCTGCGCCTGGCATTAAATTTTTACCTGGAACGCTTCCCGGATGCGCCGATCAAGGCTATTTCATCCAACTCATGGATTTTCAACAACCAACTGGAAGAAATCCTGTCGGCATCGTCAAACCTGGTTTTGTTCCAGCGCGAATTATACCTTTTCCCCGTGCCTTCCTCCGGCAAGGACGGGTTCTGGTTCATCTTCCAGCAGGATGATGTCCGGCCGGGAGTGACGCCCGCCCGCACCAGCCTGCAGCAGGCGGTTTTGCATTTCCTGGCCGGCGGCCGGCGCTGGAGGGGCGGCGGCATGTTTTTCCTGCCCGGCCATCTGCCGGAATTCGGCCGGCAGGTTTACCGACGCATGCCATCCTTGCCTGCTGCGCATCCTTAATCGTAAGTATGAATTAAACCGTCGTTTTATTGAACTGGATTGATTTTCCCAAAACGCTTTTTGTGGGTATACTGCCGTCTGCAACATGGATTATGCTTCATGAAACATTTGTCCTTCACAAATTCATTCGCGCGTCTGCAAATCAACGACCGCGGCCGCGTCATTTATTTCGGCGCCGGCCAGGCCGCCGCCAATGTCTGCGCCGGGGAACCGGCTGCAGCCTCGATCATCAAAGCAGGCCGGAAATATCCGGCCACATTCGCGCGCGGCACCCAGGACGGTCTGGAGCTTGGATTCGGCGAGTCCGGCGCGACCGCCAGGTTGGCTTTCCGCGTCTGTCCGCATTATTTCGTTGCGGAAGTCCGGCAGGTATCCGATCCGGATGTTGAAGAAATACTGTTCCTGGATATACCGCTGCAAGCGGACCGTCTGCAGGCGCAGGCTCTGGCCGCCTGCGCCCTGGCGCTTAACATAAGGACCAAGGTCGAAGGTTTTCCCGGCGACCAGAACCGTCTGAGTGCGCGCGCATTCCGCGCGTTGGCTTTCACTGGCGCCCGGGCCGCCGTCATGGTCTGCCCGCGCGCCGCATTACGGGAAGCGCTGCAGCAGGCGGTGCAGGACGCGCCGGAACTGCCGCACTCGCCCCTGGGCGGACCTTGGGCGCTGGATGCCCCCGTCAACCGCGGCTCGTATATTTTCGATCGGGGGGTGACCGAGTCCAACGTGGATGATTATATCCGGGTGTTGCGGACATTGGGCATCAGCCAGCTCAATATTTACGGCCGCTACCGAGCCTACCGCCACGGCGATTTTAAGGCCAACCCCGAATTATACCCGCGGGGGCGCGCCAGCCTTAAAGCCGTGATTGACAAGTTGCATGCGGCCGGCATCCTGGCCGGTTTTCATTCGCTATCTTTCGTAATTGACGGCAACTCGCGCTGGATCACCCCCCGGCCGGATGCGCGTTTGGCGAAGGATGCGGTTTATCATCTGGCCGGCCCGCTTTCCGCCGATGCGCCGGTGGCGCCGGTGGCGGAAAGTCTGGCGGAGATCAACCCCAGTCCGACCGCCCGGAGCGACAACAGCCTGACGCTGCAAATTGACGGGGAATTGATCGAATTCCAGGCCGTCCGGCAGGAAGGCGTCTGGGCCTTCACGGGGTGTAAACGCGGCGCTTGGGGTACTGCCGCCCGGCCGCACCGGGCTGGCGCGCCGGTCGCCCGGCTGTCGCAAGTCTGGGGGCATTTCGTCCCGGGCGGTCATTCGGACCTGCTGCCGGAAATCGCCGCCGCCGCCGCGGAACTGGTGAATGAATGCGGGTTTGACATGGCGTACTTCGACGGCCTGGACGGAGAGGACCGGTTGGGCGATCCGGCGCTGGGCTGGCATTACGGCGCCCGGTATGTGTATGAATTCTGCCGGCGCCTGCAGCGGCCGCTGCTTTTGGAAATGGCCACATTTCACCACCATTTGTGGGTGGTGCGCTCGCGGATCGGCGCCTGGGATTACCCGACCAAAAATTACAGGCGTTTCGTGGACCACCATGCGGCCGCAAACCTCAGCGGCGAACGCATCATGCTGCCCGCGCAGCTTGGCTGGTGGTCGAGCACGCTCGATTCGCGCTGGGCCGGCATCCAGGGCGATCGTATGTTCCTCGAGGATGTGGAATACTGGTGCGGCAAGGCGTTGGGGACCGGCGCCGGCCTGTCGCTGGTGGGGCCTGACATGAATCCGGATCAGTTTTTTGCCGGCGCCGCGAATCAGGCCGCCGCCCGGATCATCAGGGATTATGAGACCCTGCGCCTGGCCGGCGCGGTTGACCGGAAAACCCGGGCGGCATTGGCGCAGCCCGGCGCGGAATTCAAGCTGATCAGACAGGATGACGGCCGGCAGGTTTTTCAGCCCCGGCATACCGAAAAATATCGCATGACTTCGCCGGCCGGCAAGTCGGCCGCACTGCATATCGTTCATCAGAAAAAACGACAGCCGGTCATGCTGCGCCTGGAACCGCTGTTTTCAATCATGCCTTATGATGCCGACGGCGGCATCACTCTCGCCGATTTTACCGATGCGCATGAATTCAGCGCGGCAGAGGCCGAGCCGGATTATGAGTGCGAATTTTCCGTTGAAAACACCGGCGACGCTTTGCGTCCCCGCGCCGCCCGTTACCAGGCCAGGCGCCTGCGCCGCGCCGCCGGCGCGCAGGGCGGCGCGCGGCCGGCGCCGGAAGCGCACGGCATGCGCTCCATCCCTGGACCGGAACCGGCCTGGACGCGGATTGGAAAAAAATTCAATCCACCATTGAATTTATGCCGACCGCAAACCGAAACTGCCGGACGCCAATCAGACTGGGCGGCCATCGGCCGGGACGGGCAACTGGAAACCGGCGATCGGCTGGGATTGGGGTTCTGGGTGGAAGGCGACGGCAGCGGCGCAGTGTTAAACGCCCAACTGGTCAGTCCGCGCCATATCAGCGGGTTTGCCGACCATTATGTCGTGCTGGATTTTACCGGCTGGCGGTACGTGGAACTGGTCGAGGCGGAAAGCGCCCGGCTGGATGATTACGGCTGGCCTTATTCCGGCAACCTTTATAAGCTTTACCGCTCGCAGGTTGATTTCAAACAGATTGAAGGACTTAACCTCTGGTTGAACAATATCCCCGATGACCGGAACGTATCGGTGCGCATCAGCCCCATCCGCGCCTTGCCGTTGGCGCCAATGGTTATGCGCCAGCCTGAAATGATGGTTGGTAAAAATTTCCTGAAAATTCCAATGGATATCGGCACGGGCGATTATGTTGAGCTTGACAATACCGGCTGCTGCCGGCGGTTCGATTCAGGAGGCGAATTGGTGGAAACCTCAACATTACTGGCCAATGCGCTTGTACTGGATCCGGGCGGGAACATGATTGAAGTTAACTCAAAATTCACACCGTCCGGCCTGCCCGCGCGCATGCGGTTGACTTTGATCTGCGACGTTGATAATGCCAGCACACTCACAAACTAACACACAGGCGGAGAAAAAATGAAAACCAGCATCTGGCGGATTTTAGGCGCGTTGATTCTGGCGTTGTTGATGGGCGGCCTTCCGGCAATAGCCGGGCTGGTGGAGATACCGGAGAGCTATGCCGATGATCCGGGGGCGGCCTGGTTTCCGGCGGGGCCGGTTGGCCGGTGCCTGGGGTTGTTTACCGGGGCGCCGCTGGAATACCCGGTGTGGTTTAGCGTGACGAACGCATCGTCCGGGACAATGGCCTGCTGGTTCAAGCCGACCCGTTCGGGGCATTACGACGGGCAGACGCCGCTGCAGCTTGGGAAGATCGGGGGGATTGGGGTCAGCCATGCGGGGGGGCGTGAGCGGCAGCGCCTGGTGTATCCTGGGGGGGCGCGGTGGTTGAGCAACGATTTCTGCCGGGCGTTTCACCATGCGGTATTCACCTGGACGCCGGAGCGTGAGCAGACGTGGCTGGACGGCGAAAAGATATACGAGAAGGAATACGGTGCGGGCGGGGCGCCGGCGCGGCCGGCGGGCGATTTGTTTGTGAGCATGCGCTCGCCGCATGGCACGCTGGTGGACGAGGCGCTGGTGCTGGACCGGGCGTTGACGGAGGCGGAAATCAAGGCGATGCATCAAGCGCCGGCGGCGTGGCAGGTGGATTCCAACACGGTGTTTTACGCCGGGATGGAAGGGACGCTGGCGGCGCGGGGATGGGTGAAGGGCGGGGGGGATGTTGTGCGGATGGCCGCGCATGTCGGGCGGGTGGACGCCACGTTTCGCGCCGGCGAGCCGGCGCGCCTGGAGTGGGCGGTGTTGAACGCGGGCGCTTCGGAAAAATCGCTGCGGCTGCGCGGGGCGGTGAAAGACCTGGACCGGCGGCTGGTATTGGAAAGGGAAGTGCCGGTGGCGGCGCGGGCGGGGGAACTGACGATGGTTCCGTTCGGGATGGAGGAACTGGCGGCCCATGGGCTGTTCTGGGGGGAGTTCAAGCTGCTGGATGGCGGCTGCGTGCTGCAGGAGACGAAAATCCAATTTGCCAGGACGCTGGCGGTGAATCCCCGGGATTGCACGGGGGAGGAGATGCGCAGCGGATTCACGGTGGCCAAGGGGGTGAATGCGCCGACGTACCAGAAGTGGGGTTTGATTCATTACGACGGCTGGGCGGCGCTGGAGCCGGAAGAGGACGAGTGGTATTTCGACCGGCTGGACTTGAAGGTCAACAGCCTGCTGGCCGCCGGCACCATCCCCATCATCATGCTGGACGACCCGCCGGAGTGGTTCCGGAAACAAGTCAAAAGCCAGGGGTACCTGGGATATTATTACCCGGACACGGATGACGTTCAGGGCATGGCGCTTTGGAAAAAATACGCTCGCTCGCTCGCGGAACGCTATAAGGGCAAGGTGCATGACTACGAAGTCTTCGGCGAGGCATACGGTCGGTCTAATCCGCGGCATTATGGCCGGCTCGTGGCCATCACCGCCGATGAATTGCATGCCGTGGACCCGGAAATCAAGGTGGCCTGCAATTATTCCGGATACCATGATTGGGCGCGAGGCGTCGCCAGGGAAGCGGCCGGGAAGGCCGATATCTACACGTTCCATCCTTACGGATGGGTAGGGGGCGCGGGCAACCTGCAACTTTCCGACGAGTCCGTCCTGGAACCCTATGCCGGATTTCTGCTCCAGGCGCTTCAGGATGGCGCGGCGGCCGGCCGGCCGGAACGGCCCTGGCGCTGGGCCAATACGGAATACGGCTGCTACCAGTTGCTGGGATTGGCCTTGCATGAGGATGGATACCCCATGACGGCCGCGGAATTTGATGATTCCATCGTTGGTAAGGATATGCCGGAGTTTTACACCAAGCGCGGACGTATTTCGTTTGTGGACTGGCATACCGGCGCGTTCCGGGCCGTGCGCGGGCATACGCTCAACATGGCAGTGGATTGCAAATACGCCCTCTGGTGGTCGTCCATCGGCGGCAGCATGATTTCAGACCTGCAATTCGCCCCGCATACCCCTTCGCCGGAATCCGCGGCCTATGCCAACATCACCGGATTCCTGAATGGATGCCGGTTCGTGCGCCGCCTGGACTTGGGCGCCCGGTACTTGCGGGGATACTTGTTCCAAAATGCGAAGGATGCTGCGGATTACCGGCTGGTGGCCTTCACCGACCAGGATGAAGCGGAAGTGTTTCTGACCGCCGCGGGAAACGATTTGCGGGTGCTGGATCATTACGCCAACCCCTTCCCGTATGAACGGAACGGCAAGGCAATCAAATTCAACTTGCGCGCCATTACCCCGCTTTTGATTTCCGGTTTTGATGGCATTCCCACCGCTGAAACGCCGGTGCTGGGCGTTTATCCGCCGGCGGAACATGCCTGCCCCGGCCTGTCGGCCCGGGTGCGCGTTCAGGTATGCAATCCGCTGGATCAAGCGATCAGCGGGACGGTGCTTTTAAGCTTTCCTGAACCGTTTGCCGCCATTCCCGGCCGACAGGCGCGGCTGGCGCCGGGTGAAAGCGCCACCCTGGAATTTGACGCGGCGGTGCCGCAAAGCGTCCTGCATAACCAGGTCATGCGGGTTGAATTCGCCTCGGATAATGCGTTTATCGGCAAGACAACCAGGTCGGACATCCTGCCCATCCGGCTTAGCACCATTGCGTTGCCGGCAAAAGCACCGCTGAAAATTGACGGCGATCTTTCCCCATGGGGGGATGCGGCGCAATTTCAGGCGGCAATTGACGATCCGGAACAGGTGATTATGGGAATTCCTTATACCAAACTGTACATGATGAATCAGCACGTGGATTGGGCCGGGACCAACGATCTCTCCGCCCGTGCGGCGGTGCAGTACGATGACGATAATCTGTACATTGCCGTGCGCGTGCGGGATAACAAGGTGATGAACCTGGCGCGGAATGAGCCGATTTACATATACGAGGGCGACTGCATCGAGTTGTTCCTGGATGGGCGCGGGCCGGCTGACCAGGGCTCGCCCACTTATACCGAGGGTGTGTATCATATTAAATTCGCGCCCAGCATGGACCCGGCTTTGCCGCCGTTCCACCACGTTTCCAAACCCAAACGGGGCATGGATATTCCCGGGATGGCCTATGCGTCCAAACTGCTGCCGGACGGCTATACTTATATCGTCAAAATTCCCCGCGCCGCCTTCCCGGAGTTCGAATTCAAGCCCGGCGCGGTGATGGGATTTGCCATGCACCTGGGCGACCAGGATGAAAAGGGCGGGATGGATTCTTTTAAGGCCAAGACGGTCATGCTCTGGGGCGGCGAGAAGGGTGTTTCCGGCGATCCGTCCAAGTTCGGCCGGATAATTTTTGGAAGCGACAAGTAATGTTGGCTTTGATTCCAACCCCGCAAATCCTCCGGCGCCGGGCGGGAAATTTCGGCGGCGGCGCATTCACCCTGGCCGGTCCGGCGGGCAGGCGCGCCGTACGTTTGACCGGCGCCGCCGGTCTGGAGCAAATACTTGCCGCATGCGCAGGGCCGGAAGGGCTTCAAGCGGCGCTGATCCAGGACCATGCCGCCGCTCGCGCCCAGCGCCTGAACCGGATTCTTCCGCGGCTGGCGCGTGCGATTGCCGGCAAAGGCGCCGAAGCTTACGCCCTGGATATCAGTCCCGCCGGAATTGCAGTGGCCGCCAACGGACCGGCCGGCGCCTTTTACGCCGGGCGGACCCTGGTCCAACTGGCGCGGCATACGGGGGGCAAAACGACCTGGCCATGCGTCTTGATCCATGACTGGCCGCTGGCGCCGGTGCGGTCCATTCTGCTGGATTGCCGGCAATGGGCTCAGGCGGGCACGCATATCCGGGCCGATTACCTGGAATCGGTGATCGAACGCATGAGCGAATGCAAGCTGAACACGCTGGTTTATTACGACGAATTTTCCTCGGTGCGGCTGCAAAGTTGCCCGGAACTGGCGCCTCCCGGCGCCATGCCGAAATCAGCCATGCGCAAGCTGGTGGAATTCGCGCGGGAAAGATTCGTCGAGATCGTGCCGGTATTTAATTGTTTCGGACACTGGTCCCCGGCCATGCGCCGGCATCATGCGGACTTGTCGGAAGCCGGACAAGGCACGAACTTCTGTCCCAGCAATCCCAAGGTCGAACGGTTCCTGGAAAAAGTCCTACGGGAGCTATGTGAACTTTTCCCCGCGCGCCGGTTTTCCCCGGGTTGCGACGAAGTGGAAACGATCGCGCAATGCCCCGCCTGCCGCAAGCTGGGGGCGGAAGCCAGTTGGGCCCGGCACGTCAACATGGTCTGCCGTATTCTGAAAAAACTGGGCAGGCAGCCGTTTATCTGGACCGATTTCTTCCATGCCGCCCCGGCGCAATCGCCGCGCTGGCAGGCGCTGGACATGCTGGACCCGGACATCGAACTGGCCTACTGGTTTTACGCGCCCGGCATGGACGCGCCGGGATTCCGCGAAATTGCGCGCCGGGCGCCGTTGCGCCGGCTGCATCTGTATTCGGCGGTGCATACGATGGAAAACGTTTTGCCGGCGTACGATTGCCGGCTGGCGAATGTTGAGGAATACGCGCGCTTGCTGGATCGCCATACCGCGCTCCGGCGTCGGACCGTGGCGCATACCGCCTGCGTCTGGAATTTCAATTGTTCCTGGATGGAACAGTCCTGGCCGGGCATCTGGCGCCACGCCGGCCTGGCATGGAACACCCGCACCCCGGGCCGCCGCGCTTTTCTGGCACAATTTGACCGGGTATTCCTGGGAACGGACGCGGATGCCATATCGCGCGCCGCCATGGACCTGGGCCGGTGCAACGTGTTCGATAATGGCGGCGGATTCCCGTTCCGCTTTGACGCGGTCAGCCTGATGTACGATATCGAAGATCTGGCGCTCGACCGGTTGAGCCGCGCGGAAGTCCTCGCCCGGATTGCCGCTATTATTCCGCTGGCCGCGCGCGCCAGGGAGGTGCTCGAGGATTGGAAACCGCGGGTTGCCCGCAACCGGTATTTTGTGGAATGCCTGCGGCTGGCGGCCGACCGGTTTGAATCGTTTGCCCGGCGGGTCTTGCTCATTGAGGAATGCCGTGAGCTTTACCGCCGGGCTTATCGCCTGAAGAATTTCAATCACTGGCAGTTTGAAAAAATGCGGCCTCCGGACCGCCCGGGAGTGGCGCGGAATTTGGAACTCGTCCGGCGCAATCTTGAATCTCTGCGCGGGGATGTGCCGCCGTTGCGCCGGCGCATTGCGGCGGCCTGGCGGGGTTCCATGGCCCCGCCCGGCTTGCAGCAATTCCACCTCGATCGTCTGGATGCGTATGACGATGACCTCCGGCGGCTGTCCGCCAGATTGGAAGAAATCCGCCGCGGTTACCAAAGCGGACGCGGGCTGCCCCCGCCGGATCGCCGGTTCATTTTTAAAAGCGGAATGCAATTCGAGGCCAAACGGTTTATCTGAGCGATATTTGGATTGCGGCGGCTTGACCGCCGCTTTGGCATGTCCAAGCCGGAGGAAAGCGGCGTCATAAGCGGCGAGCTTGATTATTTTCGCAAACCCGCTAATATTTTGTAGTTATTTAACGCAAACACCCAAATTCACAGGAGGCACAAACATCATGAATAAATTGGAAATTCTGACGCGGAAAGCTTCGCGTTTGCGCGGGGCCTGGTTGAGCGCATGCCTGGCCGGGCTGCTTTGCCCGGCGGCATCCGCCGGAACGTATTACGTGGCCACCAACGGCAGCGATGCCGCCGACGGCGCCACTTGGGGTACCGCCTTTCAGACGCTCAATTACGCCGTCTCCATTTTATCCAATGATTCCACCGTGTATGTTTCCAACGGAACATATGCGATAACTAACGTGTTGGCCGTCCCTAATAAAGGCCTAATGCACATTCAGGGCGTCGGCGGCGCGGAAAACACGATCATTGACGGCCAGGGCATATTTCAGGGCATGAGTGGCTACCGCTTGATTCTGGATGGGTTGACTTTTTCCAACTGTTATTACTCTCATGTTTATTCCGGTGGCGGCGGCTGTCTGTTATTGGTGAATTCGATTGGTAATATCATCAAAAATTGCGTGTTTGTGAAGTGTACCGCCACCTATACGGGCGGCGGATTGTCTATTGCCGATCAGACTGGGAACGCCTACGATATTCCGGCGATGATTTCCAATTGCACATTCATCGGTAACCTGGCCGGCGAAGCCGGCGGTGGCTTGGATTTGCAATTATCAAAGTCGGAGGTGCTGGATTGCCGGTTTATCGGCAATCGCGCAAACGGCGGGGCGGCGGCATGGGGTGGGGGCGGTTTATGGTGCGGCGGCAACTCCAGATCGAATATTATCGCCGGATGCGTGTTCAGCAACAACTCTACGGCATCCCGCGGCGGCGGGGTGAAAGCCGGCACTACCGCGCCGGGTTTGATCATCACTAATTCCACCGTGGTCAGCAATGCCGCATTTTTAGGCGGCGGCATTTACGCCCAAAATGCCTTCATCTCTGGATGCACCCTCGTTTCAAACCGCGCCAACGCGAATGGTTATGGCGGCGGAATTTACACGGTGACAACGAGTTGCCAGGTAGTCAATTGCCGGTTGATTGATAATTATGCCATGCGCGATGGAGGCGGCGTGTTTAACAATGGGCTTGTTGCCGGCTGTTTGTTGGCCGGCAACACCGCTGCCAACCGGGGCGGCGGCGTGTGCCAGACAAACGCCCTGGCCGCAATCCGCAGTTCCACTATCGTTTCCAATGCGGTGGTGACCAACGGCGGGGGCGTTTATTTGGGCGGCGGGTCGGTGGAAAACTCCATCGTGTATTTAAACACTGCCGGCATCAGCGGCTCGAATTGGACGTATGCGGCAGGTTCCTTCACCAACACCTGCACGGCGCCGTCCGTGTCCGCCTACGGTACGGGCAATATCGAGGATGATCCGCTTTTCGCGGATGCCTTGGCCGGCGATTACCGTCTGCAATCGCGTTCCCCGTGCATCAATGCGGGCCTGAAC